>JBJXFX010000105.1:0-10863 GCA_046152925.1 Dehalococcoidia bacterium
GGTCACGCCCCTCCGGCTTGCGCAGGTCGATGGAGATCGACTTCTTGCCACGATTGACGCTGAAGTAGTACGAGCTCCAGCCGTTCTGGTACGGACCCGTCGTCCGCGAGATGTCGCCGAAGGGTGGCCGCTCGACCTTGATCACCTCGGCGCCGAGGTCACAGAGGACCATCGAGCCATAGGGCCCCGAGAGGATCCAGGTGAGGTCGAGGATGGTGATGTCTTCGAGCGGTCGCGGCATGGCGCAAGGGTAGCCGAGGGTGCCTTTGAGGCGCACGTGAGCGTCGATAGCCCTAGGATTGGGCGGTGCCCAGCGCCCCGAAGCCACTCCACGTCTGCATGGTCACGAGCTCCTACCCACGCTGGCCCGGCGACGCCGCCGGGTCCTTCGTAGCGGACCTTGCGCATGCGTTGGTGGCCGAAGGCGTACGGGTCACGGTTGTCGCGCCGGATGCGCCGGGCGTCCTGCTGCGAGACAAGTGGGCCGGCGTCGAAGTGCGCCGGGCACGGTATTGGCTGCCCGCCTCAGCCCAGAGGCTCGCCTATGGTGCTGGGATAGCCTCCAACTTGAGGGCGACCCGCCTGGCCACGGCCCAAGTGCCGCCGATGCTCGCGTCGCTGGCTGCTGTGGCTGCGCGCGTCCCCGATGTCGACATCTTCCACGGCCACTTCCTCCAGACGGGCGCAGCTGCCTGGCTGGCGGCCAAAGTCCGGCGTCGGCCGCTGGTGGTCACGGCACATGGCAGCGATGTCCATGGCGACGTCGGCGGCGATGTGGGGTCACGCCTCGGCAACTGGGTTGCCCGGCGCGCGAGCCGGACCATCGCCGTTTCAGAACCTCTCGCGGAGACCATTCGGACGGGGACCGGCCAGCCGGTCGACGTGATCCACATCGGTGTGGACATCCAGCGCTTCCGGCCAGCACCGGAGGAGCGCGTCCCCGGCCGCATCCTCTGCGTCGGGCGGCTGGTCGACCTCAAAGGGCACAGGTTCGCAATCGAGGCGATGCCCGCGATCCTGGACCGGGTGCCATCGGCCCGGCTCATGATCGCGGGCGCAGGCGTAATCGAGGACGAGCTTCGCGGCTTGGCTGGACGCGCCGGAGTGGCGAGCCAGGTGGAATTCCTGGGTGAGGTGTCGCGCGAGGCGATCCCGGCTCTCCTTCGTACCGCCGCCGTCTACCTCCAGCCGTCCCTTTCGGAGGGCTTCGCCGTCTCGCTGCTGGAAGCGATGGCCTCGGGGCTCCCGGTTGTGGCCTCGGAACTACCGGCATTCGGCGATCGCCTGACGGACGGCCAAACGGGCCGCATCGTCCCAGTGGGCGGAGTCGCGGCGATCGCCGATCGCGTGTCAGAACTGCTCCTCAACCCCGAACTGGGCGGCGAGTTGGGGTCGAACGCCCGCGCCCTCGTAGCCGATCGGTATACCTGGTGCGGCGTCGCGCAGCGCACGATCAGCGTCTATCGAGCATCCATCCGGGGCATCGCGTGAGTCTGGCCTCATCGGTCTTCAGGTACGTGCGACGCGGTGACCAGCACAGCTTGCCACGGGAGGACACATGGGACGGGCGGTAACGGCGCTGCTGTCGCTGGGCTTCCTGGCAGCCTGCGGCGTGTACTTCGTCTTCCTCTTCGACGCGCCCGACGAGGTCGACCCGGCCCCCATTGTCATCGCCTCCATCTGCTTCTTCGCGCTCTGCGGCTATGCAGCCTCGTTCGCCGCCGAATACTACCCGCTGCGCGCAACCTCCATGACCCGCGCGAGTCTTTGGGATGTCTTCGCAGTTGCAACGCTGGCGAACCTCTCCAGCTATCTCGGCATCATCGTCGGCATGCCCACGCGCGTAGCGCTCTGGCGGAGGGTGCTCGGCGTGCGCGTGGCAGATTCGGTCGCGCTCCTGGCCTACCTCACCCTCATCGGCACGGCGCTGCCCGGGCTGATTGCCGCCGTCACACTCGCGCGCGAAACTCCGCTCCTCGCCGCCCTGTGCGGGGCCCTCGGCCTGGCTTTGGCGGGGCCACTCACCTGGCCACTCATCGGAGATCGAGTCCGTGCTCACGGGGGCCTGCGTTGGCTGGCGTTTCACCTGCCCCGCCGCGTCACACAGCGGGTGAGCAGTCTCACCGAAGCGACGTTCGGCTTTGCGCCGGCCTTGACGCTCCGGCTGGCCGCCGTCTACGGCCTCTGGTTCCTGGCGAGCGCTGCCCAGACCGCATGGACGCTTGACCTGTTCCACGAGTCGGCGCCGTTCTCCCTCCTGCTCGGCGCCCAAAGCGCCTCGTTTCTTCTGGGACGGCTCTCGGCGCTTCCGCTGGGCCTCGGAGTTCGCGACGCGAGCCTCGTCGCGCTCCTCACGTCCTTCGGGGTGCCGGCGGAGGTTGCGATTTCGGTCGCCGCAATAGACCGCGCATCTTCGCTCTTGACGCGGCTGCTCCTGGCGGGAGTTGCGATGGCTCTGGTGGCGGCGGGGGTAGCATCGCTCAACCGACTTGCCCTCGAAGTCGACGAGATCCAACCGCATTCCCGTACCGATCCCCTGAAGTAGCATCAACCCGTGAGCGACACCCCCGCGCCGATGGCAGCAGACGACGACACTGGACCGGACGACGAGCGGACCGCGGAGCCGAGCCGGTTCCTAGCACACTCGCTTCCCCTGTGGGCGATGATCGCGACAGCCATCGTCGCTGGTGTGCTCTCCTTCAACAGCATTCGTTCAGGCGTCTTCAACAGCCCTGACGAGATGGGCAACTTCCTCACCGCCCGTGCGCTCGCCGAGAACGGCCAGTTCTCGCTCGACCCCTACGTAGACTTCGGCGACCCCGAGGGCGTGCTCCACCCCCGTGCCTTCGTCGTGTTTGAGGGACGGCCCACCACCATCCAATTCGCCATGACCCCCATGATGCACGCGCCCGGTCACTTCCTCACAGACGCCGGTCGCGCCTCGGCCGGGTTCTGGGCTGTGTTCGGCGTCCTCGGTCTCGGGTTGGCGCTCCGGCGCCTGTGCCGCGACCCCTGGGCCGCGACCCTCGGACTCTTGGCCGGCGCGCCGTTGCTCTATTGGCTCATGCATCAGTACAGCAGCGCCACATCGTTCATCGTCTTCGCCGGCTGGACGGCGTGGGCGGCCCTCGTGGCTGTTGAGACGAACGACCGGCGCGCGATCGCGGCCGCAGTCGTGTTCGCGAGTGCAGGGCTGGCGGCACGCCCGGACTGGGCCCCCGTGATGGGGCTCTGGGCGCTTCTCGGCGTGGGCATGCTGTGGCGGCGGGAAGGACGCTTCGGCTGGTCCTCGCGCCTGGCGCTTGGGATGGCGGTCGCGGTGGGCGTCCTCGCTATCGCCGGCCAGTTGCTCTACGGGTTGATCCTCTTCGGCGATCCCTTCGAGAACGGGCGCGCGCTCTATCTCGAATCCGTCGGGGCGGACTTTCCGGTGAACCTGAGCGCGACGAACCCCTTCGAGATCGTGCGCAATCTGCTGTTCCCCGTCGGCGTGCCAGACGTCGAGATCGCGGCCAAGAGTATCTGGAAGTACTACCTGGCAACCGCTCCCGTGCTCAGCGCACTCCTCGTACTTGGGCTTGTCCTCGGCCTTCGCCAGAAGCGCCTCAGATGGTTCGTAGCCGCGTTCTTCGTGCTTGTGGTCTATGTCGTCCTTTCTCGCTTGAAGGGCGAAACGATCACCGCCGCTACCTGGTCGCCGTCGTTCGCCAGCGCAATCGCCCGCTACTTTGTGCCTAGCTATCTCATCTGCCTGCTCGGGATCGCGCCGATTGCCCTCCGATGGATTTCGGCCAAGCTCGGGACCGAGCGGGTGGCCGTCCTCACTGCGCTGGTGGGCCTTGTAACGATTTCCGGGATAGGGTTCCAATTCAACTCCGCCTATGGCCGCGAGGCGGACGCAGTGCGCCGGCAAGAGGCGCTCGGGCGGCTCGTCCAACGCGATACGGGGGGCCAGGGCGTCGTCTTCACCTCCCTCAGCGATAAGGGCATTGCGCCATTCGTGAACACCGCCTCGACGATGGTTGAACTCACTCAAACACCCACGGAGAGGGTTGTTTCGTCCATCCGGCGCCTCCTGGACAACGGTGTGCCGGCGTACCTCTACTTCGAGTCACAGGAAACCTACGACGGTTTGACGAAAGCTGGCTTCGGCGCGGTCCCGACGGCGCCGGGTTCGCTCCTGAAGCGCATCATCGCCCCACCCGCACCCTTCCAAGAAGAAGTCGCCGCCGATCGCCCGCTGCTGCTCCTCGAAGGCGGCGCCACCACGCTCCCACAAGCCGCCAGCGACGCCGTCAACCCCTCCGGCCCGGTCTCCTTCGAGTTCTGGCTCAAGTTCGACGCTGACGTCGAGACACCTCAGGGACTCCTCAGCAAGGTCGCGGGCGACCGTCGCTACTTCGCGCCGGTCCCCGAACGCGGGTTCGAGCTCGCCATCAACAAGGGCGAGCTCCAATTTTCGCTTTCGGGCGGGTCGAACGTCGCCGGCCTGCGCGCCGGGCCCATCAACCAGCTCGCCGACGGCCAGTGGCACCACCTCGTCATCACCTGGGACGGGCGCGCCGCGCGCCAGGTCGTGACCCTGTACGTCGACGGCGTCTTGCAGGTGCGCGGCAACTCCGAGATCACCGCGATCCAACGCGTCCCCGGCACGCTGAACGTGGGCGGCGACGGGACCGCAGCTCCGTTCAAGGGCCAGATCGGCGTTGTCGCGATTTATGACCAGGCGCTGACGCTCGAACGCGTCCTCGCCCACCTGGTCAGCGGGCAGGCCGCGCTCGCCAGCCGCTAAGCCACCGGCGGCACGTCTCGCTTGTGGTCCTCACGCGCGGCGGACATGATGGTCCGCCAGGCAGCCGAGTCGGGCTGCAACCGCTCGCCTTGCGCCTGGTCGGCCGACATCCCGAACAGCAACAGTTGCAAGCCCGTCGTCACCAAGAGGGCCGCGAACACCGCGCTCGTCGTCGCCACGCCCTCCCCAGCGATTCGCGCGACCACGAGCGCTAGCCCGAGGGCAAGGCCAGCCGGCAACATCACCATCCCCAGCGTGTAAAAAAAGACAAGCGGGTGGAAGAAGCGCATCACGTACTTCTCCCACAGCCGCCACCAGAACCCCTTCCACAACAGCAGCGAGATCTTCGGGCTCACCCGCCAAATCTTGATCCCCGACTTCTCGCCGACCCGGTAGATCGAGCGGATGGGGATGTCCGCCACCCGCGCATTGAGCACGTTCAGCTTCACAAGCACATCGTTCGGGAACCCGTAGCGCGGATACAGCTCCCACTGAAGCAGCTCCCTGAGGACGAGCGCCGAGATCGCCGTGTAGCCAGACTGATAGTCCGCCACGTGCCAGTAGCCCGTCGCCGCCTTCGACATGAGCGAGAGCGCAACGTTTCCCAGGAAGCGGTGCCGCGGCATCACGCGAAACGTCTCCGACCAGAAGAAGCGGTTGCCCTTCGTGTAGTCGCACTGGTCGTCAACCACCGGCCCGACGACCCGGATCAATTCGCCCGGGTCCATCTGCGCGTCGCCGCCCATCACGGCGATCACGTCGTCGCCCGCGTCGAGCGCCCGCTGGTACCCCGTCACGATCGCCCCGCCGACGCCTTGGTTGACTTGGTGGCGGATCAACTCGACCCGGCCAGGCTGTTGCCGGACGTGCTCTTCGACGCGGGCGGCCGTCTCATCGGTGCTCACGTCGTCGACCACGATGATCCGGTCGACGAAGTCGGGCATCGTCGCAATCACGCGCCCGATCAGCAGTTGCTCGTTGTGGCACGGCACAACCACCGAAATCCGCTTACCGCTCAGCACATGGCCCTCCGGGACGCGCCACCACTGAAGTTCGCGGCACCGCGCGATGGTACCGACAGGTGGCCGCTTCGCGCGAACGCCCGAGGGCGCCGAGTGTCGGAGTAACGGAGTAACGGAGTAACGGAGTAACGGAGTAACGGAGTAACGGAGTAACGGGGTAAGGGAGTGAGGGAGTGAGGGATTGAGGGATTGAGGGAGTGAAGGAGGGACCAACGGAGTAGCGGCGTCAGGGCGTGGGTTAGCGCCGAGTCGGTACCCCGACACCCCGACACTCTCACACTCCGACACTCCGACACTCCGTCACTCCGTTACTCCGACACTCGGTTACTCCTCACTCGCCCCCTCCGCCCCCGGCGCGTAGGCTTCCCTGAGCCTCAACGGCGGAGCGTATCCATGCCCACTCCCAACGAGCCTTGGCTCGCCCAACTCGCCTTCAGCATCGCCGACCTCCCCCGCGCCCTCGACTTCTACAGCGGCGCGCTCGGTTTCGTCCGTTCGAACGGCCTCATGGGGTCGGGCGAAGGCCTCTCGCGCATCCAGGGCCTCCCCGAACCCGGCCGCGCCACCCTCTGGTGGGCAATCGACCGCCAAGACTTCGTCCAACTCGAGTTTTGGAACTACACCAAGCCACGCCCACGCGCCCGCCCCGAGGACTGGCGCCCCAGCGACATCGGCTACACCCGCATGGCCTTCCATGTCGCCGATTTCGACGTCGCGCTCGCCAGGCTGCGCACCGCTGGCGTGTTGCCCATCACCCCGCCGCTCGGCCCCACCGGCGAGCGCCGCGCCGCCTTTCGCGACTTCGAAGGCCTGATCTTCGAGATCATGGAGCACGACCTCACTCCCTGGGGCGCCAAACCCCCGCGCTATCCCAACACGCCCGTCGCGATCCGCGCGGTCAGCGCCTCCGTCCCAGACCTCAAGCGCGCGCTCCGCTTCTGGTGCGAAGGGCTCGGCTGCGTCGAACTCCCGGGCTACGCGCTCCACACGTCCGAAATGGAGTCGCTCTGGGGCCTCCCCGGGGCGAAGGCCGAGACCGCCGTCGTCCGCGCCGGCGACCTCGTCCTCGAACTCCAGCAATACCACGACCCCGCCCCACGTCCCTGGCGCCCCGGCTATGTCCTCAACGACCTCGGCTTCCTCAACGTCGCGATGGGCTACCGCAGCCGTGCCCACATCGAGGCCACCTACGAGAACCTCCTCTCCATGGGCTACACCGCGAACGTCCCCATGGGGACGCGCGGGCCCTTCGCCTCCACCTACGTCCTCGACGACCAGGGCTTCAGCGTCGAGCTCTTCTACAACGAGCCCGAGCTCGATTGCCTCCTCGGCTTCGAACCCGAGCGGACCTTCCGCGACATCCAAGTGCCTGGCGTCCCCTGGTAAGTGCTCATTGACGGCGCGGTCCCCGTGCGTCACTCCGCGCCAATTTCCGCCCGGAGCGCAAGCGACCGGGCCAACGCCCGTCGACGCACTCCCTTCCCGCGCGCGCCCGTCGGGGGAAGGGACGCTCCGCCGGGATGAGGGCGCCGTCAAACACCTACGCCTAGTACGGAGTAGACTCCCGCTACTGGGGCGGACTCTTCGAGGAGTGCGACATGGAACCCTGGATAGTCGGCAGCGAGTACAGCGAACGCTACCCCCTCTGGACCCGCGCGAACGTTGGGGAGGTCTTCCCCGACCCCGTCGCACCTCTTTCGTTCACCCTCATCATGAAAGACCACGCCGAACAGGTCTGGCGTGACGCCCTCATCCGCATAGGCGCGTTCACCGCCAACGAGTTCGCCCCCGGCAAGATGGAGGCCCTCGGCGTCTTTCACTCCTACTGCTTCCTCAACGCCTCGGTCACGCGGATCATGGGCGAGCGGTCGCCCGGCCTCTCGGCTCAGGCGATGGATGACCTCTTCTTCGGCGCCCAGCCCGGCATCCCACCCTACGTCGAACAACCGGGCGATAAGAACGACGAGCGACTGGCAGCCGTGGGCAAGACCTTCGAATGGGCCTTCACCGTCGACAAGCTCGACATCCCCATCGAACAAGGCCGCGAACAGGACGAGATCCATCGCAGCCGCCCCAACCTCGACGCAATGTCGAACGCGGAGCTTTGGGCCCGCGCAAAACACCTCGCCCTGACACAGTTCCCAAAGCTTTTCCACGAGCACATCTTTACGACGTTCATGTCGCCTATTCCCGTCGGCGCGATCCAGCAGATCTGCGCCGCCGTCGGCCGCCCGGCCGACACGTTGGTCGCGATCAGCGGCATCGGCGATGTCGAGTCCGCCGCGCCCTCGATGGCCATGTGGAAGCTCGGCCGCATCGTCGCCGGCGATGCTGGCCTCATGGCAGCGTTCGATGCTGGCGTCGACGGCCTCCTGGACCGCATCCGCGCCTCCGGGACGCCTGCGAGCACCGCGTTCCTCGCCGCCTTCGATACCTTCATCGACCAATTCGGGTGCCGCGGGCCGAACGAGTGGGAAGTCCGCTGCCACACCTGGGAAACACGCCCCGAGCTCGCCCTGGCCGCCATCGACCGCATGCGTCTCGCCCCGGCCAGCTCCGACCCAACCGGGCGCAACCAGCAGATGGCGGCCGAACGCGAACGCGTCGTCGCCGAAATCGCCGCGATGGTCGCCGGCGACCCTGCCACCCAGGGCCTCTTCCTCGCCGCTTGCCGTGCCGCTGGAGCCTTTCAAGCAGGCCGCGAACGCACGAAGACCAACTGCGTCAAGCTCATCCAAGAAATGCGCATGCCCATGCACACCATCGGCCGCCGGCTCGTGGCCGCCGGACTCGCCGACGACGTCTCCGACTTCGGCCTCGTCACCGCCGACGAGATCGACGGCTGGCTCGCCAATCCAGCCCCGTGGAAGCCCGAACTTGCCCGCCGCCGCGCGCTGTTCGATGCGTACGCCGAAATCCAAGAGCCATTCGTCTTCCACGGCGAACTTCCGGAACCGGGTAGCTGGCCGAAGCGAGACGATGTCACGCTCGATCCCGTCCACGTAGGCGATGTCCTCCAAGGCTTCCCCGGTTGCCCCGGGAGCGCGACCGGCATCGCCCGCGTCATCCTCGACCCGATCGACCCGACGGCGCTCGAACCGGGCGACATCCTCGTCGCACCGCTCACCGACCCATCGTGGACCCCCCTCTTCGTCCCCGCCGCGGCCGTCGTCGTGGACGTCGGCGCTCTCCAGAGCCACGCCATGATCGTCAGCCGCGAGCTTGGCATCCCCTGCGTCCCCTCGGTCACCGGCGCGACCAAGCGGATCCCAAACGGCGCGACGATCACCGTCAACGGCGACGCCGGCACCGTGACGATCGTCGCCCTCCCGTGACCGCGCCGGCCTACGCCTTCACCGATCCGGCTCCCCCGGAGCCCGAGCGGACGCGCCTGCTCGGTGGCAAAGGCGCCGGCCTCGTCATGATGACCCAAGAGCTCGGCCTCCCCGTCCCGCCGGGCTTCACCGTCCCAACTTCGGTCTGCCTCGACTACCTGGCACACGGCTGGCCCACGGGCCTCAACGGCACGCTCGCGGAGCACCTCGGCCGCCTCGAACAGGCGATGGGCCTCCGCCTCGGCGACCCCGCTGCCCCCCTCCTCGTCTCCGTCCGCTCGGGTGCGCCGATTTCGATGCCCGGCATGATGGACACCGTCCTCAACGTCGGCATCACCCCAGCTGTGCGCGACGCCATCGCCGCGAAGGACGCCCGCTTCGCCGCCGACACCTGGCTCCGCTTCTCGCACATGTACGCCTCCACGGTCCTCGGCCTCGACCTCGGGTCCGCGCCGAAGCCAGAGACATCCATCGCAGACCTCCTCGCCGCCGCGGACGCCGTCCACCGTGCCGCGGCGGCCGCCGGGACGCCTATCCCGCTCGACCCACAACTCCAGCTTCGCGGCGCGGTCGAAGCCGTCTTCCGCTCTTGGACGTCGGCCCGCGCGGTCGCCTACCGCCGCCATGAGGGCATCCCAGAGGACCTTGGCACCGCCGTCACACTCCAGGCGATGGTCTTCGGCAACGCCGACGAGCGTTCCGGCTCCGGCGTCGTCTTCACCCGCGACCCGGCCACCGGCGCCAACACGCCCTTCGGCGACTACCTCCCCTGCGCCCAAGGCGAAGACGTCGTCGCCGGCACCCACGCCGTCCACGGCCTTCACCTCCTCGCTAAACAGCTTCCCGCCGTCGACGCCGAACTCCGGGCCGCCCTCCGCCGCCTCGAACTCCACACCCGCGACATGTGCGATGTCGAGTTCACCGTCGACCGCGGACGGCTGTTCATCCTTCAGACCCGGGTGGGCAAGCGCAGCCCGATCGCGGCCGTCACGATCGCCGTCGACCTCACAGACGACCCGGAAATCCGCCTCACGCGCGCGGAGGCCGTCGCCCGCGTCGCCCCGGATACGCTCCAGAAGGCCGCCGCGGCCGAAACGGTCGTCGCGGGCGCCACGCCGGTCGGTCGCGGCCTGGCCGCCTCGCCAGGCGTCGGGACGGGCGCCCTTTGCTTCGACCCCGACCGCGCGGCCGAACTCGCCGCTGCCGGGACACCCGTCGCCCTCGCCCGCCAGGAGACGTCGCCCGAAGACGTCCACGGCATGCTCGCCGCCAGCGCCATCCTGACCACGCTCGGCGGCGTCGCGAGCCACGCGGCCGTCGTCGCCCGCGGCTGGGGCATCCCGGCAATCACGAGCCTCGCCAATGCCCGAGTTGCGGGCGGCACGCTCGAGATCGCGGGTCACGTCCTCCGCGAAGGCGACATCGTCACCGTCGACGGCACGGACGGCGCGCTCTACCTGGGCGACCAACGCGCCGAAGGCGCAGCCGCGGATTCAGCCCACCTGACCGAACTCCGGGCCTGGGCCGCCGAGATCGAAGAGTCAGCGACTACCGCTTCGCCCCCCGCGTCCGCGGCGCTCGACCTCTACGCCCTCGCGCGCGTCGTCCAACTCAAGGGCCTCTGCGCCAAAGAGCGCGCCGCCGCCAACCTCGGCGCCTCTCCCGAAGCGGTCGAGGCGCTCACCGGGGACCACCCGGAGCTCTTCAAGGCCAC
>JBJXFX010000108.1:0-8988 GCA_046152925.1 Dehalococcoidia bacterium
CGCCGAGACGCTGGCGCACCGTGGCCAACACGTCCGTTTCGATCAGCATGCGCAACGAATTGGGCCAAATGAAGAACGAGAAGGCCTGCGGCGCGCCGAGTGTGCCGCGTTCGCGGCCGAGCCACGCGTAGCGCTCTTGGACCGTCGCGACAGGTTCCACGATCCCGGACCAGGGCTCAATGCCCGGCCGGTGGCGGAAGTCCACGAGCACGCGCTCGGGGAAGGTGGTGAAGCCGATGGTGAGCACATCCGCCCTGCGGAGCACGTCTTCCATCGCTTCACGGTCGATTACGAGGCCGTTTTCAGTGAGCACTGCATTCGCCTCCAGAAACGCAAACGGGGGTGGGCTCACCACCCACCCCCGCTGCATCGTCCGTTTGAGCCCACCCCGCCTCGCAGCTTGCGAGGAGCAGGTGGACTTTCGGGAGCCGCTTGGTAGCGGCTTAGTACATCGGTGGTCCGCCGGCGCCCGGGCCCGCGTTTTCGGGCTTGTCGGTCACCAGGCAGTTGGTGGTGAGGACCATGGCCGCGATCGAGACGGCGTTCTCGACGGCGGAGCGGGTTACCTTGGCCGGGTCGATGATCCCGCGGGCGACCATGCTGCCGAACTCGTCCTTCGCCGCGTCGTAGCCTTCGCCCTTCTTGAGCTTCTTGACTTCTTCGACGATGACCGAGCCGTCCTTGCCGGCGTTGATCGCGATGCGGCGGAGCGGCTCTTCGAGCGCGCGCCGCAGGATGCGGGCGCCGGTCGCTTCGTCGCCTTCGAGCTTCAGCTTCTCGAGCGCCGGGAGGGCGTTGATCAGGGCCACTCCACCGCCGGGCACGATGCCCTCTTCGACGGCCGCGCGAGTGGCGCTGAGTGCGTCCTCCACGCGGTGCTTCTTCTCTTTGAGCTCGACTTCCGTGGCGGCGCCGACCTTGATGACGGCGACGGAGCCAGCGAGCTTGCCGAGGCGCTCCTGGGCCTTCTCCTTGTCCCAGTCGCTCTTCGCCTCTTCGAGGATGGCGCGAATCTGGGCGATGCGAGCATCGACTTCCTTCTTCTTGCCCTTGCCTTCGATGATCGTCGACTCTTCCTTGGTCGCGACGAAGCGGCGGGCGCGGCCAAGGTCGGCGACTTCGACGCTTTCCAGCGTCCGGCCGATTTCCTCGGAGACGACGGTCGCGCCGGTCAGGACGGCGAGGTCGCCGAGGTTGTCCTTCTGGCGGTCGCCGAAGCCGGGGGCCTTGACGGCGAGGATGTTAATCGTGCCGCGGAGCTTGTTCACGGCGAGCGTGGCGAGGGCTTCGCCCTCGAGGTCGCCGCAAATGAGGACGATGTTCTTGGTCACCTGGAGGATCTTCTCGAGGAGCGGGAGGATCTCCTGGACCGAGCTGAGCTTCTTGTCGGTGACGAGGATGTAGGGGTCCTCGACGACGGCTTCCATGCGCTCGGGGTTGGTCACGAAGTAGGGGCTGATGTAGCCGCGGTCGAAGTTCATACCGTCGACGTACTCGACTTCGGTATTGATGCCCTTCGACTCTTCGACGGTGATGACGCCGTCCTTGCCGACCTTAGCCATGCACTCGCCGATCAGGTTGCCGATCGACGGGTCGTTGTTGGCGGAGATGCTGGCGACCTGGGCCATCGTCGACTGCTCGGTGACCTTGATGCTGCCCTTCTTGAGCGCATCGACGATCGCGGCAGAGGCGGCTTCGAGGCCGCGCTTGAGGGCCATCGGGTTCGCGCCTGCCGCGACGTTCTTCAGGCCTTCTTGGACGATCGCCTGGCCGAGGACCGTGGCGGTGGTGGTGCCGTCGCCAGCGATGTCGTTGGTCTTGGAGGCGATTTCCTTGGCGAGCTGCGCACCGATGTTCTCGAACGGTTCCTCGAGCTCGATGTCCTTGGCGATGGTGACACCGTCGTTGGTGATCGTGGGGGCCCCGAACTTCTTATCGAGGACGACGTTGCGGCCCTTGGGGCCGAGCGTGATCTTGACGGCGTCGGCCAGCGCGTCGATGCCGCGCTTAAGGGCGTGTCGCGCCTCTTCGTCGAAGAGCAGCTGCTTGGGCATTCAGAAGTACCTCGTCTCTGGTGATATGGCGGGAGCAGCTTAGCACTCCCTGCCAATGAGTGCTAAGCAAGTGTGCCCCAGCCCTAGCGCGGACGCAAGAGGTTTCAGCACTTTCCTTGGGAGAGTGCTAACGCGCGGGGACGGCCCGGCATGGCGCGGCGCCGAAGCGTAGAGTCCGCCTGTGGTCGCTGGAGGTTCCCAATGGCGGGTCGGGTCGAAGGCAAGGTCGCGCTCATCTTCGGCGGGGGCCAGACGCCTGGCGAGACGATAGGCAATGGCCGGGCTACGGCCGTGCTCCTTGCCCGCGAGGGAGCGCGCGTGGCCGTTGCCGACCGGGACTTGCCTGCGGCACAAGCGACCGTCGACGCGATCCTCGGGGCCGGAGGCGATGCCTTCGCGGTCGTGGCGGACGTTTCAAGCGAGGTCGACGTCCGAGACGCCGTCGCGCGCTGCGCCGGCCATTACGGTCGCCTGGATCTGCTGCACAACAATGTCGGCGCGAGCTTGGCGTTGGGAGACGCTGCAGCGACGGAGTTGGAAGTCGAGGCCTTCGACCGCATCGTCGAGGTCAATCTCCGCGGCATGTGGCTGGCCTGCAAGCATGCACTGCCGATCATGCGGGAGCAGCGCGCCGGATCGATTGTGAACATCTCCTCGATGGCGGTCCGATCCGCGTACCCCTACGTCGCCTACAAGACGACCAAGGCCGGTGTCATCGCGCTGACCGAGAACATCGCCGCGGCCGAGGCCCGCTTCGGAATCCGGGCTAACGTCATCCTCCCGGGCCTCATGAACACCCCGATGGCGATCGAGCCCCGCGTCGCGGCGGGCGTGCCGCGTGAACAAGTGATCGCCGATCGGGACCGCCAGGTCCCGCTCGGGCGCAAGATGGGCTCCGGGTGGGACGTCGCCCACGCCGCCCTCTTTCTTCACTCGGACGAGGCTGGCTTCATCACCGGCGTCTCGCTTTCGGTAGATGGCGGCGCCTCTGTGAGCTGAGGCGCCAGCCACGCTCTCGGCGGCACTACTTGAGCGAGTCGACCCAGGCGAACGACTTCATCTCGGCGGCGACGCCCTCTTCGATCGAAACGATCGGGTAGATCTCGAAGTCGAGGACGTCACCGTAGGCGGCGGTTGCTTCGCGGAACCCGACGGGCGTCCCTTCGGCGACGGCGAAGCCACGGCGGCCGTCGACCGACTGGTAGTGCGAGATGAAGGTGATCGGGGCCTGCCACTTGAGGAAGCGCTCAAGCGAGGTGCGGCCGTCCCGGATGGTGTAGGCGATCATGCAGAGCATTTCGGAACTCCTCAGTTCGAGATACTCAAGCGTACGCCGCACCTCGCTGCCCTGATCACTGCGGTTCGGGAAATGGCGGAAATTCGCCCTCGGGCAGGCCGACGTCGAACGTGTTCAGCGTCAACGAGACCAGCGTGTAGTAGCCCACCGTGCCGACGAGGTCGACGAGCCCCTGTTCACCAAGCACGGCGATGGCCTGCGCGTAGGTCGCGGCCGATACCCGGTTTGTCGCAAAGAGCTCTTGGACGACGGTGTAGGCGATCCGCATGTCGTCGCGGGGGAGGTCGGGCACTTCGCCGGCGCGGATTGCGTCGATCACCGCGTCGCTGAGGCCGGCCGCCCTCCCGAGCCGCGAGTGCGCCCAGAATTCGAACTGCGCTTGCCAGCGCTGTCCCGCGAGCAGGATCACCATCTCGCTGGTGTCCTTGGCGAGGGCGGTGCCGAAGCGGACATGCGCCCCGAGCTGTTGGGCGGGGTCGCAGAGGCCGGGACTGCGGAGCCATGCCTGGAACGGCCCCTGCATCCCGCCGCGCGGGCCGCTAGTGATCGCATCGGCGACACGCCGCTGGTCGGGCGTCATGGAGTCGGGCGTTAGGGGTTCAAGTCGCGGCATAGCGCGCCTCCCTTGTTCGAGGTTGCCCGATCCAACGCCCTCGCTGCGCACCTGTCCAGCGGCTACTTCAGCGTGATCCCGCCGTCGACCGAAATGGCCCTGGCCCGTGATGTTCCGCGCGAGGTCGCTCGCGAGGAACGCGGCGAGGTTGCCGATGTCCTCCGGCGTTTGTTCGCGCTTGAGCGGGACGCTCTGTTTCACCGCGTTGAGGAAGATGTCCCGCGGTTCCACGTTGGCCAGCGCCGGGTTGCCGTCCCGGATCGCGGTCGCCATCCCCTGCCAGGCGCGCGTCCAAAGAAATCCCGGCAAGATGCTGTTCACCCGGATATCGTTCGCCGCCAACTCGAGCGCCATCGAGCGCGTGAACGAGATCACGCCGGCCTTGGCGGCTGCGTAGGCCGCGAGCGATGGGCTCGCGCTGATTCCGGCGATCGAGGCGATGTTGACAATCGCCCCGCCGTTCGCCTGAAGGTGGGGCACGCAAAGCTTGGTCATCACGAAGGTCGTGCGGAGGTTCTGGGAGAGCGTTTCGTCCCAGCTTGCCTGCTCGACGGAGGTGATCCCGCCTCCCCAGCGGCGGTCCCCGAGGTCCATTGGCATCGGGCCCCGCCCGGCGCCGGCGTTGTTGGCGAGGATGTCGAGCCGCCCGAGCCGCGCTACGACTTCTTCGACAACCGGCCGGGCCGCCGCCTCTTCAGCAACGTCGCACCCGAGGCCGAGATGCTGCGGGCCGAGCGCGGCCGCAGTGGCCTTCGCCTGCTCGCCATCAAGGTCGAGGATGGCGACGGCCGCGCCAGCTCGGGCGAGGCAGGTCGCGATGCCTTCGCCAATCCCTCGCGCCCCGCCGGTCACGATCGCTACTTTGCCACCGAGGTCCACGGTTGCCTCCAAACGGTGATTCGTCCGCGCGAGCGTAGCCGCCGGGCCGAAGGTGAGCACTCCCGCGTTAATCTGGCGCGCATCGCGCGCCCGCCGCCAAACGGCCATACTCCCAGCACCGGCGAATTTCGCCACCAGGAGCAGCCATGTCTTTCGACCTCGCCAGCGTCGACCACATCCTCACGACCACCCGCTCCGTCCGGAAGCGGCTCGATTTTTCGCGCCCCATCGACCGCAAGGTGATCGAAGAGTGCATCGAGATCGCACTCCAGGCGCCCAGCGGCTCGAACCGCCAGGGCTGGCATTTCATGGTCATCACTGACCCGGCCAAGCGGAAATTCATCGCCGACGCCTATCGCGAGCTCTTCGAGGCGTACGCGAACAACCCGGCCGCCGCCGTCGAGTATGCCGACGACGACCCGCGCGCTGCCCAGCAGCCAAAGGTCCGTGACAGCGCGACGTTTCTCGCCGACCACATGCATGAGTGTCCGGTGTTCATCATCCCCTGCATCGAAGGCCGCACCGACGGCGCCCCGTCGGGGGCGCAGGCCGGGTTCTGGGGCTCGATCCTCCCGGCCGCCTGGTCGTTGATGCTCGCCCTGCGTTCGCGCGGCCTCGGGACGGCGTGGACCACGATCCACCTCGGCAAGGAGAAGGAAGTCTCCGAGCTGCTGGGTATCCCGCGTGGCATCGCGCAAGCCGCGCTGTTCCCGGTGGCCTACTTCACGGGCGATGACTTCAAGCAGGCGACCCGTCTGCCGCTCGACCAGGTGACGCACTGGGACCAGTGGTAGGACACCCGCGGGCCACCTTCCCGTAGGCGCGGGGCTTCGGCTCTGGCAGAGTGATGCCCGTGGCGAACGCACAGACGGGCCTCAAACGCCGGCTCGGATTGTTCGAGACGACGGTTTCCGGCATCGGGATCATTCTCGGGGCCGGCATCTACGCGCTCGTTGGCGAGGCCGCTGGCCTGGCAGGCAACGCCGTCTGGATTTCGTTCATCATCGCCGCCGCGATAGCGGCGCTCACGGGCCTGAGCTACGCCGAGCTTGCCTCGATGTATCCCAACGCCGGCGCGGACTACGAGTACACGCGCCGCGGGATCGGGGCGCGGGCTGGCTTTGTCGTCGGCTGGCTGATGGTGGTGTCGAATCTCGTGGGGGCCGCCGCGGTGGCGCTCGGTTTCGGCGGCTATCTGGGCATCTTTCTCGATGTCGACGCCGTGTGGCTCGCTGCCGCAGCGGTCGTGGGTTGCACGCTGATCGCCTTCGCTGGCGTCCGCGAGGCCGTCTGGGTCTCGATCGTCCTGACGTTCATCGAGGCCGGCGGTCTCGTCTTTGTGATCGTGGTTGGACTCCCGGACGTCGGCGACCGCGACCTGCTCGCCGGGCCGGGCGTCCGCGAGCTCTTCTCGGGCGCTGCCCTGGTGACGTTCGCCTTCATCGGGTTCGGCCAGGTTGCGGCGCTCGCGGAGGAAACGGTGGACGCGCCACGCGTCATCCCGCGGGCGATCCTCCTCTCGGTCCTCGTCACGTCGGTCTTGTACGTCCTCGTCGCGATCGCCGCGGTGAGCGCCCTGGGGGCGAAGTCGCTCGCCGCGTCCGATGCGCCGCTGGCCGATGTCGCTGCGGCCGCGGTTGGAGGCCGCTCGAGGGACGCGGTGGCGATCGTCGCGCTGTTTTCGACGATGAACACGATCCTGCTGATGTTGATGGCCTCGTCGCGGCTGATTTATGGGATGGCCTCCGGCGAACAGGCGGCGCTCCCTCGGTTCATGGCCTGGGTACACCCCGGCTTCCACACGCCGGCGCGGGCGATCCTCGTGTGCCTTGTGGTTGCCCTGGGCTTCACGTTCTCGGGCGACCTTGGCTTGGTGGCCGGAGCCTCGAACTTTGCGGTCTTCGTCGCGTTCATGGGCATCAACCTTGCCCTGATCCTCCTGCGCTTTCGCTCGCCAGAGGTCGCGCGGCCCTTCCGTGTCCCGGGGAGGATTGGGCGCGTGCCGATCTTGCCCGCGTTGGCGTTCGCTACGGCCGCCGGCCTGATGGTGAACTTGAAGCTTGATGCGCTGGTTGTCGGCGTCGTCCTCTTGCTGTTCGGCCTGCTCGCCGCGCAACTGTTGAAGTTGTGGCACCACGACGAAGGGTCGCCGAGCGCGCACGTCAGCCGTTGACGATCCCGGCGATGAGCGCGGCATAAGCCGCTTGGCCGTCGGGCTCGAGGTGGACGCCGTCGTCGCGGAACCATTCGGGGTGTCCAGAACTGAGCGCGTTCCAGTCGGCGAGCCGCGCATTCGCGTGGCGCCTAACCCCAGCCGCGATGACGCCGTTCACGGCGTCCTCCCAGGACCGCGGGACGCGCAGGTTCACGAAGACCACGACGCGATGGCCTGCGGCCGACATAATCGCGTCGAGTTGGCCCCCCGTGAAGGAGCCGTTCGTGCCGAGATGCACCACGACGATGTTGCCCAGGCCGCCCGAGGCCGCGAGCGCCTCGACCAAGGCCACGCCGTCGGGGCCTTGGCGGCTCACGGCGGCGTCGACCTCGACGTCGCCCAAGGCGCTCCCCAACGCCCAGGCCGCGCCGAGCATCACGGAGTCGCCGATCGCCGTGACGCGCACTCCCGCTCGCGGCGGCGGCGGTGGCGGCGGTGGCGGCGGGGCAGGTGTGGGCGTGGGCTCGGCTGGAGTCGCTGTTACGGTCGTGGTCGCGGTGATTGGCGCTGGAGCTGCGTCTGGCGTGGGCTCGGCGACGGCGGTTGCTTCGGGCGTCGGCTTGGCGGTGATTCCCTCGGCGGCGCCCTGGCTCACGTTCCCGGCCGCGGGGGAGTCGTCCGAGGCTTGGGGCGTTGCTGTCTCGGCCGTCGCGGGCGGCGGCATAGGCTCCGTTGTGGGTGTTGCCGCCGTTTCAGCCGGTTGCGGTTGAGCGTGGAACACGAGCCTCACGGACTCCGTGGCGAGGTGATCCGGCGGCCGTGGCGGGTCGGCCGCCGCCAGCACGCCCGCGGTCGTCCCGCCCGCCGTCGCGACCAAAAGGGCGGCTGCGAGCCCCGGCCGGAGCAGGACGGGGCGGCCGGCAGCCCGCAAGCTCCGCCACCAGCGGGCGAGCCCGCCCTTTCGCACCGGCGTTTCGACCCAGCGGTACGACGCCTCCGCGAGTGCGAAGCTCAGGCCGAAGCGCAGGGCCCAGAGCGGCAAACCATCGAAGGGCACGTCCGCATGGGGCCGCGTGAGCATGAACACGGGCCAGTGCCAGAGGTAGAGGCTGTAGGAGCGGAGCCCGACCCAGCGCATCGCGGAGGTGGCGAGCGCCGGCCGCAGCAGCCGCTCTCGGCCGTGCAGCGCCGCGAAGATGAGGCCCACCGTCGCCACGTCCACAAGCAGGAAGCCGCCGCGATAGAGGCCCGCTTCGTACTCGCCCCGCGTCGCGAAGGACCAAGCGAGGACGAGCGCACCAGCAAGCCCGGCGGCCGTCGCCAGCCAGGCGGGCGCCCGCGTGATGCGCCCTTGGCTGGCGGCTATCGCGAACACCGCCCCAAGGAGCAGGCCAGCAGCGCGCGTGTCCGTGCCGTAGTAAACGCGCGACGGGTCGGCGTCGGGGTCGAAAAGCAGCCACATGGCGACGGTCGATGCGGCCGCGCCCGCGAGCGCGACGGCGCCCACCGTGCGGCGTCCTCCGAGGCGGAGGCACACCCACACGACCAGCGGCCAGAGCAGGTAGAATTGCTCCTCCACCGCCAGCGACCAGAGGTGTTGGAGAAGCGACGGCCGCCCGATCGCCTCGAAGTAGGACTCCTGGTGGAAGATAAGCACCCAGTTCGTCGCATAGGCCAACGCGCCGAGGACGTCGTCGCGGAGGCCCGACAGTTCGCTGGCCACGAAGACCGAGGAATAGAGCGAGACGGCGGCCAGCACAACCATCACCGCCGGTAGCAGGCGCCGGGCACGTCGCACCCAGAAGCCGGCGAGGTCGATGCCGCGATCGCCGTCCGGTGTGACGAGCATCCGCGTGATCAGGAAGCCGCTGATCACGAAGAAGACTTCAACGCCGAGGAACCCGCCCGGGATCCAACTCGCGTCGCCGTGATACAGCAGCACCGCGAGGACGGCCACGGCGCGCAACCCGTCGAGCGCCGGGAAGTAGCG
>JBJXFX010000131.1:0-50970 GCA_046152925.1 Dehalococcoidia bacterium
CAGCAACCAGGAACGGCTAGCCTCTCTCCGGCCATTCCTCGATGACTACAACTTCGCCCGCCCTCACACTGCCATCGGCAACCTGCCGCCGGCGTCCCGCCTGTAAACAACGCCCGCGAGAACTACACCTAGCTGACTGGCAGAGGCCCATCCCAGGGCAGCGCCGCGCGGCCGGGAAGCACCAAAGGCTTGACCACGCCATCCGCCATCACGACCACGAGGTCGTATCCGAGATAGACGCGCGGGTCCATCCCTTTGAGGGCCCAGGTGAGCCGCTCATCCTCCGCATAGGTGGCTGCCCCCAGGATGACGAGGGCCGTCGCGTCGGCTCCCGCCGGGGCGGCGCCAGCGGCGCGAAGCAAGCCGCGGAGGTTGCGGCGGAGCGCAGCGCTCGTCTCATCGTTTTCCGGGCGCGGAGAGCCAAAGACACAGGAGCGCCCGTTCAGGGGCGTTGCCGTCCAGACATCCTCCGCGAGGATCGTTTGGTCCTCATCCGCCATCGGCTGCTGTGAGGCGAGGACGATCCGTTCCGCCAAGGCAGTCCGCTCATCTTCACTCTGCGGAAGCCGGTTGAGCGCGAGCGAGTTGAGCTGATAGGTCCCAGGTACGCGGTTGGTGAACTGCGCCCAATGTGCGCTGAGCCCCCCGAGGACGGTGACCACCGACCCGGTCGTCCCCGCTCGCCGGAGGTTGAGGCGGACGGGCCGGCGGACCTCGAGGCGGCCGTCTTCAAGCTGGTTCGCGGATTCGACGGCGAGAGCGAGGTCGGAAAGCCCCGGCTCGGAGGCGGGCAGAGCGGCGCCACGCGGCACCCAGAGCGCCAGCGGCCGGCCGAGGAGATCTAACCGCCGCTCAACGGCAGCACGAGCGGTCTCGAAGGGAAGGTCGGCGTCAGCAGCAAGCGTATCGACGAGGGTGACCGCGAGCGACCACCGGCGGCCCACCGTGAGGGTGACCCGGCCGATCCCTTCGGCGCAGGAGGGGGACTCAAGCGTGACCGAGCGGGCATACCTCGCCCCGAGCCAGCCAGCAAAGAACTGCAGACCACCCTCGGCGGTATCAGCCGGGTAGGCCAGGCTCATCGGCGCTACCGTGGGCGGGCCGCGCGCGGCGGCGCGACGCTGACGACAACCGCCGACGCATCCGTGAGGATCTCCACATCCGGCGGCGGGACGAGCTTCCCGACAGGAAGACCGGCGGCGAACGAGACCAGGCTGCTGAGGTCCACCTCAATGTACTCCGGCATCGTGAGCGGGAGGCACTTCACATGGACCTGCTCGAGGACCTGGACGAGCACGCCGGCCAAGTCACGGACCGCTGGCGCTTCGCCGATGAGCTTCAAGGGCAACGTCGCGGAGATCGGCCGTTGCGGGTCGACTTGGTAGAAGTCCACGTGCGTCGCCGGACCAGTGCCGCCTTCGCGGCTGATGCTGCGGATGACGACTGGGCGGGCCGCAGCCTCGCCTTCGATCTGGAGGTCCATCATCGTCCGGATGGCCGAACCGCGGATGGTGCGTTGGAAGTCGCGCGCATCGAGCTCGATGGCGACGGAATCGATCCCGCGGCCGAAAACGTTCGCGGGGAGCTTGCCCTCGCGGCGAAGCTGACGCACTTGCTTGCCCAGCACCGTGCGAGGCGCCGCTGCAACTTGAATCCGATCTGCCATCTTTCTGCTCCTAACGCCACGCTCCATACGTAACGCAACCAGACTAGGTTAGCGGGGCGCGCGCCAGCGTCAATTCCGCAAGCGCGAACGAAGAGGCACTCGCGCGGGGAGCCACCCGAGTGCCTCTTCGTTGGTAGGGTTTGCGTGGTCTGGGATTAGGCCGGCTTGATCGCCGCCACTTTGGCGCGGGCGGCGGCCTTGTCGGTATACCAGAGGACGTTGATCTCCTTGAAGGCCACGCCGTCGCTGGGGACGTCGTCCTCAGCGAAGATCGCGGTCACGGGGCAGGCGGGCTCGCATGCGCCGCAGTCGATGCATTCGTCGGGATTGATGTACAGACAGCGGTCCTCGCCTTCGTCGAAGTGGATGCAGTCGACAGGGCAGACTTCGACGCACGCCTGGTCCTGGACATCAATGCAAGGCTGGGTGATGACGTAGGCCATCTGGCTCCTCTTCTTCTTCTCTCCGCGCGACCGACGCCGCCCGGATGGGCTGTAGCAGGCGAGATCCTACTAGTTCGGGCAATCTGTGGGAAGCAACCAGGGCCCGAAAGTGATATGCCAGTTCTGACACATCGCTCGCCGGGCGCCCAACCACCCAACGGGCTGCCCAGTCACACACGCCCAGCGCAGCTAGGCCTTCGGGGCGCGCAGGTCGGCCGGCGCGAATCGCCCGGCCTTCAGCTCGGTGATCAGGTCCCGCTCATCGCGGATCACGTTCTCGAAGCGCGTCGCACACTTGCCGATGTCGGAGATCGCGTGCGAATCCGTGCCTGCCGTCGCCCCGAGCTGCATCATCTCTTGCAGACGCCGCGAGAACTCGTTCTCCTTGTCGCTCCCGCGGCCGTTCAGGGTTTCAAGCGCCGTGACGAACTGGTACGCCGGGTTGCGGCTCGCCTTCTCCAGCGCCGCCTGGTACTCCTCGTCGTTCCGGGAGAACCAAGGCATCTGCCGGCGATAGGGGTGGGCAGCCACAAGCGTGCCTTCCGACCGGTCGACGTGGCTCGCGAGCTCTTTTGAGCGGTGCATGCCGAACACATACCGGTCGACGCCGAAGGCGAGGATGTGCCCGTCATCCGTGCTGATCTCGACACCGGCAAGCACGAGGAAGTTGTGCTTGGCCCGCAGCTCTTCGATGGACTTGTAGTCCCACACCGTGTCGTGTTCGGTGAAGCAGATGGCGTCCAGCCCCGCCGCCTTCGCGCGGACGATGAGGTCATCGGGGTTCAGGACACTATCGTGGGAGCGGGGCCACGTGTGGGCGTGGAGGTCGATCAGCATATTGGTTGCCGCCTCACTATCCCACGGTGGGCTGGCGCGGGCAACGTCCGCCGCCAAAACGAGCGCCGGCCGGGCCAACCTGGTATCGTGCCTGCTCGACACGCCACGCTCAGGGAACATCCCGCCCATGACCGCACCGCGGACCGCCGAGCTGAACCGCCCCCAACCGGGCGACGATGCAGTGCGCGCCTTCTACGAGCAGACCATACGCACAGCGTTCGGGCTCGCCTTCCGGATTACAGGAGAGCGCGAGGCCGCCAACCAGGTGTGTGAAGCCGCCTACGCCGCCTCTTGCCACGGAGGAGCGGTATCCGAGGCGGAGAGCACCTTCTTGCTTCGGGTCCGCACCTTGGCGATCGAGGAGCGCGCGAAGGCGAATTTGCGCGTGGTACGATCAGATCCGCAACAACCTTCGTATGAACAAACGAACGCGATTCGGACAGGGCTCACCGCAGTCTCGCCCCTCGCGCGCCGGGCACTCGACCTTGCCTACTTTGGCGGGGCCGGCGTCGGCGAAATAGCGGAGTTGCTGGGCGAACCGTTGCCGTCGGTCCGGGCTGCATTGCGCGAAGCGCTGCTGACCCTCGGCGCCAGCGTCCGTCAGGGACAGGAGAATCGGCCATGACGCAGCAAGCGTCGCCCTTCGAAGCGCTCCTCGGGGAGCTGGCGGAATCGCAGTTCGAGCGCGACGAGATGGCTCGCGCCCTCGAACTGCTGGCCTATTCCGCGGATGAGGCAGAGCCAGCCCCGAACCTGCGCGACCGCGTCCTCGCCCGGATCCAGCAGCCGGAGCGCCCGCCCGTCTTCGAATACCGCGGCGACTACTTCGCCCGCAGCGAAGCGCTCGATTGGTTCCCACTGGCGCCGGGTATCGAGCTCAAGTTCCTCTACCGCGACGCCGCAACGGGCGCGCAAACGGTCCTCGTCCGCATGGCTCCCAACCTGGCCTTCCCCTACCACCCACATCCCGACATCGAAGACCTCTACCTGATCAGCGGCGACGCCTATGTCGGCGACGTCCTCATGCAGGCGGGGGACTATTGCCGCGCCAATGCTGGCACGGCGCACGCCGACGTACGCTCCGGGCCTTCGGGCTCGCTCGCGATGGTCGTCAGCCGCTAACCCGCCCGGCCCCGTTCGAGCCGCATCCGGCGCTGGTTCGGCTCCTTGCCTTGGAAGCTTGGCTGGTAGTCGCTCTTCCGCCCTTGGATTTGGGCCGCGTGCTGGCGATCGTGGCGGTAAAACGACCGCAGCCACTGCAGGACCGTCAGGCGCCCGAACATCGGGCTCACCGCGGTCCGGTCGAAGTCTTCGATCCGCATCCCACCGATCAGGCCAAGCGTGTACTGGCGTTCGAGCGCGAGGTTCGCGAGCAGCTCTGCGACGCTGGACCCGTTCGCCCGCTCCACCGGTACCCCGACGGCTTGCCAGGCGATCCCCGCGAGGTCGGCGCCGTCTTGGGCGAGCGCGGCCCGCACCCACGCGTCGTACGTCCGCTCCATCTCGTGGAGATGCGCGAGCTGCTCCAGCGCCGTCCACTGCTCCTCGCCCTCGGCGTCGACCGGGACGCGAAGCGCATCCTCGGGTGAGAGCGACGTTGCCGCCGCGATCAGCCCGGCGCGTTCCTCGGCCATCTTGTGCTTGAGCTCAGCGACTTGTTCCGTCGTTGCCACGCGAGCCTCCCCCAATCAGCCGTCCGAGGCGCTTGAGGCCCTGCCAGATCCCATAGGGGACGGCGGCCAGCACCGCGACCGCGAACAGCAACGAACCATAGAGCGTCCCGAAGAGCACGTCGATCAGAAACTGAAGCATCGCTGCGCCGCTCGCCTCACGGGGGATTTGCTCCAGTGTAGAAGGCCGAGCGGTCGCGGGCTGGTACGATCGCGCGATGCGCAATCCTTTTGCCTCGGCGACCGGGCCGAGATTCGCCGCCGACTGGCTGATCGTCGGCCTCGGGAACCCCGGGGAGGAGTACGCGCGACACCGCCACAACGTAGGCTTCTGGGTGATCAACGAACTCGCCAAACGCGCCGGCACCCAACCGAAGGCGACCGGCAGCCTGATGCACATCGGCGTCGCGACGCTCAACGGCACGCGGGTCGCCTTGGTGAAGCCCAAGACCTATGTCAACCTCAGCGGCAAGGCCGTCGGCCAGGCGCTCCAATGGACCGGCGCAACGATCGAGCGGACGGTTGTCGTGTACGACGAGCTGGACCTCGGCGTCGGCGCGTTGCGGGTCCGCGCGGGCGGCGGCCACGGCGGCCACAACGGCCTCAAGAGCATCGTCGCGACATCCGGGGCTGGCTTCGTACGCGTCCGCGTGGGCATCGGCCGGCCCATCGCGGGCGGCGAACCCTCGTGGGAGCCCGAGGTGGTCGCGCGCTGGGTGTTGGGCGCACCGACGGGCGAAGACAAGCGCGTGCTCGAAGAAGCTGTCCAGGCTGCGGCCGACGCCATCGCCTGCGTCATCGCCGAGGGCGCCGAGGCCGCTGGGAACCGCTTCAACCGGAAGTAAGGCGCTCGAGACCGCAAGCCCACGAGCGGGGCGGCCGTCGCACCGAGCGCCACAGCGACAAATGGACGGGGGAGCCGCGCTCGGCGCACCAGGCTGACCAGCGGGGAACATCCGGGCAGCTTCACGCGACCCCCTCCGCTTTCATCCAACGCGGGCCGCCCGCGAATTGTTCCAGTGGCCATCGAGTGGCGGTTCAGTGGCCAATCAGTGTTGCCCACTCTGTGCGTTCACCATCTCTCCCCCCGTTGTCACCCACTTGTTTCCTCTTTGTCGCCGCAGTGGCCACAAAGTGGAGCGCACCGGGGACAGCCGGGATCACGGCGAAGGACAACGACGATGGCGCGATCGAACGAACAGGAAGCAAGCCACGAAGAAGGCCAGGTCCTCATCCTCTTTGCCCTGGGCCTCGTCGCCTTCATCGGCTTCGTCGCGATGAGCGTCGACGTTGGCCGCCTGGTTTGGGCCCGCACGCAAATCCAAGCCGCCGTCGATGCCTCAGCCCTTGCAGCCGCCCAGAGCATGTCCGAAGGCACCTCCCCGGCACGCAGCAAGGCCGAAGAGTATTGGGACCTCAACGCGGGCTTCATCGTCGCCCAAGGCGACAACGTGGCCCTCAACATCAGCTTCCCGACTGGGAACCGCGCCGTGAAGGTCTCCGCGACGGCCGACATCCCGACCTGGTTCGCGCGCATCTTCGGCGTCGACCACTGGACCGTTGGCGCGGAGGGCACGGCCGCATCGCAGGTGCTCGACATCAGCGTCGTCCTCGACATCTCCGGGTCGATGTGCTGGGCGAGCTATGGCCCGATCGACCGAACCCTCGCCGGACAAACGGGCCCCTACGTCGGCCCCGGCCGGACCGCCGACCAGGTGAGGCTCACAACCGCGATCCCGCCCTCGGGTGGCGACACGATCACGATTAACGTGAACCGGACGGACATCCTCACCAACACCAACTCGGCGACGAACAACTCCCGCTTCGGCTACAGCTTCACCGGCGCCTACAAGGATTGGACGCCCTCCAATGGGCGCCGCGGGATGATCCGGATCGAGAACGAAGTCTTCCAGATCGTGACCGTCCCGAGTGCGACGACCATCCAGGTCACCCGTGCCCGCGCCAACACCTTCACCGGCCAGACGGCGACCGTGAAGGCGGCCCACCCGGCCGGCGCGGAGCTCGAGCTCTACCGCCGCAACTGCGAATACGCCGCCCCGGACCCCGTGGCCGGGCCCTTTGCCCCCTACCAGGGCATGATTGTTGACGCGAAGCACTTTACGACGCTGTTCAACACGAGCTACGACCGGATCGGCCTCGTCAGCTTCTCCAGCCAAGCGACGCATCGTTCGGACCTCACATCGAACTTCAGCTCCGTCCGCAGCGCGATGGACGCGATCATCCGGCCCGACGGCGGCACGAACTCCGCCCACGGCATCGCCGGTGGCCGCATCGTCCTCGATGGGCCGGGCGCGCGGCTCAATTCGAAGAAAGTGCTCGTCTTCCTCACAGATGGCCGCGCCAATAGCTACTGCGGGTCCGGCTATAGCGCCGCCAACTACAATAGCATCTCGAGTTGCCCGGGCGCCGGCGGCGGGACGGACGGGAACTCCTCCGCCGTCAATGCCGCAATCGCGGAGGCCACGCGCGCAGCAGCCCAGGGAGCGACCATTTACACCATCGGTTTCGGCCCGTTCGTCGACGACGCGTTCCTGACGAACATCGCGGCCATCGGGAATGGCATCTACTACAAGGCACCGACGCCCGCCCAGCTCGACGACGCGTTCGCCGCAATCGCCGCGCAGACGCACATCAGCCTGACGCAGTAGCCGGCCAGGCGCCGATTTCACACTGGGGCACGCATGAGGTCCGTCGCGGGAGCGCCCCCCGCGGCGGGCCTCTCCACGTGGCCACGGGGGAGACGCCACGTCGCCAACGCGTAGCCCGTCCACCAGAACAGCCCGGTTGCAACCGAATTGGCCCCTCGCAGTGTGCCCGGTGATACAGGAAGCTAGGGACGTCCTGAGAGCGGGGCGTAACAAACCTAGGGGCAACCATCGTGGGAGCGCACTCTGTTGAGCGGCAGATGCGCGAAGGGCGGAGCGGCGAAGAGGGCCAGGTACTGATCCTCTTCGCACTCGGCCTTATCGCGTTCGTCGGACTTGTTGGAATGAGCGTTGATGTCGGGCGGCTGGTCTGGGCCAGGACCCACATCCAGGGCGCCGTCGATGCAGCAGCACTCGCTGCGGCGCAAAGCATGCCAGACGGCACGGGCCAAGCTCAGACGCAGGCAACGGCGTACTGGAACACCAACGCCGGGCCGATCCTCACGCAGGGCGAAAACGTGAGCTTCAGCGTCACCTTCCCCGCGGGAAACCGCGCTGTAAAGGTTGCGGCGCAGGCCGACATCCCGACCTGGTTCGCTGCCGTCCTCGGCTTCGACCATTGGACGGTCCGCGCTGAAGGCACGGCCGCCTCGCAAGTGCTCGACATCGCCATGGTGCTCGACATCTCCGGCTCGATGTGCTGGGGCGACTACGGTCCGGTCGACATCGACTCGAGCGGCCGCCCAGGCCCGTACGTCGGGCCTGGAGCCACCGGCGCCCAGATATGGCTGACGCAGGCAGTGCCAGCGAACGGTTCGAGCACTATCACGCTGACCGTGAACCGGACCGACATCCTCACATCCACAAACTCGTCGACGAACAACTCGCGTTTCGGCTACAACACCACTACCCAGTACCGCAGTTATGCGCCAGCGAGCGGCGTCCGGACCGGCATCATCCGGATCGACAGCGAAGTCTTCCAGATCACGGGCGTGCCCTCAGCGACCACGATCACGGTCACACGCGGCCTGCTAAACGAGTTCACGAACGTGACGACGCTGCGGGCGGCCCACGCGACGAATACGCTGCTCCACCTCAGCCGCGCAAACTGCGAAAAGTCCGCGCCGCACGCGACGTCCGGCCCCTGGAACCCCTACACCGACGCGATGACGCAGGCGAAACACTTCACAACGCTGTTCAATGGCACCTACGACCGCATCGGGCTCGCGAGCTTTTCCAGCCAGGGCACCCATCGCTCGGATCTCACAGGGACGTTTTCGTCGGTGCGCAGCGCGATCGACGGGATGATCCGGCCAAGCGGTGGCACCAACTCGGCACACGGGCTGGCCTCGGGCCGCATCCTCCTCGCAGGGGCCGGGGCTCGGGAGAACTCCACGCGGATCGTCGTGTTCTTCACCGATGGCCGCGCAAACGTCACCTGCGGGTCGACCTACAGCGCCGCCAACTACAACAGCATCAGCACCTGTTCGAACCAGACGACCTGGAACGACGGGGCGAGCGGGGCCAACAATGCCGCCATCTCCGAGGCGCAACGAATCGCCGCCACGGGCGCAAAGATCTACACGATCGGCTTTGGCCCATACGTTGACGACGGCTTCCTGACGACGATTGCCAACATCGGCGGCGGAATCTACTACAAGGCGCCGACCATCGCCCAGCTCGACGACGCCTTCCGGGCGATCGCCGAAGAGACGCGGGTCAGCCTGACCCAGTAGCCGCCCCGGTGATTTCGGCCAGAAGCGAGGCTGCGGACTCCGCGGAGTCCGCAGCCTCGTACCATTCTTCGGACAAGAGCGCCGCCACGATCCCCGGCGGGAAGAGCGCCTCCGGGTCGCCGCCAGGAAGTTGGGTCTGGTGGGCCGCGATCGCCCGCTGCTTCGTCCCGGCGAAAACGCCGATGGGGACCACATAGCCGGGTTGGGACACGCCGAGCTCGTCTTGCGCGGGCGCCGGTGTGTCGCCAAGCATTCCGCGGACCTTCTCCCACTGCGGGACGAACAACCCCGCCGGAAACGCACACCAAAGCACTGGGCACGGCCTGCCCTCAAGCCGCGAGCCATCGCGCACCCATGCGTGGACGGCCAGGTGATCCGGATGGCCGTAGGCGCCGTCGGGCCCGAGCGTCACGACGAGGTCCGGGCTGACGGCATCGATCGCTCCCCGTACGCGTGCCGGCCCATCTTCGACGCCGCGCAGGCCGCCATCGGGGAGACCCCAAATCACCGGCGGCTTCGCCCCAAGCTCGCGGCAAGAGGCGGCCAACTCAGCCGCCCGCGCGGCGGCGAGCGCCTCGCGGCCCGCCGGGCCGCCGTCGTGACGCTTGCCGCGCTCGCCAAACGAGGCGCAGACGAGCCGGACGTCCCACCCCGCCGCAGCCGCGAGCGCCATCAGGCCGCCGGCGCTATACGCCTCGTCGTCCGGGTGGGGCATGAAGACGAGGAGCCGCCGGGCTTTGGCGCTTTCCGTCATCGGGCACCTCCATGCCGTCCCGGCGTCCTGACCCTAAGGCAGCGTCTTGCGACAATTGCTTGGTTTCGCCCGCCCAGGCGCGGGAAGTTTCGCAACATACGGGAGTTTGTGCATGGCCGGAAGGCTCGAAGGTAAGGTCGCCATCGTTACCGGCGCCGGGCGCGGCATTGGCCGCGGCGAGGCGCTGTTGCTCGCCCAAGAGGGGTGCCGGGTCATCGTCAATGACTTCGGCGGGAGCACCGCTGGCGATGGCGGCGACCAGTCCCCCGCGGACGAGGTCGTATCAGAAATCAAGAAGATGGGCGGCGACGGCGCCGCGAACTACGGCAACGTCGCTAGCTTCACCGACGGCGAAGCCTGCGTGAAGCAGGCCCTCGACACCTTCGGCCGCCTTGACATCCTCGTCAACAACGCCGGCATCCTGCGCGACCGAATGATCTTCAACATGACCGAAGCCGAATGGGACGCCGTCATCGCTGTCCACCTCAAGGGCCACTTCACGATCACGCGCTTCGCCTCGATGGTCTTCCGCCAGCAGCGCAGCGGCCGGATCGTCAACACCTCGTCGGAGTCCGGCCTTGGCAACATGGGCCAGGCCAACTACTCCGCGGCCAAGGAAGGCATCGTCGGCCTCACCCGCACGCTGGCGCTGGACCTCGGCCGCTACGGGGCGACGGCGAACGCCATCCGCCCCCGCGCCGCCACCCGCCTCACGATCAGCCCCGAGATGGAAGAGGCGCGTAAGCGCCGCGAGGCCGCCCGCGCCGCCGGGACGACTGCCTCGGAGGATTCCTCCGCCGAGCAGGCGATTTCGGGCATCACGGCGATGGCGCCCGAGCTCATCGCCCCGCTCGTCGTGTATCTCTGCACCGACGCCGCCGCGAACGTCAACGGCCGCGACTTCCTCGTCGGCGGCGCCGAGATCAGCCTGATGTCGCTCCCCGTCCGCGAGCGCACCATCTACCGCGAGGGCGGCTTCACGCTGGACTCCCTGGCCCGCATCTTCCCGACGACCCTGGGGCAGGGCGTCGTGAACCCGCAGCCGCCGGTGCCAGCCAAGGGCTAATCGCCCCGGACAGCGCCGAAATCAGAAGGCCCCCGCCAGCGCGGGGGCCTTCTTTCGTCTCAACGAGACTCGCCGACCCGGCACACCCCAAACACACGAAGAAAGAGGGCCGCGGAGGGCTTCTTTTCTTTCTTCGGTTTAGCAACTCGACTCCGGCTACTGGACGAAGACGTAGCCACTCATATCGGGATGGTAGTCACAGGTGATCTGGAAGGTGCCGGCATCGTTGAACGTGAACTCGCGCGAGTCGGTACCCTTGATGTCCGCGCCGTCCTTCTTGCCCGCGATCGTAATCGTATGCAAGCCGACGACGTTTTGGAACTTCACCTTTGTGCCCTTCGCGAGCAGTGCGACACCCTTGTTGATCTCCTGCTTGGCGCCGTCGGCTGTGAACGTCCAGTCGTTCGCGTGCGCCTCGACGAGGAGTTCCTTGGTCACCGTCGTGGGCGCAGCCGGAGGACCGACCTTGTCCCCTCGGACGAGGGGCAGCTTGGAGGCGGGCACCGCGTGCTCGACACAGGCTGACCCGTTGTTGATGGCGTCGGGCGGGGCCGTCCCCCAGGCATCCTTGGGCAACACGAGGTGCGCCCCGATGGCATAGAGGCTGTTGGCCTGCGCCGGCGGCGTCTGAGCCTTCGCCAGCGAGTCAGCCGTCACGTTCGAGTACGTCTTTGCGATGTCCTCGAGCGTCTGGCCCTGGACCGTGTACTTGTCCACCTTCGGGAGCGCGATGACCACCGCGGAGGAAATATGCGCATCCGCTGCGATGTTGTTCAGGCGCGCCAGGTCGGCGGCGCTGAGATTGTGAGCCCGTGCGACGGTCTGCACCGTATCGCCGGTCTGAATGGTGTAGCGCGCGCCCTTGGGCAGGTTCAACTGTTGGCCAGCGCCGACCGGTGTGTCCGCCAGCAGGCCCTGGTTCGCGGCGATCAGGGCATCCACCGTCAGCCCGTGCTGCTGCGCAATGACGGTAACCGTCTGGCCCGCCGCCACAACTACCACCGCCGTCTCCGGCAGGACGAGCTTGCGTTCCACGTCGAGCGCCTTTCCGTCTGCCGTCTTCGGCAGGTTCGGGTTCAGCCGCTCGATATCGGAGGCGTTCACACCGTGGATCCGCGCAACGCTTTCAAGCGTATCGCCGGACCGCAACGTGTACCGCGTCCCTTCAGGGAGCTTGAGGTTCACGAATGGGATCAGGCCGGTGGTCGTGCTCAGGCCCTGGGCAGCGCCAATGGAGTAGAGGCCCGTGTCCTTCTCGACCTTGATCGGGATGCCGTTGAGGTCGGCGATGATCTTTGCGCCAACCGCCTGACCGTCGGCGATTTTTCGCAGCGTCTCGCGGTCCTTGCGGATCTTGTAAGCGCGACCATCGGGGAGCCTGATCGTGGAGCCCTTCTTCAGGACAGCGTCGGCCGTGCCACCGTTGAGCTTGACCAACTCGTCGATGCCGATCTCGTGCGACGAGGCAATGGTGCTCAGGGTGTCGCCACCGACCACCACGGCGAGCTCGTGGTTCAGGGTGTGCGCAAAGTGATCGGCCTCCTCCCACCAGTGGGAGACGGCGTTACCGCTCTCGTCCTCATCCTCGGGCGGAGACGTAATCAGATTGACGAGGTGGCCGACTTGCCGTTCATTCAGCGCGCCGCCGTTCGTGTTCAACCAGGCGGGCATCCGCGTCCCGGCCCGTCCGCACTGAAGGGTGCGCAGCAGGAGCGCCCGGTTGGCGCGCAGGACGAGCGGGTCTTGGTTCTGGAACTCTGGCTTGTTGAGCGTCGGGCCGACGCCGCCCTCGCCCTTGTTGCCATGGCAGGTCCGGCAGTTGTTGGCATAAAGGAGCGCGCCGCGCTCAAGCGACTGATCCTCGTGCCATTGGATCTGGTCCTCAGCACGGATCGGCAACTCGATAACGGTGTAGGCCGCGCAGCCTGCGGTCATCGCAAAGAACAGGACGACAATCAGGAAGATCTGCTTCTGGGTGTTCACGGCGTCTCCTACCCGCTGTAGGGCACGGCCCGCAAGGGGTTATCCGTGTTCCCGAAGGTGATTTTGCCGGTATTCACGTTCACTGAGCCGTCCTGATTGATGGAAAGCTCCATCGTGTCCATGGGGCGCGGCGCCGGGCCGAATACCCGGATGCCTGCGCGCGAGTACGTCGAACCGTGGCAGGGGCAGCGGAACCAACCGTTCACCCCTGGGAAGTTCACCTGGGCGCCTTGAAACGAAGCGACCCAGGGGACCGAGCAGCCGAGGTGCGGGCACTTCCAATAGAGCGCCAGGAGCCCGCCAGTGCCGCCGACGCCGAGCACGTCGCCCTGAGCGCCCTGGAGGTTCACCACCCAGAACTTGCCCTCTGAGATGCGCTGCGGCTCTTCGCCCACTTTCGGGATGCGGGCCTTGGCAACCGTCACCACACCGCCGAAGCCGGTTGGGTGACGGAGGTTAAAGAAGCCCAGGAAGCTCGCCACCCATGCGCCAAGCCCGAGCGAGAGGCCGGCGAAGGCGCTCACCCGCAGGAAGGAGCGACGCGAATGGCGCCGCGCTTCCTGCTGCCGGGCTTGCTCTACGCGGCGGGCGACCCGGCCAGCGGATTCTGCTTGTGCCATCGTCCCTTACTCCTGACCCGGAATGCCTTCGCTCACCTTCAGCTCCCACGGGAAGACGAGCTCCTGGCCCTGACCGCGGAACGCTGTACCGACGAGCGTGAGAATGCCATAGGAAGCGACAAACCCGCTGAACAACGCCAGAAGCGCATCCCGGCGAGTGAGGACCCAGCCCATTTTCCAGAGCGCGTAAATCATCAGGCTCGGCATCCCGACCATCGCCACGATTGGGATCGCCTGTTCGACGAGCCAACCGGGGAAGTCCAGATGCTGGAACTCCGTCGGGCCGCCCGGGGCGTCGCTCGAAAGCAGCTTCAGATTGAACGGCAAGTACGGGATGCTCTTCGACCACTCTGGCCACGGGAGCTGCGTCTGGATCGACCGGACGTTTTCCAGGAAGCGCATATGGTCGCCGCCGGACCAGCCGAACCAATCGTGGAGGAGGAATGCGATCTTCCCGGAGTCCCAGAGGATGAGCGCCCAGGTGCCGACAAACCCCACGATACCGGAGACGATCGTGATCTTGACGGCGCGATCGGTGCCGAACCACCTGCCCTGCCCGTCGGTCTCCCGGTCGAAATAGGGGAAGGCGGCCATGATCCCCAACCAGATGGTCGGGATGATGACGCCGGCCATCGCGGCGTTCATGTGGAGCAGCAACTCCTGAAGGTTCAGGAGGTACCACGGCGCCTTCGACGGGTTGGGCGTCACGTCGGCGTTCGCTTGGTCGAGCAGCGGCGCGTTCATCACGACGGCGAGCGCGAACAGCGTGATCGTGAACAGCATCGCGCTGATGAACTCGATGAAGACGAGGTCGGGCCAAACCAGAACCTCTTCATCGCGGGCCCGGGTCTGGGGCCGGGCGACTGGGCGAGCGACAACTGCGGTGGCCATCTTTCCCCCTTACCCTCGGCCTACAGCGGCCGCGCGAGCCCGCCGTCGCGGCGGATGCGCCAGAAGTGCACGGCCATGAAGATCGCCGCCAGGAGCGGGAGCCCTATCACGTGCAGCGTGTAGAAGCGGATGAGCGCATCCGGGCCCACCTGGAGCCCGCCGAGGAGCCAGAACCGCGACTTCGGGCCGAGGACTGGCGCCGAGCCGGCGATGTTCGTGCCGACGGTGATGGCCCAGAAGGCCAGTTGATCCCACGGCAGCAGGTAGCCGGTGAAGCTCAGCAGGAAGGTGAGGACGAGCAGGATGACGCCCACAACCCAGTTGAACTCGCGAGGCGGCTTGTAGGCGCCCGTATAGAACACGCGCATCATGTGTAGGAAGACGAGGATGACCATGGCGTGGGCCATCCAACGGTGCAGGTTTCGCATCAACTGCCCGAACTGTACGTTCGTTTGTATGTTCTGTATGTCGAGATAGGCTCTATCGACGCTCGGCACGTAGTAGAACATCAGCAGGATGCCCGTCACCGTCAGCCCCAGGAACATGAAGAACGAGAGCCCACCCAAGCAGTAGGTGTGGGTGATCTTTACGTGTGTGCGATGGATACGCGTCGGATGCAGGTGAAGGAACACGTTGGTCGCCACAATCAACATCTGGTTGCGTGGCGTGTTCGGATAACCCGTGCGGAAGATCGACTTCCACACGTAGTTATGGAACATCATGTCGTAGAGCTTGTCTGCGAGCGTCGGTTGGGTCGGTCGTTCGACGGACATGGCGCTTCTTCGTCCCCCGTGCTTACCGCTGCCACCAGTGGCCGATTGCCACCAGGATGCCCAGCGTCGCGATGATGGTCAGACCGACGAAGACGAGCTCCAAGGTCTCCGCGAAGTCATGTGGCAGGTTAGCCCATTCCACCTAGCGTCCCCCTCCCCTGGAGCGCGCGGCCACCCGCAGCGTCCCGTCCGACTTTGTGAAAGATGTAGCGAGCGAGTTATACCATCGGCCCCTAGCCCGGTCAAAGCTTCGAGCGGCCCCGAACGGCGGGTTTACACGGCCCGAAGGGCCCACATCAGGCTTTCAATACGCCCATTCACGCCAGGAGCATCCGCCGCCTCGAACTCCGGCCTAACGGCCGCCGAAGCGCATCCGCCAGAGCCCGCGGATGTCCTCCATCGCCGTCGAGACGATCTTCACCTTCGTGTCCGGGTCTTCCACCCAGCGCACGGGCAGCTCGCACACGTTCATGCCGTGTTTGTGAGCGAGGATGAGGAGCTCCGTATCGAAGAACCACATCCGGTTCTCGATCTTCGGGACCAGCGCCAGCACGGCCTTCCGGTTCAGCGCCTTGAAGCCGCATTGCGCGTCGGTCAGGCGCATCCGCGGGAACGTCATCCGGATCATCGCGACATAGCCGCGCGAGGTAATCTCACGTTTCAGGGAGCGGCGCGTCTTGGCGCCCTGTGCGAGGCGTGTCCCGACGGCGATGTCACAGCCGCCATGGGCCACGAGCCCGATCAGCTGCGGCAAGTGCACGAGGTCGGTGCTGAGGTCGACATCCATGTAGGCCACGATGTCGGCCGTGCTCGCGAGCCAGGCTTCCCGGAGCGCGAGCCCGCGTCCCTTGATCGTCAGCAACATCGCGCGGACGCGTGGGTCGTCTGCGGCGAGCTGCTCAGCGAGCGCCCCGGTCCCGTCGTTCGAACCGTTATCGGCGACCGTGACCCGCCAGTCGTACTCAGGGTGCGCGTCGAAGCAGGCAAGCGTCCTGGTCACGCTCTCCCGCAGGACCGCCACCTCGTTATAACAAGGAATAACGACGTCGACACTCGGCCGCCCGCCGGTTGGGTTGCTCATCCAGAGGATTGTTAAGTGATCCGGACCAACGGGGAACCGGAGCATCTCGCCTGCGATAACCAAGCCTTACCGGCTCAGTCTTGTGGGACGCCCAAAAGGTCGCTCAACGTCACAGGCTGAAGCCCACGCTCCTTGATGCCCGCGACGATCCGCGGCAGCGCATCGAGCGTGTTGTAGCCGCCGAGGTGCATCAGCACGATCGATCCCGCCTTCGCCTGCGCCAGCACCTTCGTCACGATCTCGTTCGCGGTTGGGCCGCCTTCCGACTCGGGGCGCCAATCGATCGTGTCGACGTCCCACATCACCGTGACCGGATATCCAGCCTTGGCCGCGCCCGCCACAACGTCCGCATCCTGCGCCCCGAACGGCGGCCGGAAGAACGGACGTGGGCTGGCCTTCAGGAACCGGGCGACTTCCCGCTCGGCCGCTGCAAGCTCTGCCACCATCTCGCTCGCCGGGATGGTCGTGAAGTCCGGGTGCGTGTCGCTGTGGTTGGCGATGTCGAACAGGTCCGGCCGGGCCGCGATCCGGCCCAAGACCTGGCGGCCAGCGTCAGTGTTGACGTTCCGGACGATGGCGCCGGTCATGAAGATCGTCGCCCGCACGCTATTCGCCTCGAGCCAATCCATGATCGCGAGCGCAGGGTCGACCCGGCCGCCCATGTCGAAGGTGAGCGCAATCTTGGCAACGTCGCGCGGGCCGTTGCTCACCACGCGGCCCTGCGCCGCCGGGACGGAGGCGGTGGGCGAGGGGCGCGGCGTCGAAGTCCGCGTCGCGGTGGGGAGCACGGTCCGCGCCGGTGTGACCGTGGCGGCCGCCCGCGTCGCTGTCGCCGCCGCCGGCGGCGATGGTGACGGCTGGGTCGTGGGCGCAACGGGCGTGGGCGTCGCCGGGGCGGGCGACGGCGTCGGCGATTCCGCCGGCGTCGGGACCGGCGTCGGCGAGGCATCCCCATCGCCTCCGCACGCCGCCAGGAGCGCGAACAACGGGACCACCACGACGAACACCAGCCGCTTCATCCATCCAGCGTAACGGGCCAAGCCGGGCCGGTGCCAAGCCGGGGCGCGAAAAAAAGCCCACCGGGCGGTGGGCCTTCGAAGTGCCGTTTCGATATTCCCAGCTAGGCCGAGACGAGCGCTGCAAGGCGGCGCTTCTGGCGGTCGGCCTTGCCCGTGTGGATCGCGCCGGACTTCGCCGCAGTGTCGAGCGCAGAATAGGCTGCGCTGAGGGCCGCGGTGGCGCCGGAGGTATCACCAGCGGCGGCAGCCTCGCGCACGCGCCGGACGGCGGTACGCGTCAAGGAGCGGCGGGCGCGGTTGCGGTCGCGGGACTTAATCGATTGGAGGTGGCGCTTTTCCGCGGAACTCTTCCGCTTCTTCGCCTTCGGGGCAGCAGCCATGTAGGTCTATCCAGCCTTCTGAAAACAGTAGAACTGTCACCATAGGGCGGGACGGTTCAACGGGCAAAACCGGGGCGCCGAACTCAGGATTCGCAGGGTCTCTGGCGTCCAAGGCCGGCGTCGAGGGCTGCCGAAGTCGCTTCGTAGGAAGATACCGATTGACATGATTTGCACGTTCACACTTCGGGGTCGTATTCTGCAATAGAGGCCTCTGACTCGCCTCCGAGCGCGCCGCACGCCTCACTGCATTTTCGCCGCTTTCCCCCTCCGTAATGCACATTGACTGACGAGATTGAACCTGTTGCTGCCCGCACCCCTGTACGACGGGCGCCCGCCCGCCGGAAGCCCGAAGCGCAAGCTCCGCTCGACGGACTTGCCGACGCCGCCGGCGAGGGCGTGATGCGCTCCGCGCCCCCGGATGCCCCGCAGTTCGCCCTATCCGAGGGAGGATCAGGCCCTGTGACCGATGTTGTCGCCCAAGACGCGGCCCCTAAACCACGCACCCGCACCCGCCGGACGCCACTCGCCGCCGACGCACCATCGCCGGCCGAGCTGGCCGCCGCGATCGACGTCGTTGCCGAGGCCGCACCGCCAATCAACGGCCACCTCGCCGAGCCGGCTCCAACGGAGGACTCGGCCGACCCGTCCCGCCGCCGCAGGCGCTGGGGACGGCGCGACGAGGCCGATGACACCATCCCGGCCGCACCGCCGGCCGCGCCCGCTGCCGACGAGCGTCCGGTAGACGCCCGCCCTTCGGCAGCCCAGGGCGATGCGCCCGCGCAGTCAGCCGGCGAAGCGCCAACCGAGGGCGGCGATGACCGCGGCAATCGAGACGACCGGTGGCGAGAGCGCCGCCGCGAGCGCTGGGGCCGCGACCGAGACCGCAACCGCGAAGGTCAGCCGCGCGACCGCGAACCACGTGAGCCCCGCGAGCGCGAACGCCCGCGCCAGGAAGGAGCGGAGCAGCGCGAAAGCCTCGCCGCTCCGCTCAACATCGCTGAGCTGGACGCCATGACCCGCGAGGGCATCATCGAGTTCGGCATCGGCATGGGCATCGAGGATGCCGCAACCCTCCGCAAGCAGGACCTGATCTTCCGCCTCCTCCAGGCGCAGGCGGAGGCCCGCGGGAACGTCTTCTCCGGCGGCTTCCTCGAAGTCAGCGACGATGGGAACTACGGCTTCCTGCGCGGCGAGAGCATGCTCCCAGGCCCCCACGACATCTACGTCTCGCAGACGCAACTGCGCCGCTTCGGCCTCCGCGCCGGGGACTATGTCACCGGCCAAGTCCGCCAACCGCGCGACAACGAGAAGTACTACGGCCTGCTCAAGGTCGAAGCCGTCAACGGCCTCGACCCCGAGGTCGCCAAGCGCCGGCCTTACTTCGAAAACCTGACGGCCGTGTTCCCCCACCAACAGCTGCTGTTGGAGACCACGCCCGATAACCTGACGCACCGGATTATCGACCTCGTCGCCCCGATTGGGCGTGGCCAGCGCGGCCTCATCGTGTCGCCGCCAAAGGCCGGCAAGACGATGCTCCTGAAGAACATCGCCAACGGCATTGCCGCGAACTACCCCGACGTCCACCTCATGGTCGTCCTCGTCGGCGAGCGGCCGGAGGAAGTGACGGACATGCGGCGCAGCGTGCGCGGCGAAGTCGTCAGCTCCACCTTCGATGAACCGGTGGAGGACCACACCCGCGTCGCCGAGATGGCCCTCGAACGGGCAAAGCGGCTCGTGGAGGGCGGCCAGGACGTGGTCATCCTCATGGACTCGATCACCCGGCTGACACGCGCCTACAACACGGCGCTGCCATCGAGCGGTCGCACGCTTTCCGGCGGTGTGGACCCGGTCGCGCTCTATCCGCCGAAGCGCATCTTCGGCGCCGCCCGCAAATGCGAAGAAGCGGGCTCGCTCACGATCCTCGCCACCTGCCTCGTCGACACGGGCAGCCGCATGGACGAGGTGGTCTTCGAGGAGTTCAAGGGCACAGGCAACCTCGAGCTCCGGCTGGACCGCAAGCTGGCTGAACGCCGCTTTTACCCAGCGATCGATATCCAGGCCAGCTCGACCCGGCGCGAAGAGCTTCTACTTGACGAAAAAACGCTTAAAGGCGTGTACTTGGTACGCCGGATGACGGCCATGATCTCGCAGAACTCGCCGAACCAGCTCGAGGCGACCGAACGGCTCCTCGAACGGATGGCGCGCACTTCGACCAACGAAGAGTTCATCGCGAGCTTGAAGACCGACCTCTAAGACGGCGGCGCCTCCCAAGCCCGCCACAGAAGGAGGCAGTCCGGGCCATTCTGTCGGGCTCGCCGGCTCCCCCGCCAGCGGCACGCATTCCCGCCCAGGCTTTGGCATGGAAACAGAAGGACGGCGTGCGCGATCTCACGCGCACGGCAAGCGTCGTGGACGAATGTGGGTCCATACCGCCGTGGTCGCCTCAGCGGGCGTCGCGGTGGTCGCTGCCGCCTTCATCCCAGCCGCCGCGCAAGAGCGCGACCCCGGCCTCGCCCCTGCCTTCTCCGTGAGCGGCGTCACCGGCGCCTCTTGGGACCTCCGCCAGGCCACGTTCCTGCGCCCCGAGTTCACGATCACGACGCGAGAATCGACCCCGGACCTCGTCCAAGCGCTCCCCACCCCTGACCCTAGCAGCCCAGAGACCATTCGCCCCGCCGGGAGCCTTTCGCCCGCCACCTCGCTCTCCTCGGGCGTCTCCGTGGTCGCCGCGAGTTCGGGCGAAGAAGGGGCCGGCGTCAAACCGCTGGCCGACATCGTCGACCCGCGCAAGCCGTTCGTCCTCTATGAAGCGCAGCCGGGAGACAGCGCGAGCAAGATCGCCGAGCAGTACACGATCTCGCTCCGCACGCTCCTCGAAAACAACCCCACCGTCGCCGAACGCTCCGACCGGCTCATCCAGCGCGGCCAGCAGCTCATCGTCCCGCGCAAAGACGGCATCCTCTACAAAGTGGGCCACGGCGACACCGTCGACACGATCGTCGCCCAATACGACAACATCACCGCCGGCACCGTCGTCGAATACCGGCCCAACAACATCAGCGACCCCAAGAACCTCAAGGCGGGCGACTTCGTCCTCTTGCCAGGCGCGACGATCAAGCCGCCGCCGCCACCGCCGCCCGAGCCACCGAAGGCGCCAACGCGGCCCGGCGCGGCCCCCGGCTCCAGCGGCGCCACGGCCCCCGGAGCCCCGGTAGCGGGCGGTGCGGGCCGCTTTGGCTACCCCCTTGGCGACTGGCACGGCGTCAGCGACCCGTTCGGCGTGCCGCGCGGAGGCGGCAGCTATCACACGGGCATCGACCTCGACCTCTTTGGCCGCCACCACTCAAGCATCTTCAGCGCCTGCGATGGCGTCGTGACCAAGACCGAGTACCTCACGTACAGCTACGGCTACCACGTCGTCGTCGATTGCGGCGACGGCTGGAGCACGCTCTACGCGCACATGGACCGGATCGACGTCGCACCTGGCCAGCGGGTCGGCCGCGGGGCACCGCTCGGCATCTCCGGCCTCACGGGCTTCACGACGGGCGAGCACCTGCACTTCGAGATCCGGCTCAACGGCGCCCCGGTCAACCCCGCCGACTACCTCGCGTTTTAGGGCGTGCGGGGCTGTGCTACGATCCCGCGTCATGAGTTCCCTGCTGCGCGAAGCGATGGAACGGGCACAAACGCTCCCCGCGGCGGAGCAAGAACGCCTCGGCGCGCTCTTCCTCCAAGAAGTAGAGGACGCGATCCGGGAAGCCGAATTCGACGCCCTCATCGAAAGCCGCCCGGATGTGCTGGATCGTCTTGAGGCACAGGCGATCGCGGCGTTCGAGGCAGGACTGACCGAACCGCTGGACCTCGAGAGGCACTTCGGCAACGCGTGAACTCTCACCTTACCCCCGCATTTCGGTCGCAGTTATCGCAGCTGCCGCCTGACGTCCGTCGGCAGGCGCGCGCCGCCTACGCCCTCTTTACCACCGACCCGTTCCATGCCAGCCTCCAGTTTAAGCAGTTGAAGGGCTCCAGGCGGTGGTCGTTACGCATCGGCCTTGGTTACCGTGCAGTGGGCGCCCGGGTGGGCGATACGGTGCTTTGGGAGTGGATCGGCAGCCATGCCGAGTACGATCGCCTGCTCGATCGTTGATCGTCTCGTGCCATCGCCCACGGCACATCGACGCCGATCCCGTACCCCTCGCGCCCGAACTCGGCCGATAGCGGCCGAGGTGCAGGCGCGAGCTACTGCAGCGGCTCTGGCTCGATGGCGGTTTCGATCACATCACCGGCAGACCGTTCGACGCGAAACGCCCTCGCGCCCCTTCGGGACGACACAGCGTGAGCGAGCTGCCCGTCGACGAAGTGCAGCGCAGCGTAGTCGTCCACCGCGTAGCCAGATGGGAGCGTCCCCTCAGCAACAAGTCGTTGATACAGCGGCCGTCGCTCGGGCTCTGAGTCGTAATGCGGCGAATGGCTTCCCCTGATGAACCCGAGGCCCGAGCGAAACGGCTGCAAGCCCACCCCATTCGCATCGTAGTCCCAGATTCGAACCAGCAAAGCGACCCGGCGCTTAGGCCGCACATGATCACGCCGCCGTCGTAGGCGTCGCGGAGCAATGTGTCGACCCCATGGGCCCGCCAGACGGCGAGCATCGCGATCGTGTTGCCTCCTCCAACGTAGACAACGTCTTGGCCGAGCAAGTGGGGGGCCAAGTCCGGACCAAGGTTAACGAGCCGGTCGGCGTCGGGTCGAACGAGGGCCCGTGGAACAGGGCAACGTGGCTCGCCTCGGCGACATCCGGCGGGAACGCTCCGTGGAACTTGCGGATGTATGCGGCACCGTCCCCGCTCGCGGTACCGAAGAAACAAATCCGTGGGCGTCTCTTCTGCGTGAGCCCCAAGATGTAGCGGTCGAGCGGCGCACCCGGCCCTTCGTCGGAGAAGCCTCCGCCGCCAAGAGCCACCACCTGCCGCAGTCTCGCCATAGCCCATCCTAGCACGCGACTCTCGGCGGTCACGGCGCCATCGATGGCCCGCCCTGGCCATGGAACGCCGCCTACCGGTCACCGCCGTCGTCGTCCATCTCGTAGTAGTCGATCCCCAGGTGCGTGATCTGCTCCTCGCCCATCATCCAGCGGAGCGTGTTCTTCAGCTTCGTCTGCTGGATGAAGAGGTCGTGCTCCGGATACAGCTCTGGGGCGTGCTGGGGGCTCTTGAAGTAGAAGCTCAGCCACTCCTGGATCCCCTTGAACCCGGCCCGATGTGCGAGGTCCAGGAAGAGCGCGAGGTCCAACGCGAGCGGCGCGGCGAGGATCGAGTCGCGGCAAAGGAAGTCGATCTTGATCTGCATCGGGTAGCCCATCCACCCGAAAATGTCGATGTTGTCCCAGCCCTCTTTGTTGTCGCCGCGGGGTGGGTAGTAGTTGATCCGCACTTTGTGGTAGAGGTCGCCATAGAGCTCAGGGTAGAGGTCCGGCTGGAGGATGTACTCCAGGACGCCGAGCTTCGACTCCTCTTTCGTCTTGAACGACTCCGGGTCGTCGAGCACTTCACCGTCGCGGTTGCCGAGGATGTTCGTCGAATACCAGCCGGCCACGCCGAGCATGCGGGCCTTGAACATCGGTGCGATAACCGTCTTGAGGAGCGTCTGGCCGGTCTTGAAGTCCTTGCCGCAGATCGGCACGCCTTTGTCTTGGGCGAGCTTGAGGATCGCCGGGATGTCGCAGGTCAGGTTTGGGGCGCCGTTCGCGAAGGGGACGCCCTCCATGATCGCGGCGTAGGCGTAGAGCATCGACGGGGCGATGGACTCGTCCCCGGTCTCCATCGCCGCCTCGAAGCTCTCGAGGTTCATGTGCGCCGGGCCCTGCTCCATGAAAATCTCGGTCGAAGCGGCCCAGACCATGACAAGGCGGTCGCAGCCGTTCTTCGCCTTGAAGTCGCGGATGTCCTGGCGGATCAGCTCGGCGAGCTCCAGCTTCGTCGGGGCCGTCTTCACGTTCGTCCCGGTCAGACGCTTCACGTAGTACTGGTCGAAGACGGCGGGCATCGGCTTGATCGCCCGGAGTGCATCGGCGATCGGGTCGACGTGTTCGTAGCGGTTGAAGACGCCGCACTTGAGCGCCGCCTCGTAGGCGTTGTCCGGGATCGGGTCCCACGCGCCGAAGACGACGTTGTTCAGGTCGGCGAGCGGCACGAAGTCCTTGATCAGCGGGCTCCGCTTCTCCGTGCGCTTGCCAAGCCGAATGGTGCCCATCTGGGTGAGCGCACCGATCGGCGAGCCGATCCCGCGGCGCGCGAGTTCCACGCCGGCGATCAGCGTCGTCGAAACGGCGCCGAGGCCGACGAGCATGACGCCGAGCTTGCCCGTGGCGGGCGCGATCGGGCGGGGCGGGGTGGCGACGAAATCTTTGGCTTCCACGACGATACCTCTCTGGCGTGCGAGTTGGATGAGGACGGCCTGCCATTGAGCGGGGATCCGTCCGGTCTTGGCCCAGTGCTGGATGGTGGATTGCCGCCGGCCGAGGAGCGTGGCCAGCGCAGACTGTCCGCCGAAGCGAGCGATGATCCGTTCAGCGGCGTTGGGTTCAGGGTTCACGAGAGTCAACCCTAACGATTTTTTCGTTGGGAATCAAGTGGGAGATGGTGAAGACTGGGAGGACCAAGCGGCGGCGGAGTTCGGCCGGGCGGTCGAATAAACATATGTGAACCGGTTCACAGACTTCACAAGACCGCAAAGATACACTCGGCCCGCGCGCATGAACGGCGCGAAGGACGTACGCGATGACACCCACGAAGGCAGGGACTAAAAAGGGACGGAGCGTGACGGTCTTTGGGATCGAAGTCGGAGTGCTCACGTTCCTTGGACTGTCGTTCAGCATTGCATTGTCCGTCGTCATCTCTCATTTGGTTCAGAACCTCTACTTCGACAACGACAGCAACGGCACTTGGGAGTTGGTGCGCCGAAACGTTGTGACCGAACGACGCGTGGACATCGGCGCGAATCTCGAGGTGGATCAGAACCTCGATGTCAAGGGAGCACTCAAGGTAGCGCGGGATACCTCCATCGACGGGATTCTATCCGTTGCCAAGGACCTCGTGCTTGGCAGTGATGGGACCTTCATTCAGATGTCCGCGGTCAACTGCCCGGCTGAGCTCCCCGTCCCATCCGGAACTGGGCGACTCTGCCTCGACCAGGCGCAGGGATTCGTCGTCGCCACTGGTACCGACGGATATCAGCCATTACGCAGCGCAGGCGTTCCGGGGAAAGACGGCGCACCCGGGAAGGACGGTAAAGGCGGGCAAGCGTGCTGGGATCTCAACGCGAACGGGCTGTCCGATGTAGCAGCTGAGGACGCTAACCGCGACGGCCGGGTCGACGTGACCGATTGCCGGACGGCACCTTCCAAGCCGGGACGGCGGCTCTTACAGCCACGTCAGCACCGGAGTTTCTTGTCCAGCACTTCGCGAAGTACGGGCGGCCGCACCCCGGAACCCTGCGGATGGCCACGATCACCGTGAACGCCGAGGTGCTGGGATCACCACCGGCAGCGCCTTCGGTCCAGGTGACTCCGCGTGGTCGCTGGTTGGCGCTATACGTGGTCGTGGAACCGCGTACCAATGGCACGACCCTCGTCCACGTGATCGTAGACCAACCTTTCGCCCTCGACTCCCAGGTCGGTGGAACCCAAACGCCGCCGCCCACAGACCAGTTCGACTACATCATTCAGCGCTCGGCCCGTTAGCGCCGCGCGCCGGTTTAGCCCTCGCGCCGCGCAAGCCAGGCGGCCCAGAGCGCATCCCGCTTGCGGCTCCCCTTGCGATACCCGAGTTGGCCCCCGAGCAAGGGCCCGAAAAGCTGGGCCAAAACATACCCACCCAGGATCAGCACGATGAAGGCCAGCGCCGGATGCCCCAAGAAGCCCGGGGCCCAGAGCACCATCCAAAGGAACAACCCCGCCGCAAGGATGAGCCCGGTGAACGCCCCGAGGTGGACCCAGCGCGCCTCGGTCCTTTGGCGCGCTTGAAACGCCCGCAAGACATCCTGCGGGATCTCTTCGACGGTTCCGCTCGCCGCCACCGGGTTGCCGCAGTAGGGACAGCGCTCGGCGTCCTTCTGAAGGCGTCCATAGCAAAACCCACAGAACCGGCCCTTCACGGGCACGCGGCGGGCGAGCCGCTCCTCCATCTTTTCTTGGAGCTTATCGAGGTAGGGATACGGCGTGACGTAGCCCGCTATCCCTTCGGGCTCCGGCGGCGAGGTGGGCGGCGTGGTCATTTCCTCGTCAGAGTACGGGGGGCGACGAACTCACGGAATCAGGCACACGTGGCAGCCCCTACTCGTCGTTTGCGCGGCGGAAAAGGACATCCAAGTCGATTCGAAGGTCTGCGAGTACCGGCTGGGCGTCGAGCGCCGCACCTCGCCTCACGGTCTCGGGCTTCCGCACCACGGCGATACACGGTGACGACTTCGCGCTCAGGATCGACCACCCACACCAACTCAGTCCCCGCACGGAGATAGAACCCGACCTTGTCGAGGACGTAGCCCGCGCCATCCGAAGGCGAAAGCACCTCAATCGCCAAGTCCGGCGGCACTTCGACTGCGCCTCGGGTCTGTCCGGCCGGGAACCGCGAACGCCGTGTGACCGAAACATCGGGAAGGTAGGCGCGCTGCTCCGCCCGGTGGGCATGAAGCAACTCAGTGTCGACGCGTGCCTCTCGGGACGAGCGAGCGTAGAGGCCCAACTCCGTGATGAACTCGCGAACGACTGCGCTTACCGGTGGGGTGCGAGGGCTCTTGCTGTGAATCTCGCCCCGGGAGTACTCGCTATACGGCGGTTCGCCCTCCGGCAACGCGAGAAACTCGTCCAGGCTCATGTGCGTGGGCATGCGTGCAGCATACCGCTCGGCCGCTCAGCGGACGGTCTCCGCGATCGCCAGAAGCTCCGCGCGCGAAAGCGTCGCCGACTCCAACCGGAAGGTCACCGCGCCATCCGACCAGATCAGCGCACGGCCGCTCGTGACCCGTTCTGTGCCGGCCACCTCGCTCCCATCTGGCCTCAGGATCCGCGCAAACCGTTCCCCAACTTCGAACCAGTAGGCCGGCCGGCCGCCGACCTCCGCCTCCTCCACGGCTCGCGCATTGGGCACGCCCTTCGCGAAAATGAAGCTGTCCGTCTGCCACAACGCGAAGCCCGGGTAGACCGCCACGAGCACGCGGGCGCCGAGGTATGCCAGGGAGTAGAGCGCCGGCTCATCCTGACCGCTGGGAAGCACCGGTTCGAAGCCCAGCAGGGCGCGGGCTGCATCCCGCGCTAAGGGCAGCGCGACACCCTCCGGGGCCGGCGTAGGCCTCGCGGCGTCAGTGCCGGTCGCCGTTGCAGTGGCCACCGGCAAGGGCTCGACCTGCACCTGGGCGCCGCGCACGCGGAGCCCGAAGAACTCCGCGACGGCTTCGCGGCTTTTCGGCACAACGAGGGCTACCGCCAGCGCGACGACGACCGCCAGGGCGGCGAACGCGAGCCCCTGCCGCCAGGTTGCCGCCCTCCGGCGCCCGTCGGATTGCACCGCGAGCGGCGGCACGGGCGGGTAGTCGAACGCACGCGCATCCGCCTCGAGGAGGTCGTGGAGCCAATCGCGGACCGGCTCAGCCATCGTCGCCCTCCTCGTCCCCGAACGGCTCCCGGAGGTGCGGATAGCGCGCTTCAATCAGGGCGCGGAGGCGCTGCGATGCGCGGCTCAAACGCGACTTTACGGTGCCCTGGGCACAGCCCAACGCCGTCGCCATCTCGCGCTCGTTGAGCCCGAGGTAATAGCGGAGGTAGAGCGCGACCCGGTCCTGTTCGGACAGTTCCGCCATCGCCTCGTGAAGCTCGGCCCGGCGCTCGCCCGCCGCGACAGCGCTCGCTGGGCCTGGCAACGACCGCGGCGCGCCCGCCCACAGCCGCGGCAGCCAACTCAGCCGCCGCTGACGGCTGCGGACCTCGTTCAGCGCGACGTTGACGACGATCCGGACCAGCCAAGCGCCAAACGGATCGCCCAAGCGGAACCGGTCGAGCGACTGGTACGCGCGAATGAGGCCCTCCTGGGTCGCGTCTTCGGCGGCCGCGGCATCGCGCAGGATGAGGAACGCCGCGCGAAACGCCCGCTCGCCGTGCAGTGTGACGAGGCGCGCGAACGCCTCCCGGTCGCCCGCCCGGACGGCCCTGATCGCCGCGTCGTCTGCCTCGGTGGCCTGCACTCGCCTGTTCTACACCGCTGGCCGCCTGCTGGTTCCACCCACCTCCGCCCAAAGTCCGACGCCGATTCCGGCGGGCGACGGTCATCAGGGGCGGCCCCACGCGCGTAGGTTTGGACATACCACCACTGGAGTTGCCCCCCATGAGCGCCATTGCCATCCTCAGCCCCAACGACCACGCCCACCGCTGGTTGATAGACGCCCCTAACGGCCCGACGAGCGTCGGCCGCTGCAAGGTCTGCCGTGCCGAGAAGACGTTCCGCAACTGGCTCGAAGAGATCGACTTCATCAACGAGACCACCGTGCGGGCAACGGGCAGCCGCGTCGCCGCCTGAGTCCCAGTCCGCTAGGCTGGGCCACATGCTCCAGCCACCGATAGAGCCGATGCTCGCCAAGCTGACACCCTCGATCCCGCAGGATGGAGCGTGGGTGTACGAACCAAAATGGGACGGCTTCCGCTGCCTGGCCTTCATCAAGGGCGGCAACGTCTACCTCCAAAGCCGGGATTCCCGCCCGCTCGCCCGCTACTTCCCCGAGCTCGCTGAAGCCTTGCCGCGCATCCTCGCCGGGCCGTGCGTGCTTGATGGCGAAATCGTCCTGATGGGGCCGCGCGGCCTCGAATTCGACACCCTCCAGCTGCGGTTGCACCCCGCCGAATCCCGCGTCCGCAAGCTCGCGAACGAGACGCCCGCGTCCTACGTGGCCTTCGATCTGCTCTGGGAAGGCGGCGACGACCTGCGCGCGGACCCGTTTGCCGCGCGGCGCGCCCGGCTCGAAACGCTCCTCGGCGGCGTACCCCCACCACTCCATCTGACCCCGGCCACCACCGACCCAGCGGTCGCCGCTGACTGGTTCTCGCGGTTCGAAGGCGCCGGATTCGACGGTGTTATCGCCAAGCCGGCCGCCGTCACCTATCAGCCGGGCGTCCGGGCGATGGCAAAAATCAAGCACCTCCGCACCGCGGACTGCGTCGTCGGTGGCTATCGCTGGTACAAGGACATGGAGGGCCGCGCGATCGGCTCGCTCCTCCTCGGCCTCTATGACGACGACAGCGCGTTCCACCTCGTGGGCCACACATCGAGCTTCTCGGCCAAGGAGAAGCAGGAACTCGTGCCCCTCCTGGCGCCCTACGTCACCAGCGATGAAGGCGAGAGCTTCGATGGTCGCGCGCCGGGCGGCCCAAGCCGCTGGAGCCAGGGCAAGGACCAAAGCTGGGTCCGGCTCCGGCCGGAGCTCGTCTGCGAGGTAACCTTCGACTACCTCCAAGGCCCGCGCTTCCGCCACGCGTCGACCTTCAAGCGATGGCGCACCGACAAGCCGCCGGCGGACTGCCGCTTCGACCAGTTCATCGCCGCCGTCCCCGCGGAGCTGGCCGAGGTGTTCGCCGCACGCGGCTAGGCAGCGCGCCCCTCGGCCTCGCCACTTCCACCTTCCGAGCCGCGACCCCGAACCGAACGCATCCTGGCGAGGAAGTTCTCGTCGCGGAGGGCCGTAACGCCCGTCGCGAAGTCGGCGATCGGACGCGGCACACCCAGATAGAAGCCCTGCCCGAACTCAACCCCGAGGCGCTCAAGCATCGCGAAGGTGGCTGCATCGCCCACGAACTCGGCGACGGTCGTCTTCCCTAGGCCGTGCGCCAACTCAACGATGGCGCGGATGAGGTGCTGATCGCGTACGTCCCGGACGACGTTCGTGACCAGCGAACCGTCGATCTTGAGGAAGTCGATGTCCAAGTTCTTGAGATGTGAAATCGACGAATAGCCGACGCCGAAGTCGTCGAGCGCGAAGCGGCAGCCGAGCGCCTTGACCCGCTGGATGAACGACCGGGCGCGGGCCACATTGGTGACCGCGGCGGTCTCAGTGATTTCGAACACCAGGCTCGCCGGGTCGATGCGCGTGCGTTCGACTTCCGCGCCGATGAATTCGAGCACCGTGTCATCCTCGAGGGCGCTCGCCGAGAGGTTGACGTGGAGCACCATTTCGGGCGCCTCTGCAGGCCGGCGCGCGAGGAACTCCACAGCCAGTCGCGTCACTTCCCGGTCGACCATTCGGATGAGGCCGGACCGCTCGGCAACCGGGATGAAGTCCGAAGGCAAGCTGAGCGAGCCATCAGCCTGGACGATCCGGAGCAGCGCCTCCACGTGGACTGGGCCGCCCTCGTGCACCGGGCGAATCGCCTGGCCAAAGAGACGAAGACGCCCGTCGCGCAGGGCTGCCGCGATCTCCATTTCCATCAGCCGGGCCCGGTCGAGCGCCTCCTCAGAGTCCTCCCCGGCCTCGAACGCGCAGACACGGTCCCGAAGCCGTTTCGCGCGGTACATCGCGATGTCGGCGCGGGCCATGAGCGTCGAGACATCGGCGCCGTCATCCGGCGCCATCGCGATCCCGGCGCTGGCGGTCACTCGGACCGGTTGACCACCGATCACGAAGGCCTGGGAGCGGACCGCGACGAGGATCGCCTCCATCAACGAGAGCGCATCCCGGCGGTCGCGGCCGGGAAGGAGGAGGGCGAACTCGTCGCCCCCGAGGCGCGCCAGGAGGTCCGATGGCGCCAACTCGCGCTGGAGGACGCCGACCAGCGCCATAAGGAGGTCGTCGCCGGCGGCGTGGCCGAGCACATCGTTCACGGACTTGAAGTTGTCGAGGTCCACATACACAACCGCGAGCGATTCCCCGGGCGTCAGCGCGTCGAGCCGGCGCTCGATCCGCTCCTGAAACTGGCGGCGATTCGGGATGCCCGTCAAGGCATCGTGGGAGGCCAGGTGCGACAGGTGGGCTTCGTACGCCTTTTGCTCGCTGATATCCCGGCCAATCATGGAGTAATACTCGATCGCCCCAACTTGGTCGCGATGGGCGAGGACCACGGTGGAAAAGGGCACGGCGCGGTCCTCGGCGGTGAGCAGCTCAAGCTCGCCCTCCCAGAAGCCGAAGGTCGACGCTTCGGCCAGGGCGCGCTGCTGGAGCGTGCGGGCCGACCCGCCAGCCACCAAGCCGAAGATGTCCCGGCCCTCCTCCTCATCCGCACGTAGGCCAAGCACGCGGCGGCCCGCCTGATTCAGCGAAAGGAGCGAGCCGGCCGGGCTCACCGTGCACACGAGGTCGGTGGTGTTGTCGAGGACGGCGACAAGCCTACGCAGCTCGCTGCTCCGCTCCTCGACTTTGTGTTCGAGCGCCACGTTGAACCCCGATAGTTGTGCCTGCATGTCGAAGTTGTCTTTCGCCCCGACGGCCTGACGCGCCAAGAACACGACAAGCGACCCGGCGGCCAGCGCGAACGACGGCCAGTCATCCGAGAACTGCGCGCCGATACCTTCGCTCACGAGGAACGGCACAGCGATGAGCGGGACCGCCATGGGCACGAGCTGCTGGGCGAGCGGCGTGAGGACAGGGCGCGGCGCCGCCGCCCGCTCCGGGGCTGAACGCGACGCGGCGAGCACCCCCGCGAGCGCAAGGAGCCCATACCCACTGAACCAGAGGACATCAACCCAACCCGGCGCATACCCATCACGGCTCTCCTGCCACGCAAAGCCCACGTCGGCAACCACGAAGCCAGAGATTGCTCCGATCACCAACCATTGCAGGAGGAGGCTCCCCCGTGCGTCGACGCGAAAAAGCACGAGCGCCGCTATCGCCACGAGCGCGATGTCGATCAGCGGGTATGCGACGGAAAACACGACCTCCACCGTGGTGCCGCCCGCGCCGTAGGCCGGCAGCACCATAAAATGCCAGAGGAGCCCCGCCGCGAGCAGCGTGATTGCGCCGCCGTCGAGCATCGAGCGGACCTGCGCCCAGATTCGGCCGGGCGACGACAGGATCGTCACACCAACGAGCAACGGTGGCGCCGCTCCGAGATAGAAGACGTCGGCCAGCGACGGGAAGGGGTCCTGGAGGAGGACCAAGTCGTAGAACGACCAGACAACCTCAGCGAGGGTCCAGATTGAGAGGCCCGCGCCGAGCAACAGCCACCCACGTCGTTCGGCTCCTGATTGCTTCCGCGCAGCAGAGAATGCGCACGCACTCGCGACGAACGCCGCGGCCGCGACCGAGAGGTCCGCGACCGCCAGTTCCGCCTGGCCCTCGGGGAGGATCGCGAGCGGGCCGAGGATCAGCATCGCGCTGGCCAGGAGCGCTAGGCCCGCAAGCAACGTCGGCGGCAACGAACGCGCACGAATCATCTACTTCTAAGAAATCGACGCGCGCGCGCGACTGACGAGGGTGGCGCCATCCGCATCGCACTTCGTCAATCGCGCCGGCTCGTGGTTCTGATAGCATCCGACCGACATTCGGTTTCCGAGGGGCGCGCGCTGCCCGTAGAATGATCAGCGATGCGTGAACTCTTCCGCTTCCCCGACCCGGTAAATGAAGTCTCCGCCCGGCTTGTCGCGGGCGGCGTCGTGCTGATGTCTGCCGCGACGCTGCTCTTCGACCAGCCGTGGCTCCTCTTCGTCATCGCCTACGGGTTCGTCGCCCGCGTCTTCACGGGGCCCACCTTGAGCCCACTGGGCACGCTCGTCACACGGGTGATCACGCCGCGGCTCCCCTTCGCCGAGCGCCCAACGCCCGGCCCGCCGAAGCGCTTCGCCCAGGGCATCGGGGCGACCCTATCCGTCGCGGCAGTGGTCGCCGAGTGGGGCTTCGGGGCGACGTCCGTCGCCTACATCCTCGTCGGGATGATCATCGTCGCCGCGTCGCTCGAAGCGTTTGCGGGCTTCTGTCTCGGCTGCAAGATCTTCGCGATCCTGATGCGCCTCGGCGTCATCCCAGAGTCCGTCTGCGAAGCCTGCGCCGACATCACCAAGCGGCGGCCAGCGAGCGCCTAACGCTCACACCGCCCCACGCGCCCGCAGACTCGCTATCTGGTCCTCGGAGAAGCCGCGCTCGCGCAGGACATCGTCCGTGTGCTGGCCACAATCCGGGGCAGGCGTCGCCCCGACCCGGGGCATCCCGTCGATGTTCAAGGGCTGATTGATCACGTAGTGCGCCGGCACCGCGCGGTCGGCGGGCGGCGAAATGATCCCGGCCGCGAGCAGCTGCGAGTCGCTGGCGAAGTCCGTGATCTCGGCGACCAGCGTGACGTTGACGCCGGCCGCGCGGAAGGTGGCAAGCCAGTCGGCAGCCGTCCGCTGAGCGAAGTGGACGCGGAGCGCGGCCACCAGGTCCGGCACGTGCTGGACACGTGATTCCGCGTCCGCGAAGCGGGGGTCGTTGAGGATGTCGAACGCCTCCGCGGCGATCAGGAGCGCGTCGAGCTCCGGCTGTGTGCGCACCATGTACGGCTGGAGCAGGCGGCCGTCGGCCGTCCGGTAGAGCTCGCGGCTCGCCGCCGGCGGCTTCGGCGCCTTCAAGGGCGCGAAATCCACGCCATCAATGAACGCCGCCGAGCCAAGGCACGCGTTCGACCAGACACCATTGTGGAAGAGGTTCGTGTGGACGTGGCTGCCCTTTCCCGTGCGCTCGCGGCGGAGCATCGCCGTCACAATCGAGGCGTAAAGCGAGACCGCCGTCGGGTGGTCGCCCATCCCGGGGACCGACCCTCCGGGCTCGGCGCCTTCCGCATGGACGAGGTCCGCCAGGCCGCTTCGCGTCCACCAGGCGACGCCGTCGAACGCCTCCCGGCCCGCGTCGGGGCCGTGTTCTCCATACGCGCTGATCGAGGCGTAGATCAGGCGCTCATTCAGCGGCTTGAGGTCCTCATAGGTCAGGCCGAATTGGCGGCGCATCGGCATCGGCTGATTCGTGATGTAGACGTCGGCCTCGCGCACCATGTCGAGCAGGATGGCGCGCGCTTCCGGGTCGCGCAGGTTCAACGTCAGGCTGCGCTTGTTCCGGGCGTCGGTCAGCCAGGGGTAGTTCACGGGCGTCTGAGGGATGGTCGGGGCGCGCCAATAGTTGCGGTAGGCGTCACCAACGCTTGGCTGCTCGATCTTGATCACGTCGGCGCCGTAGTCCGCCAGGATCGTCCCGGCGACGGGGCCAGCGATCCAGGTCGCGACATCAAGGACTTTCAGGCCGGCGAACAGCAGCCCTTCTTCGGCTTCAGGCATCGGTGGCTCCGTCTTCCTTGGGTTCGATGCGCGAAAGCCTACGCGGCGGCCGCCTAACAAGGGCGCGTCCCCGCCCGCGAAACTGGCCGGGCGGCCAGGCCAGCGTAGAATCGCCCCCGTGCAACCGCGCGAGGAACGACCACCATGCCCGAAGCTTCGCCCTTCACGATCAACGTCGCCGACGACGTGCTCATCGACCTCCGCGAGCGCCTCTTGCGGACGCGCTGGCCGGGCGACTTCGCGAACGACGATTGGGCCTACGGCGTCAGCGAGACGTACATGCGCGAAGTCGTCGACTACTGGCTCAACGGCTACGACTGGCGGGCACAAGAGCGGGCCGCGAACCAATACCGGCAGTTCATGGTCGAGATCGAAGGCGCGCCCATCCACTTTGTCTACGAGAAAGGCAAGGGGCCCAACCCCATCCCGATTATCCTCACGCACGGTTGGCCCGAGACCTTCTGGGAGTACAACCAGATGATCGGGCCGCTCACCGACCCCGCGCGTTACGGCGGGGACGAGCGCGACGCCTTCGACCTCATCCTCCCAGACCTCCCTGGCTACGGATTCTCCTCGCCGCTGACACGGCCCGGCGTCAGCCCCCAGAAAACCGCCGACCTCTGGGACACGCTGATGCGCGGCGTCCTCGGCTATGAGCGCTACGGCCTTGGCGGCGGCGACTGGGGCGCGATCGTCTCGGGAATGCAGGCGCACAAGTACGGCGACCACATCATTGGCCTGCACTTTACGATGCCGAGCGTCCCTGGCGTCGCGCTCAACACCCTCACACCGGCGGACTACGGCCCCGGCGAAGGAGACTGGCACGAGCGGATGACCACCCGGATGATCCCAGCCGCCAGCCATGTGACCGTCAACCGCCTCGACCCGCAAACGCTCGCATACTCGTGGAACGACTCGCCCGTCGGCCTCGCCTCGTGGCTCATCGAGCGGCGCCGGAATTTCGGAGACACCAACGGCAATGTCGAAAGCCGCTTCTCCAAGGACTTTATGCTCACCACCACGATGATGTTCTGGGTGACGCAGAGTTTCGGCACGGCGAGCCGCTACTACTGGGAACACGCCCACGACCCGTGGCGGCCCGTCCACAACCGCAAGCCTGTCATTGAGGTGCCGACGGGCTTCGCGGTCTTCCCGAAAGAGCTTCTCTTCATGCCCCGGGCGGTGGCTGCACGCGAGACGAACCTCGTCCACTGGTCGCTCATGCCCGAGGGCGGCCACTACGGCCCGTCCGAGGCGCCGGCACACCTCGTCGAAGACCTCCGGCTCTTCTTCCGGCGTTTCCGCTAAGCCGGCGGGCACGACCTCACTACCCCATCAGCCGGGCGACTGTCCCGTTGTCCGTCAGCGCCTGGCGGAGATGCCGGGCGTAGTAGTCGTGGGAGAGGCTCGTCGTGTGCACGCCATCGTCGAGCCAGAGCTGTTCCCGGCCGCGCGCCGGCCCGACCAGGTCCTCAAGGTCGGACCAGGTGAACCGGTACTGCCGGACCAAGGGGACGATGCGCTCCTTGAAGGCCGCAATCGCTGGCACGAGCGCAGGTTCGCGCCGTTGCAGTTCGGGTGCGAACGCGGCGTCGCCCATGACATGCACGAGGATCGACTCGCGCGCGGCCAAGCCAGCAAGGATGCCAGAGTAGATCGCGAACACCTCGTCAGGAGACGCAAACGTCCGCGTACCGAGCACCCGCCGGGCCAAGCGGCGCGCCCAGCGGTTGGCCGTGCGCCCGGTCCCCGACGACGTCGTCCGCCCTTGGAAGCCGCCCTCGAAACGCAGGAAGAGGCGGTGCGCTCGCGCGCCGAACCGCGCACGCACGCTTTCGGAGACGACGGGGACGACGCAGGTGAAGAGCGAAAGCGGGATAACTACGGCGTCGGCCTGCGACTCGTCGACCACCTTCAGGAAGTAGTTCGCCGCGCCTGGGCCGGCAGGAAAGAAGCGCTTCGTCCGAAGCTCGAACGGCCGGCCGGTGGCCTCGGAGAGCCACGAAGCGATCTGCTCCGGCCAGGGCTGCTGTCCTGGGTCGAGGTAGTCCGCCCCAGAGTCGCTGTGGCCGGGGATAAAGAGGATTGGCACGCGCGCGATGCTCGCACAGGCCGGGCGCAGTGTCAGGCCGGGCGACCCTCGAACGAGAGGTGCTCGAACCCGTGGATAACCGACGATAGCGTCCGTTTGCCCTGGTCAGGGAGCGAAATCTCGACGAAGCCGTCGAGCAGCGCGTTCAGCGCGACCTTCGCTTCAGCGCGGGCGAGCGGCGCCCCCAGGCAATAGTGAATGCCGTGGCCGAACGCCACATGCCGGCTGAAGTCGCGGTCCACCTTGAACGTTTCGCCTTCCGGGAATTCGGCTTCGTCGCGATTGGCGGCCCCGAACGCCGCCATGATGTGGTCCCCAGGCTTCAGGCGGACACCCCGCACCTCGACGTCACGGACGACGCCGCGGCCGAGCATCTGCACGGGGCTGTCGTAGCGAAGCGTCTCTTCGATCGCGTTCTCCACGAGGGAGCGGTCGGCGCGCAGCCGGGCCCAGAGGTCCGGCCGGCGGCCAAGGATGTTCATCAAGTTCGAGATGAGGTTCGTCGTCGTCTCGTTGCCGGCGACCAAGAGGATGAGCGCAAAGCTCATCACTTCGCCCTCGTTGAGCCGTTGGCCGTCAACCTCCGCGCGCGTGAGGGCGGTGATCAGGTCCTCGAGCGGCTCGGCCCGGCGCTCCGCGATGGCGGCCGCGAGGAAGACGAACATCTCTTGGAGGACCACCATTCGGGACGCATCGAACGCGCCCTCGAAGGTGCCAACCAGCGCGTCGGACCAGCGCTTGAAGTCCGCCCGCCGTTCTGCCGGTATCCCAAGGAGCTCCGCGATCACGATCACCGGAAGCGGGTAGCTCAGCGTCTCCACGAGGTCGAAGCGATCGGCCGGCCGGGCGGCGAGCAGGTCCGCTACGATGCGCTCCATCCTCGGGACCATCGCCTGGACCGTGCGGGGCGTAAACGCGCGGTTCACCAGGTTCCGCAGGTGGGTGTGCCGCGGAGGGTCCGAGGTGACGATCGTCTGGTTCGCGCCCCCCGGGGTATTCGGGTTGGGCCCGATCCCGGCCGCCGACGAAAAGGTGCTGTGGTCGCGCAACACCGCGTAGACGTCGTCGAAGCGGGTGAGCACGTAGTTCCCGTACTTCGGCTCGCGATAGACGGGTGTGTGCGCACGCAGCTCGCGCCAGACCGGGTACGGGTCGATCTGGACCTCGGGCGAGAAAACATCAATGCCAGAAACGGTGCCGGCCATCCGGGCCTCCTTTAGGTGCGCTTTTCCGCCACCAACCATTGCAGCAACAGCGTACGGCCATCGTCCGCTCGCAGCAGGTCGAGGTCGTCGCTCGATGTCCGCGCCCCGTAGGGGCCGTTCATCCCGGCGGCGATGCGCACCTCTTCCCAGAGCGCCCAGTGCAGGTGCCCGTCGGCGATCACCCCGGATTCGACGGAGTCGAAGAGCTGCGTGTGCTCAAGGTGGCGGCGCCACCATTCCGGGGTGTGGAAGCTCTTGAACTGCGGGTCCCAGTGGGCCGCAAGGTGGGCCGGAGCCGCCTCGACCTCGTGGACCACTCCCGGAACGACGATGCCGACCGATCCGCCGGGCCGCAGGTACCGCGCCAACGTCCAGGCATAGAGGTCGTCGGTGCCGAAGTAGTGGTATGCGTCGAGGCTCACAATCGCGTCGAAGTACCCGTCCGCGAACGGCAGCGCGTGCGCTTCGGCGGAGATCGGCATCACATGAGACTCGAGGCCGAACCGTTGGACGCGAGCCCAGTTCTCCGTCGGCTTGATCCAGAGGTCCGCGGCCACGACCGAGACGCCGAACTCCTTCGCAAAGAAGATCGAACTTCCGGCCCGCCCGCACCCAAGGTCCAGGACACGCATCCCCGGCCGCAGGTCCAGATGCGCGCTCAGCGCCTCTGCGAGCCAGAGCACCGACGGCCCCATTGCCGTCTCCAGCATGAACTCGGCGTCGTAGGCCGCCGAACGGGGATACGCCGGGAGCTTGAGGCGCGCAGCAACCGCTTCGTCGACCATTACTGTCCTCCAGCAGCGGGTGCGCCGGCGTAGACCGGCGCGTCCGGGGTTTCGAGGTGGGTGTCCTCGATGTGGATCTCGGGCAGGATGCGGTCGAGCCAGGCCGGCATCCACCAGTTGGCATTGCCCAGCAGCTCCATCGTCGCCGGGACGAGGATAAGCCGGACCACCGTCGCGTCGACGAAGATGGCCGTCGCGAGCCCGATCCCGACCATCTTGACGACCCGGTCGTCGCCGAGCACGAAGGCGAGGAAGACGGCAACCATGATTGCGGCGGCCGCAGTGATCACGCGTGCCGTGGCCGCGAGGCCTTCCGCCACGGCTTTGCCGTTGTCCTTGTGCCGCACGTAGCTCTCGCGAATCCGGCTAATCAAGAAGACTTCGTAATCCATTGAAAGCCCAAAGAGGATAGCGAAGAACATCATCGGCATGAAGACTTCGATCGGGCCCTTCTCCACGCCGAGGATGCTTCCGCCCCAACCCCATTGGAATACGGCGACGACCACGCCATAGGCGGCGCCGATCGAGAGCAGGTTCATGATCGCCGCCTTCAACGCGACCAACACCGAGCGGAAGACCGCCATCAGGAGCAAGAAGCTGAGGCCGATGACGCCGGCGAAGAGGAAGGGCAGGCGTTGCGTGATCTTGTCCCCGATGTCGATGGAGACCGCCGTGCTGCCGGCCACGTACGCCTCGGCGCCCGACGCTTTCGCAACGGCCGGGATCGTGTCGCGCAAGCGGTGGACAGTGTCCGTCGTCTCCTGATCCTGCGGCTTCGCATCGGGGAAGAGCGGGATGAGCGCCGTGGTCCCATCGGGGCTGAGGATCGGCGGGAGGACGGCCGAGACGCCCTCCGTCTTCACGATTGCGGCACTGACCGGTTCGAGGCCGCTCGCTTTCGCCGTCCCGAAATCCAGGACGACCGTCAGCGGCCCGTTAAAGCCCGCGCCGAACCCCTTGGCGAGCAGGTCGTAGGCGCGGCGTGTATGGAACTTCTCGTCGTTGTTGCCCGCGTCGGTGAAGCCGACACGCATCGCGAGGACGGGCGAAGCGATCGCAAGGAGGAAGACCGTCGCGGCGACCGCATACGGCAGCGGACGGCGTTGGATAGCAGTCGCCAGCCGGTACCAACCCGATGCGCGGTCTACGCCCTCCGTCGAATGCAAGAACGGGACGCGCCAGCGGTCGATTCGCCGGCCCACCAGCGAGAGCAACGCCGGCATCAACGTCAGCGAGACGAGCACGGCCATAGCGACGACGAGCGCGGAGGCCGTGCCCAGCATCGCGATGAACGGCAACCCCATGGCCCAAAGCCCGAAGAATGCAATCGCGACCACGACGCCGGCGAAAATCACCGAGCGGCCCGCCGTCGTGACTGCGAGTGCGATCGAGTCCTCGACGGACTTACCGTGATGCAACCCTTCGCGGAAGCGCGTGACGACCAGCAAGCTGTAGTCGATCCCGACGCCGATCCCGATCATCGCGACGAACTGGGCCGTGAAGTCTGGGAACTGGAAGACGCGGGCCAGGAGCGTCACGATCCCGGCGCCGGCGAGGATCCCCGCGACGGCCGCCGCGATTGGGAGGCCCATCGCCATCACCGAGCCAAACGCGATGAACAAGATAATGATGGCGGCGAGGAGGCCGAGCGCCTCGGAGCCGAACTCCGGCGCCTCGTAGTTAAACATCGCCTGGCCACCGATTTCGACGCGCAGGCCGTCGCCGTTCGCCGCATCCACCTGCTTCACGACCCTGTCGAGGTCCGCGTGAGCAAGGTCGTCGCCTTGGACATCGAAGATGATGACGGAGCGTGCGATCGTCCCGTCCGTCGAAAGATACCCGGATTGAGCGAAGGGCGAATCCACGCCGACGACGTGCGGCGCCTTTTCGACCTCCGCGAGGAGGGTGTCGACACGGCCGCGGATCGCGGGGTCGTCGAAGCCCGTCGCCGACTCAAAGACCAGGTCGGCCTCCGAACCTGCGCGCTGCGGGAACTTCGCCTCCAAAAGGTCTATCGCCTTCTGCGACTCGGAGCCAGGAAGCGAGAACGCGGTCGAGAACTTTCCGGCGAATAAGATATCGCCGATCACAATCGCGACGAGGAAGACGGCCCAGGCTGCGATCACACGGCCGCGGCGCCGGTGGGCGAGCCGCGCCCATCGCTCGAGGGCCGACTGACTGGCTGGTTTCGGTGCACGGGCCAAGGCGGTACTCCTAAGGGTCGTCTAGGTAGTCGATTAGGATCTAATGTGAATCGGAGTTCCGGTTCCGTCAATCCGCAAAGAGGCGTAGAGTAGGTGGACCATGGCAGCGTCCCCTCACCTCCGCTCCGACGCACAGGCGAACCGGGCCCGCCTGCTCGAGGCCGCGCGCGCCGTCTTCGCCGAACGTGGCCTCGCCGCCGAGATGAAGGAGATCGCCGAACGCGCCGGCGTCGGCATGGGCACCATCTACCGCAACTTCGTCAATAAGGAAGAACTTGTCGAGGCCCTCGTCCGTGAGGTAATTGAGGCAACGATGGGCCTCCTCGCCGGGACACGCGGTATCGACGACCCGCTGGCCCGGCTCCGGGCGATCCTCGGCGTCGCATGGTCATGCGCCGAGGCCGACGGCCCCCTCATCGTGGCGCTCGGGGGGGCGGCGGGAAGTGAACCGCCGGCCGAGATCCTCGGCGAGCTGCAACGCGTCCTGCGCGACGGCCAGGAGCGAGGCCACTTCCGCTCCACCGTCGAGGTACTCCCATTCTGCCTGTTCGTGGCCGGACAGCTCGAGACATACCTCAACATGCGCCGCCAACTTTCAACGGAGGCGGCGGCGGGTGCGATGACGGACCTCGTCGTCCACGCCGTGCTTTCGCCCGGAGCCACGCTTTCTTCTGAGGCTTAACCGGGACGATATCGATGCGCGCTATAATCCGCGCACCGAGGGCCGTGCCGCGCCCCGAGTCCCATTCTGCGCTTCAGGAGCGGTCCCCTTGGAAGACCCTCGCATCGTCTCCGAACGGATCATTGCCAACATTGAGCACGTCATCGTCGGGAAGCAGCGAGAGCTGCGACTCGCCGTTACGGCGCTCCTCTGCGGCGGCCACATGCTCATCGAAGACGTGCCCGGCGTGGGCAAAACCATGCTCACCCGCGCCATCGCCGTCTCCACCGGATGCAGCTTCAAGCGCATCCAGTTCACGCCGGACCTCCTCCCGAGCGACGTGACCGGCGTTTCCATCTACAACCAGAAAGAGGGCGACTTCGAGTTCCGCCCGGGCCCGATCGTCGCCCAGGTAGTCCTCGCCGACGAAGTGAACCGGGCCACGCCGAAAACCCAGTCCGCCCTTCTCGAAGCCATGGAGGAGCGCCAGGTGACGGTCGACGGCGTGACTCACAAGCTGCCGACGCCTTTCATGGTCATGGCCACCCAAAACCCGATCGAGTACGAGGGTACCTTTCCGCTCCCAGAGGCCCAACTCGACCGCTTCCTCATCCGCATCCACCTTGGCTACCCGAGCCGGACCGACGAAATCCTCGTCCTCGACCTCCAACAGACCCAGCACCCGGTCGACACCATCAAGCAGGTCACGGACCCGAACGAGATCATGCAGCTCCAGCGGGCGGTCAAAGAGATCTACGTCGACCCGCTGATCAAGCAGTACATCGTCGAGCTCGCGAACGCGACGCGGGAACACGAAAGCGTCTACCTGGGGGCGAGCCCGCGCGGCTCGCTGGCGCTCTTCCGCACATCACAGGCGAAAGCGATGCTCGAAGGCCGCGACTTCGTCACCCCCGACGATGTCAAAGAGCTCGCGCTCGTCACCCTTGGCCACCGGGTCATCATGAGCCCCGGCGCAAAGGTGAAGGGCGTCACCGTCGCCGATGTCGTCCAGAACTGCCTCAGCCGCGTGCCCGTCCCGGGCGCGCGGGCTCGGGTCTAACGCGCGATGCGGGCCCTCGTCCGGGCCGCGCTCGCGCCCGAACGGCGCACGCTCACCCTGGTCTGCGTCCTGCTGCTGCTCTGCGCGTTCATCGCCTTCGGCACTGGCTTCTGGGTCCTCTTCCGGGTCACGTACCTGTTCGCCTTGGCCATCCCCGTCTGCTGGGCCATCGCCTGGTACAACACGCGGCACATTCAGGTCAGCGTCGACCGCCGCACCGACCGCGCCCAGGTGGGCCAAGAGGCGCAGGAAGTCATCGAGGTCCGCAACCCATATTTCCTCCCGAAGCTCTGGCTGGACGTCGAAGACCCGAGCGATATGCCGGGCCACAAGTCCCGGCGGATTGTGATCGTGCCCGGCAGCCGCTCGCGCAACTGGCTGGTCGACACGAAGCTCCTCCGGCGCGGCCTCTTCGATTGGGGCCCCGTCCGCGTCACGGGCAGCGACCCCTTCGGGCTGTTCTCGCGCACGCGGGAATTCGGCGGCAAGCAGCAGCTCTTGATCTACCCGCAAGTCGTGGACCTTCCACATTTCCAAGCGCCCCCGGCGAACCTCCCGGGCGAAGGCCGCTTCCGCCGCCGCACCCACTACGTCACCCCGAACGCTTCCGGTATCCGCGAATACGCCCCAGGCGACGCGTTTAACCGGATCCACTGGCGCAGCACGGCTCGCACCGGCGAGATCATGGTCAAGACCTTCGAGCTCGACCCAGCGAGCGACATCTGGGTGATCTTGGACCTCGAACGGCGCGTCCACGTGGGCGAAGGCGACGAAAGCACCGAGGAGTACGCGGTCCGCATCGCAGCCAGCATCTGCCGTCACTTCCTCGTCCAAAACCGTTCGGTCGGCCTCATCTCCTTCGGCCGCGACCTCCGGATCATCGAGCCCGAACGCGGCGGCAACCAGATGACCCGGCTCCTCGAAACGCTGGCCGTCGTCAAAGCGATCGGCGACGCCCCGCTCGGAAACCTCCTCCAGGAAGAACAGCGACGCTTCGGGCGTCACACGACGCTCATCGTGGTCACCGCCGCGACCGACGACCATTGGCTGACCGCCATCCAATCGATGCATCAGCGCGGCGTGCGGACGGCCGTTGTCCTCGTCGACCCGAGCAGCTTCGGCGGGAAAGAGTCACCGCTCCTGCTGTTCGGCGAGCTGACCGCCAGTGATATCCTGACTTATGTCGTTCGCAATGGAGACGAACTGTCCGTGGCGCTGAGCCCGACCACCGGTGGAGTTGCATCATGGCAAGCATGAACCCCGCACTGAACCAGGCCGCATCCCGGCGGATCGGCTCCGCCGCCGTCAACGCGCCCCGGATGTTGATGAGCTGGGAGGACTGGCTCACGCTGGGCGCAGCCCTCGTCATGTTCGTCGCCGTCGGCGCCTCCATCCACCAGGCCCATTGGGTCCGCGAGATGCCGAGCGTCATCCCCACGATCCTCGCCGCGATGGTGATCGGCATGTTCGCTGCACGGATCCGCGTCCCCTCCGTCGCGACCCATCCGGCGGCGGTGATCCTCGGGGCCTTCGTCGTCCTCCTCGCTGTCCAAAGCTTCGCCGAGGGCGCGACCTTCTTCGACCGAGTCGAGGACACCCGGTTCCGGCTCAACGACTGGTGGGCCGTCGTCCGCTCAGGCGACGTGAGCAACGACACCCTGCCGTTCGTGGCGCTCGTCCACTCGGTCTGCTTCCTCGCCATTTATCTGGCGACGTACAGCGTCTTCCGCTGGCACAACCCCTGGATCGCGATCATCCCCGCCGGGATCGTGCTGCTGATCAACGTCGCGCTCCAAAACAACCACCCAACGGGCGCGTTGGTCTTCTTCCTCTTCGGCGCGGTCATCCTGATCGCGCGTCTCCACCTGCAGAAGAACCAGGCCGAATGGAAGCGCAAGGGGGTCGAGTACCCCGAGTGGATCAGCCTCAACGCGGTCCAACTGACGCTGATGGCCACGATCCTGCTCCTCCTCGGCGCCTGGTACATCCCGACAGCGAACAAGCTCAGCTCCGTGGAGAGCGCCTTCGACAAGGTCACCGAGCCATTCACCGGTCAATCGAGCACGTTCAATCGGCTCTTCCACAACGTGGACGCGCGCAACGGTTCCCGGCTTCACTCGTTCGGCTCGCTCCTTGCGCTCCGTGGCGACGTCCGCCTCGGCTCCCGCGCGCTCTACGACATCAAGGCCGGCCAGCCGGGCTTCATCCGGGCCACGAGCTACGACACCTACACCGGCACCGCCTGGAAGACAGGCGACCGCGACTCGAAGCGGATCGAAGGCGGCGACCTCGCAGCCTCTCCGGAGGTGGCGCAGTACAAGCAACGCACCGTCACCATCCTCCAAGTCACCGTCAAAGACGGAGACAACACCGTCCTCAGCGCCGGGATGCCCCTCGGCAGCAACGTCCGCGTCAGCGCCGAATCACCGGCCGACTACGCGGGCGAAATCGAACAGCTCGTCGCCCCGCGCGGGCTCCGCAAGGGCGACACCTACAACTCGATCGGCTCGGAAAGCACCGCCTCGCCGGAGCAGCTCCGGGCCGCGGGCACGGCCTACCCCGAGTGGGTCACCGAGCGTTACCTCCAGCTCCCGAAAGACATCCCGCAGCGCGTCCGCGACGAGTCCCGGCGCGTCGCCGTGGAGGCCGGGGCCGCAACGCCGTTCGATGTAGCCGTCGCCCTCGAAGCCTACCTCCGCGCCTTCCCCTACGACCTCGCGGTCGAAGTCGCGCCTCCCGGCCAGGACTTCGTGGACTACATTCTTTTCGACCTCAAGCGCGGCTACTTCGATTACCAGGCGACAGCGATGGCCGTCATGCTCCGCACCCTCGGTGTCCCGGCCCGCGTCGCCGTCGGCTTCGTGCTCAACCCGACCGACGCCACGGAGACGACCTACGCCGTGAGCAAAGACGACCAATACAGCTGGGTCGAAGTCTTCTTTCCGACCTACGGCTGGGTGAACTTCAACCCGACCGCCGATAAGCCCGAAGGGTCGGCGATCGGCGCACTCGGCACAGGTGCAGGACTCAACGACCCGGCCGCGTTGGACGACCTCAATTCCCTCTTCGGCGACATCTCCGGCCTCGCTGGCACGCCGGCGGCCGACGCGCTGAGCGCGACGCCGGTCGTGAACGAAGGGCCTCCCTGGACGCTGATCTGGTCGCTGGTCGCGGCGCTGGTCGGCCTCGCAGCGCTGGCCTTCGCCGGCCGCACGGCGTGGAACTGGGGGCTCGGCGGCCTCGAAGGGCCCGTCCGCCTCTGGGCTCGGACCCAACGGCTGGCTGGCTGGGCGAAGCTCGGCGCCACGCGGCCAGAGACGCCACGCCAGTGGAGCAACCGACTCGGCCACACGCTTGCACGCCCCAACGAGACCTCCCGGCTGGCGGACGCATTCGAAGAGGCCCGCTATGGCCGGCCGGACCTGCAACGCGTCGACCCTGCCACCACCGAGGACGCCTACAAGCGCGTCCGCAATACGCTCTTCCGCGGGATCCTGCGTCGCGGCCGCTGGGATGGCCTGCGCGAGGCGAAGCCCGCCGGCGAAGGGCGCCGCGGCCGCCGCAAGAAGTAACCGCTCCGGTGATCGCGACATCGGCTGTCGCGATCACCGGCAATGATGGAGTTATGACGAATAGCCAGGACACGCTCGTCCTCGCGGAAACCGCCCTCGGTTGGGCCGGAGCGGTCCTCGGGCCGAACGGGGTCCGTTACGCCACCCTCTTCCACACGACGGAGCGCGCCGCCCGCCGGGAGCTGAGCCTCGCCGGGGCCTGCGAGCAGCCGGACCCGCGCGCAGACGACGTCGCGGACCGCTTGCGCCGCTACGCGCTCGGCGACGGCCCCGTGCTCGACGACTACCCGGTCGATGTCCCGGCGGGCACGCCGCTCCAGCGGAAGGTCTGGGCGGCCCTTCGAGATGTCCCCTACGGCGAGACACGGAGCTACGGGTGGCTCACCAAGCACGTCGGCGAGCCCTCCGGCGCAGCCCGAGCGGTCGGCGCGGCCGTCGGAGCGAACCCGATCCCGCTCTGGCTCCCCTGCCATCGCGTGGTCGCCTCCACGGGCGACTTGCATGGCTTCGGCGGCGGTCTCGCGATGAAGCGCCGCATCCTGGAGGTCGAAGGCGCCCTCCCCAAGAGCCTCCTCCCCCTCTGAGCCGAAACCCACAGAAACGCGAAGAGCGGGCGCCCGGTTTGGGCGCCCGCTCTTCGTTGCTGCATCGATCCGCGGCCGGCTACTTGATCAGTGGGCCCGTGTCGACCACCTCGAACGCGCTCCCCGGCACCGTCTTGAGCTGGTCGAGGTCCGTGTCGTTCCAGCGCGTGTCGCTCGCGCCGGTGACGAACCAGTCGCCACCGTTGTCGGCCACGATCATCCCGTACTTCTTCAAGCCCTCGAGGATGACGCGCGACTGGCCCGAGTAGGCGCTCGTGTCGAAGTTCGCCTTCAGGCGAAGGCGGAGGCCCATCGGCGGCCGGTTGGCGTCGGTCGAAGAGCTTGCGAAGTGCGTCGCCGGGTGGATGAACGCCCGCTGCGTGTATTGGACGGTGAACCGCAGCGCGTGCGTCACCGCCCCGGCCGCGACTTCGTCGTAGCGGACCAAGCCCGGCGTGATCGGCAACCCCGCGGCGTCGGCCGATGTCCAGTAGTCCGGCCGAAGCGCGTTCGAGCTCAAGTCGAACACGGCGCCAGAGGCGGCCGTCCAGCTGATGTCGGCGTTCTTCGAAGCCGCGAAGAGCTCGTAGAGCTTGCACTCGCCCTGACGGAGGACGAGCACATGCGCGTCGCTTCCGTTCTCGACCTTCGCGGTTGGCGGCACCGGATACGGGCCGGGGTCACTCTCGTCGCCATAGGCGTTGAAGATGATCGGCACCATCGCTTGGCTACTCGGGACGATGGTGATCGGGATGCCATACGCTCCCCCGCCGCCGAAGTCGGCATGGAGGAACTTGTTCGCCCGGCTCGTCATGTTGGCGATGTAATTCGCCGAGTTCGCGTGGACGGGGAGTTGCCGCACGTCCTGATTCCACGAGTTGTTCGCGGGGAACACCTGGCAGCCGCCGAGCGTCGTCGCGCCAGCGATCGGGGTCGAAGTCGGCGATGGCGTTGGCGTCGAAGTCGGCGCCGCGGTCGGGGTCGGGGTCGGCGTCCGCGTGGGAGTGGCAGTGGCGACTGGCGTCGCCGACGCCGAGCAAGTGAGCTTGATCGTCTTCGTGTCGACTCGCGACGACGAGAGCCTGGTCCCGTCGCACTTCACCGTCAGGGTGTCGCCGCCCTTCACGGTTGTGTTGGTGTTTGCGGCAAGAACGGCGACCGCACCGAAACCGGCAACGGCCGCCGCGCCGCAGACAAGGGTGATGACGCGCCCTTTCATCACTTCCCTCCTGGACTTGGCTCCCGTCTGCGCCACGGTTGCCTGCCGGAACCTTCGACCGCCGCGGGAGGAAGGACAAGCAACGGCGAGTAACGAGCGTGTAAAACCCTGGGGCAGCTACGGAGAATCGGTGGCAGGCTGGTTAAGGACGGCCGTCTAGACGCCTTCGCGGTAGTGCGCGTCCCGGATCGCCTTGGAATGCTCCGCCGCCAGCGCCGCATCGAAGCCGAGCGCGGCGACCGCCCTCCGGGTGACCTCGAGCCCACCCTCGTACGCCGGGATAACGACGTGGTCGGCCCCCAGACGCCGAAGCTCCTCCAACTCATCCCCCGAACGCGCCCGGACGACCAGCGGGACCGTGGCGTTGATCTCCCGCGTCCCGGCTACGGCGAGCGTGGTCGTGCTCGAGTCGTGGACGCAGACGACGACGATCGCTGCCTCAGCAACGCGAGCGCGGAGGAGGACGTCGCGGCTCCCAGCATCACCCCAGACGACCGGGATGCCCGAACGACCGATGACGCGGGCGCGCTCGATGTCGGATTCCACCACCACCTGCTCCACGCCGAGGCGCTGCAATGAGTGCCCGACCAAATTGCCGACACGTCCGTAGCCGAGCACGACCGCGTGGCGGTGAAGCTTGGGGACGGGCGGCGGGCTCGCGCCCTGCTTGTCGGCCCACCGGTAAACAGGCCCGAGGCGGCGAAGGGCGCCCTCCCATACCGGGATCCCTCCAAAGAGGATCGGGTTGACGATGATCGAGACGACCGCGACAGCAAGGATGACGTTGTACGTCGCATCATCAAGGAGGCCCTCAGCGACGCCGGCGCCAGCGATGATGAAGGAGAACTCGCCAATCTGGCCGAGCCCTGCGCCCGTCAAGAGCGCGGTGTGGGCTGAGTACGGGAAAATCGCCGCGATTCCAGCCGAAACAAGCCCCTTGACGACGACCACCGCGACGGCCGTCGCGATCAGGAGGCCCGCGTTGTCGACCAGGATCTCTGGGTCGAGGAGCATCCCAACCGCGACGAAGAACAGGACGGCGAAGGCCTCTCGCAGCGGCACGACGTCCGCGGCCGCCTGGTGGCTCGTCTCGCGTTCGCTGATCACCACGCCACCGACGAACGCGCCGAGCGCCACCGAGAGCCCAAGCGCCGCAGCCCCCGCCGCAACGCCGAGCGCAGCTGCCGCGACCGCCAAGATGAACAGCTCGCGCGAACCCAACCGGGCGATCTCCGCCAGGGCCCACGGGAGCGTCCTGGCGCCGACCACCAGCATCACCACGAGGAACACCGCCGCGACCGCAAGGTCTCGGCCCGCCTCACGGACGAAGGTCTCCATGTCGCCCGCGGCGAGCCCCGGCAACACCGCAAGGAACAGCACCGTCGCAAGGTCTTGGACCACAAGCCAGCCGATGGCGATCCGGCCAGCCGTGGTTTCCAGCAAGCCGCGTTCCTCAAGCGCCCGCACCATCACGACCGTGCTCGAAATGGCAATCGCCAGGCCGAGGACCAGGCCGGCGCGCCAGCCGAGGTCGAAGACCGCCCCGATGCCAACACCGGCGGCGGTGATGAGCGCCATCTGGATGCATCCGCCGAGGCCCGCGATCCAACGGACGGCGAGCAGGTCGCGGACGTTGAAGTGCAGGCCCACACCGAACATGAGAAAGATCACGCCGATCTCGGCCACTTCTGTCAGCGTCTTGGAATCGGCCGAGTAGCCCGGTGTAAACGGGCCAATGACGACGCCCGCGCCGAGGTAACCGACGAGCGGTGACAGGCCCGCCCTGCGGGCGAGCAGCCCGCCGGCGAGGCCGGCGCCGAGCGCGATGCTGATCTGCTCAATAAGGTGGACATCCGCCATCTGAGTCTGAGCGTAGGGGTGAATCGTGGTCGGACGCCAGTCTGTGAGTTAGTTCACAGACTGCATCGTTTTGTGTAGAGACAAGGACCCCGCCTGCTGGATACAGTTCGCATCATGGAGCGCTAGGGCGCAAAAGGGCTCCTGGGAGGCCGCGTGACCGCCACGCCGATGGTCCGTTACGCCCATGCGTCCGACGGGATGCACATTGCCTACACCGTGACGGGGGCTGGGCCCCTCTTCGTCCGCATGCCCGGGGTGGTGGTTGGGCTTGCGCGCCGCGGCTGCCGGCTGGCGGCCCAATTCGCGGACGAGGCGGAGCGCCACTTCCGGATGATCGAATACGACGCACGCGGCCACGGGCTCTCCACCCGGGGCATCACCTCGTTCACGCTTGACGACACGATGCGAGACCTGGAAGCGGTCCTTGCCGCCACCCACGCCGATAACCCGATCCTCTTCGCGACGGGGCAACAGGCGCCCGCCGCCCTGCGGTATGCGGCGGAGCATCCGGGCGCGACCGCAGCGGTGGTCCTCTTCGACCCATTCCCGTTTGGCGAGCACTCCGCGAACGCGCCCGCCGCCATCCTGTTGGCCCGCAGCAACTTCGCCGCGGTCCTCGAGCTCACGCTCGCGCCAGACGCCGATGGCCCGGGCCGGGAGCTGCTCGAAAGCCAGGCCGGGATGATCACGCCCGAAGACTTCATCGTGATGACGTCCGACCACATCCACCGCGACCCACGGCCCTGGATCGACCAGGTGACCGCCCCAATCCTCCTGATCCAGACGTGGGCGGCGAGCCACACGCCCGAAGAGCGCGACCGCGTGGCCGGGCAACTCCCGGCGGCACGGCGCGTACTGCTCCCGGGCCGCCGGCCCTACCCATACGGCGAAAACCTGCTTCCCGCCTTCGCCGCAATCGAAGAATTCCTGCGCGAGAGCCATTCCGTAGCCCCGGCGAGCGCCACGCACCTCACCGTGCGCGAAAAGGAGATCCTGGTTGCGCTGGCCTCGGGCAACGGGAATCGGACGATCGCGGAGAACCTCTCCCTCAGCGAGAAGACCGTCGCCAGGCACGTCGCCAACATCTATCAGAAGCTCGGCGTCCACAACCGCGCACAGGCGACCTCTCTGGCACTTGGCGCAACTGGTCACGACCCGCTGGCCTGGTAACCCGCCAGCTACACGATCGTCCCCTCCGAGCCGCACAAGATACACATCTGACTACATACTTCTGGGGGCGCGGCGGCCAAAACGCGGCGATAGGGTTCGCCCCATGGAGATGCCCAGGCGCGCCACCGCTTCCCGGCTCGCTCGCCCATACCCCCTGGTACGTCCGACCATCTGGGCGAGCCTCGGCTTGGCGGTCCTTGGCGGGGTCGTGGCGTGGCAGACTACAAGGCCGGCAACCCGGCCCGCTCCGCCACGCGCGACGGCCGCCTGGGCGCTCCAGCAACCGGTCCCGGCTCCCGCCAGCGAGCTGCCGCGGATCGTCTACATCGTGCCAGCAGCCGCTAAAGCCGAAGCGCAGGCCCTCATCCGGGAGACCGAGACCATCGCCGCCCGCCAAGGCAACCCTGCCGAGTGGTCGGTCGTGGTCGCCGCCCCGTATCAAGTCGAAGAAGCGGCAGCCATGGCCCGAGAGCTTTTTGACGTGACCGTTGTCGTTATCCACGCGGCCATCGCCACCGAGGCTAACGGTCACTCGTGACCCACGCGCCGCCCGTCCAGGGCGGCGATCGCCTCCCTCGTACTGTCGAAGACGTTGCCGGAGCCGACAAGGTCCAAAATCCCGAAGCGTTCGAGACGCGCCCGGACGGCCGGCTGGACGGCAGTGAGCATAATCGTCGCCCCGGCCCGATGGCGATGTTC
>JBJXFX010000136.1:0-3501 GCA_046152925.1 Dehalococcoidia bacterium
GAGTCGGTCAGGGTGAAGGTCGGTGCGGTTGTGGCCATGTGCGGTATTAGGCATGAACGCGCGCCGCCGGGCAAGACACGCGGGTTATCGCTCCAGCGCGTTGCGAAGCGTGCAGTCTCGCAGCCGCGCATCGGAGGTGAACCGGGAGAAAATGAAGGCCTCGCCGGTCTTAATCCTGCCCTGCGCGTCCTTCGTCTCGGTGACGACCTGGTACCAGCCCGCGCCCGCCTTCAGGTTCACGTCGCCGAACTCGGTAATCAGGAACGTCTTGGCGAAGAAGCGCTCGCCGTCTTTCGCGAGTCCGAGCGTCGGCGCGCCCGCGTTGGGCCCCGATCGGAGGTTCAACCCATCGCCATCGGCACAGACAATCAGGGTGCCCGGCAGGTCCGTCAGCCGGTGCGTCGCCTGTTGGGCGCCGAACCAGAACTGCCAAGCGCCGCTTTGGTCGCGGGCGAGGTAGATGGCCGCGGCCCCTACTTCCGCCGAGTAGCTGAGCCGGATGACCCCTTCGTCGATCGACCCACCAGGGTCGAACGCTTCGATGCAGGGCGTCCCTTTCACACAGTCGGGGGCGCCCTTGGCCTCGGTGAAGACGCGAAGCGCCGCCTGGATAGCGCCCCGGATCGCCGGGCTCAGATCTGGTTGGTTGCCATACGCGAGCCACTGGCCGCCGAGCGCGTTGCGGCCCTCTTGGGTCGGCGTGAGGAAGTCCTCGGCCAGTACACCAGCGGTGAGCATGGAATCCGCGACCCAGCGCGCTCCAATAAACCGCCAATGGAACACGAGGACGAACCGGTTGTTGCCGCCGGGGCACGACGCGTTTGCGGGGCACGGCCGGATGCCGGTGACCACCGTCCGCCCGCTGGCGCCGGTAGCGAACAAGCGCAGCGTCCCTTCGCCGAATTGGTCTCGCGCATCGGGCAGGACGGAGGCCGTCACATTGGCGAAGTGGTTTGCCGCCGACTCCACCGGGATATACGAACCCTCCGACCGCCAGTTGCTGGAGGGGAACGCGTTGAACTGCTGCCCAACGCTCGTGCAGAGAGGGCCGCCCAGTTGCTGGGGCACGTCTTCGGCCTTGCAGGTGTACGGCTCGGCCGCGAACCGCTCGGTAACAAAGGCGGTCTGCTTCGTCCGGAGCGCCGCGTCCAGTTTCGCGAGGAACGCGCGGTAGCCGGCGTCGGAGATGTCTTCATTGCCGGAGGGCCCGACGACGGTCGGCGTCGCCGCTGGACTCGCGGTGGGCGACGAGGGGGTCGCGCTGGCCGTTGCGGATGTCGCGGTGCTGGCGGGGTTGGTTGCCGCCGTGGTGGGCGTTCCGGGAGTGGACGTGGCCGCCGCCGGCGTTGGCTCGCTCTTCCCACCACCGCAGGCCGTGAGGACCGCTGCCAGCGCGATCGACGACAGGACGACAAACGAGAGTGATCGCATGGCCGCCATCATCCGCTTCCGGCGGTCGCTTGACTATTGACGAAAGCCGGAGTCCGTCCCTTACGAGGCCGTCGCGGCTTCGACCGATTGCGTGAGGTCGACGGGTGCGGAGGGCGGCACGAGGAGTCGCCCTTCGGCGATCGCTCGCAGCGTCTCGGTCATCAGTGGACGTTCGCGGAGGACGCCGCGTCTCCGGATCTCGGCGTAGAGCAGCGTCTTCTGGGGGTCATGCTTGCGGTCATAGCTGATCGTTGAAATCCACGAGAGCCAGAGCGCCTTGATCGCCCCATCGAAGATTGGGAAGCGGCAGAAACTGATCACCGGCCCGCGGTCGACATCGCCGGTGACGACGTTCCACATGCAGCCCGATTCGCGCGCCCCGGTCCGCATCAACTCGGCGATGACCTCCTGATACGTCCCGATCGGGCCGTCGGGCAACGCGGGGTGGTCGTTGATGAACGTCCACCGTTCGTAAAGCGCGGGCGTGAGGATGAGCATGTAGCCGAACAACACGCCGAGCGCAAAGTCGTACTTCGCCAGCCGCGCGGCGACTTCCGCGTCGAATTCGTGCCGCCACGGGGCGAGCGGTTCGCCTGGCTTCGCGAGTGGGGCGCCGCGCGCCTTACGGAAGCCCACGGAGCTGAGCGTTTCGAGTGGGATGCCACGTTCGCGGACCATCGCGAGCAGCCGGTCGGTGGGCTCGGCTTCACCGGGGTCGCGGTTCACGAACACGACGGCGACCTCGACGGGGAGCCCGCCGTCGATCGCCGCAAAGAGGTATTCGAGGGCCCCAAACGACCCCGGCCCACGCCCCGTGGTGAACCACGCGACCCGCAGCTTTGCCTCGCTCATTCGTCGTCCTCGTCCTCGAAGTCGGGTTCGTCTTCGTCCGGGCCGAGCCGGACATCGCCGTCGAACTGACGGTGGACGGTCTGGATCCGCGCCTCGGCGCCTTCCAGCAAGGCCCGCAGCTTCGCGACGAGGCCCGCTCCCTGCTCATACAGCGCGAGCGATTCCTCCAGTGGCAGGTTGCCCTGTTCAAGCTTCCGCGCGGTCTCTTCGAGCGCCGCGTAAAGGCTCTCGAACGTTTCGGGCGCCGTCGTCTTCGCTTTCGCTACCACCGCCTCATGCCTCGCCCCTCATGCCTCGTCAACTGACCTCGGTCCAGAACGCGCCGTCGTGTACGGCCACGGAGAGCCTATCGCCCGGACGGACGCCGCGCACGCTCGACACGACCTTGCGCTTCTGGACGTGCTGGACAATCGCGAAGCCGCGCGCGAGCGTCGCCATCGGGTCGAGCGCCGAGACCTGCGCCGCAGCCCGTTCGACGCGGCCCGATGCCTCAACCAGCCGGGATGACGCCTGCTGGCGGCAGGCACGCTCGAGGATGTCGACCCGATGCCGGAGGGTGGCCGGGTCGGGCAGCGCCCGCTCCATCCGCGCGCGATGGCCGTCGACGAGCACGCGCGCCCGCTGCACGTCGCCCGCCGCGCGGTCATGCAACCAGCGCCCGAAGCCCGCCAGGTTGCGCACGACCTCGGCGCTGTCGGGGGTGACACGTTCTGCGGCGGCGCTCGGCGTCGGCGCGCGCAGGTCGGCGACCATGTCGGCGATGGTCACGTCGGTTTCGTGGCCGACGCCCGAGACGAGCGGGACCGGGAAGGCGTAGATCGCCCGCGCGACCGGCTCGCTGTTGAACGCCGAGAGGTCTTCGGCGCTGCCGCCGCCGCGCGCGAGGATCGCGACATCGAGCCCGGGCTCGCGGGCGAGGGCTCGCAGCGCTGCCGCGATCTCGCCCGGCGCTTCCGACCCCTGGACCATCGCGGGGACGAAAAGGACCTCGGCGAGCGGCCAACGGCGCTCAATCACCGTGCGGACGTCGTGGAGCGCGGCCCCGGCGGGCGAGGTCACGAGCCCGATCCGCTGAGGGAAGCGCGGCAACGGCCGCTTCCGCGAGAGTTCGAACAGCCCCTCGCGTTCCAGCCGCTCGCGGAGCTCCTCGAACTTCGCCGCCATGATCCCGACGCCCTCGGGCCGGACGAAGTCGACGACGAACTGAAGGTCGCCGCG
>JBJXFX010000138.1:0-33448 GCA_046152925.1 Dehalococcoidia bacterium
GTTGGAGGGCGCCGCCGGTCATGATGTAGGGCGAAAAGTGGTGGTCGATCGCCCAATAGGAGTCGAAGCCGAGCGGTTCGACAAGGCTGGCGAGGTGGATCTCCTCGTCGTAGAGGAGGCTATCGCCTGCGGCCGGAAGGGGGGCGTCACGCCGTTCAAAGCGGCCCCAGTCGTCATAATTCTGAAAGTTGAAGTGGACGCCAGCGCGCATCGCGGGTGCTCCTGCGGGGGAAGTCGTGGCGGCATCCTACAGAGCGGGCGTCCGCCAGGCTCGCCGTCGCGGGAGCGTGTTTACCTCAGCTGCGCTTGAAGAGTTCGGCGACCGGGACTTTGAACCCCGGCAGGACCTTTTCGCCAGTGAGGGTGTCGCCCTCTCGGAGGCGGGTGATGGTGCCGTCGATGCGGTGGACGAAGACCGATGTCGCGGCCGGCTCCAGGACCATACGAGCTCGACGCCAGCCTCGAAATACTCGTCGACCTTACGCGTGACTGAGTCCACGAGGTCGATCGGGGAGAGCACCTCAATCACGACCGGCGGCACCGTGTGCAGGAAGCCATCTGGGAACTCTCCGTCCGGGAACGTGTTGAGGGGGACAAAGGAGCCGTCGGGCTTGCGGTAGCGGTTTGGGCGCTCGGGCCAGATCTGATAAGGCGCATCCTGGAAGAGCGCCCATCCAAGCGGTTGCTCGCGGAGGAATTCACGGAGCCGAAGCACGAGGTTCGTCGCCACTATCATTTGGCCGACGGAAACGTTGAGCTTCTCCCACTTCCCATCGACGTATTCGTAGCCATCTCGTTCGGGGAGTACGGGCCAAGGCTCGGTGCGCTCCAAGAGGGCGGTCGCCATGGGTCACCTACCGGCCGGCGGCCCGCGTGATTGCGGATCTGTCCCCCGCCGCGTACCGTCGCTGGCGTCCAATTTTCGCGTCACGGGAGGCCCGCACAGTGGCGATTACCGACCTCGACGACCTGCCGATTCACCAGATCCCGTACACCATGGACCATGTCGACGGCCGCGACCCGCGCTGGGTCGATGAGCTGTGGTTCCACATTGGGGCGCCCGACGGCGTCAGCCTCGCCGTCCACATGGGCGTCTATCCCGGCACCAACAGTATGGACGCGGCCGCCTCGATCATGGCGCCAGGCGCCCAGACCGACCTGCGCTTCGCCCGCGTCCTTGAGGGCGACCGCGACCGCCGCGAGGTGGGCCCGCTGCGCGCTGAGATCGTGGAGCCGTTTCGCAGCTGGCGGCTCGTCCTCGAACCCGGCAACGGCCGGCCAGCGTCGTTCGACCTGACGTTCACGGCTACGAACGAGCCGATGGAGGTTTCGGCGCCCGTCTTTCATCGTCGCGATGGCCGCCACGTCACCTGGGACCTTTGGCATTACGCCCAGGCGGGACGCGCGACCGGTTCGATCACCGTCGAGGGACGCACCTTCGCGCTGGACCCGGCGTGGGCCGCCGCCCGAGAGCGCTCGTGGGGGACGCGGCCAGTTTTTGGCCAGACGCCGAAATTTGCGCCCATTCCCGACAGCATCTGCAGCCGTTCGCTCTGGCTCGCTGGTGATTTCGGCGACCATTCGCTCTGGTTCTGGCGGATGGAGCCCAACGAGGGCGGCCGGCCAAACCTTACGGGGAACCTTTCCGACGAGACGGGGCGTACACGGCTCGATGGCGCCATCGCCTTCGGGCTCGATAGCGGCAAGCCTCAGCTCCGGATTGTCGAAGCGAAGCCTGCGCTGACCTACGCCGGCGACGGGCGCAGCCTGGCGCCGAGCTCCGTCCAGCTCACTGACTGGGACGGCGCTGAGCACACGCTGGCGATCCGGCCGCTCCGGACGGTGCACTCGATCGGGCTTGGCTACGGCCACCCAGACTTCCGGCACATCGAATACAAGGGGAACCTCGCGCAGGTGGTCCGCACTGAGGTGAACGCGACCAACCACGCGGCCTTGCTCGCCAACCCGGCCGGCCACGTCAACGTGTTCGGCCTCGAACAGCTCTGCGAGCTCACGCTCGACGGTCAGCGCGGGCTTGGTGTCGCCCGGCTCAGCATCTAAGGAGGACGGCCATGCTCACCGAGCTCGACGAACGCTTCATCCACCAGACGGCCCGGCCGATCGACCAACTTAACGACAGCGACCCGCGCTTTGTCGACCAACACTGGTTCCAGGCCATGGATACGCAGGGGCGATTTATCGTTGGCGCGAATTGGCCGATCTGGTCGAACAACAACGTTATCGAAACGGGCCAGATCATCGTCCACAACGGAAAGCAGTACAACCTGCGATACCACCGGGAATGGCGCCAACAGGGGTACAAGTCCGAGCGCTTGAATTTGCGCGTGGGGCCTGCCTCGATGGAAGTGATCGACCCCCTCCGCAAGGCGCGCTTCGCGCTGGAGCCGGACAACGAGTTCGGGATCAGTTACGACTTGACGATGGAGACGCGGCTCCGGCCGGTAGAGACGCGGACGCCGATCTACAGCCGCCGGAATGGACTCGCGAACATCCTGCCCTACTTCGAAATCCTCGGACGCTGGAGCGGCTTCCTGAAAGTCGACGGCCAGACCTACGAGGTCAACCACGAGAACACGTGGGGCCAACGCGACCGCTGTTGGGCTTCGCTGGGGAGCGAGCGGTTCCAGGGCTGGCGGCCGCCGCTGACGCCGCCCCAAAGCCGCCTCCACTGGCACAGTCACATCCAGTTCGAAGACATGGGTTTCTGGTGGTGGCTGGATGAGGAGGTTGGCCACCCGCGGCTGAATGGCACGCTCGCCGACGGTCGCGGCGGCCAGTTCGACGGCGCGATTACCTGGCGAGCGGGCGACCCGCGCCGCCAGATCCGCCTGGTGGACTTCAAGGATTACGATATCGAGAGCCAGCCGGGCACGCTCAAGTTCCAGCGGGCTCGGGTGACGGTGGTCGACGAGTTCGGGAAGGAGTACCCGCTCCAGTTCGAAATCCTGGCGCCCAATGCGACGCGGCACATCAAGGGTGAGGGGTACGGCGACCCCGAGTTCTTGGGCGCCTACCACGGCGACGGTTACCACCGCTTCGATGTCTACGACCTGGAGGATTACTCGACCTACAAGTCGTTCGCGCCGGCGGCCTGGAGCGGCGAGCACGCCGTGAGGGCGACCTATGGCAGCCGTTCGGGGATCGGCCACATGGAAATGACCGGGACAGGCCCGTTGCCGCAATGGGGCGTCCCCGCTGCTGGCGAGGCGCGCCAATCGACAATGACGGGCTGAGGCGCCCGGCTGTTAGACGTTGAGCGCCGCGTAATGGCCGCTGTGGATCGCCATCTCGAGCCAGCGCGGCGCCAGCGCATCCCCGACGACGTCGACCTTTCCGTCGAAACCGGCGATCGCGTCGGCCAGCTCCGTGTTCGGGATGTTGCCCGACATCAGCACGACCATGTCGGCCGCGACGCGTTCGTCTTGGCCGGAGTCGAGGTTGCGCAGCAACACGTCGGACTCGGTTACTTCGACGAGTTGCGACCGTGGCACGAGGCGGAAGCCGCTGGGGTGGCCGGTGAGCCGCCTCAGGGCCGGTTCTTGCATCAATGCGCCGGCCACGAGCGTCCCGAGGCTGAGGTGGCGCGTGACGAACGTGACGGCGACGCCCGCCTGGAGGAGTAACTCGGCCACGCCGATCGCTGGGTAGTGGCCGACATCGTCGAGCAGGATCGCCTTCGTGCCGAGGGTCGCCTGGCCGTCGGCCACGTCCCAATACGACCAGACGTGGGGAAGGTGGAGGCCCGCGGGCGGCTCCGTCGGGCGCATCGCCTGGAAACCGTCGACGCGTGGCGTCGAGCCAGTGGCGATGATGACCGCGTCGGGCCGTTCGTTTTCCAGCCATTCGAAGGAACGGTGCCAGCGGTCCCACTGGCCGGCGTCGACCGGCGTGTTGAGGCGGATGTCGACCTCCAGGGCGCGCACCTGGCCTTCGAGCCAGTCCGCCGCCTCGCCGATCTCGGAGCGGAAGGGGAGCTTTCGGGCGACGTTGAGCTGGCCGCCGAGGCGGTCCGTTGCTTCGACCAGGGTGACCTTGTGGCCGCGCAGCGCCGCGACGCGGGCTGCTTCGAGGCCGGCCGGGCCACCACCCACGACCAGGACGCGCTTTGGCTGAGCTGCTGGCTGGAGGCGGTCGTCGCCGAAGCGGCCCTCCTGGCCAGCGCCGACGTTGACGGTGCAGCCGAAGCGCATCAGGGGGCCCGTGCGGCCGCCAATGCACCCCTGATTGCAGCCGATGCACGGCCGGATGTCGGCTTCGCGCCCTTCCTGCGCCTTCCGGACGATGTCCGGGTCCGCGATGGTGGCGCGCACCATCGAGACCATATCCGCCCGGCCGCTGGCGATGATCTCCTCGGCCTCGGCGATCGTCTTAATCCGCCCGACGACGATGGTGGGCTTCGTCAGGGCTTTGGAGGCGACCGTGCTGCGATCGAGTTCGTACCCGTGGGGCTCGTGCATCCCGCCGATGAACTGGTCGAAGGTGTAGTAGCTCCCGACCGAGATCGAGAAGAAGTCGAGGAGGCCGTCGGCCTCCAGGGCGAGGGCGATGTCGCGGTTCTCGTCAGGCGTGATGCCGTCGCTGATGCCCTCCGAGGCAGTGAGGCGGATACCAAGCGGGTAATCTGGGCCGACTTCGGAGCGGACCGCCGCGACCACTTCCCGCGCGAACCGCATCCGGTTCTCGAAGCTGCCGCCGTACTCGTCTTGGCGCAGGTTCGTCACGCGCGACATAAATTGTGTCAACAGGTAGCCGTGGGCGCCGTGGATCTCGATCCCGTCGAGTCCGCCCTGTTTGCAGTGGCGGGCCGCGCGGGCATAGCCAGCGACGACTTCGTCGATCATGCCCTTGGTCATCGGCAGCGGGAGGACCGTGGCTTGGGCGCCGAGCACTCGCGATGGCGCCCAGGGCGGGCCGCCAGTCAGGGTCATCGCGTTATTGCCCGAGTGCCAGAGCTGCTGCATCACCTTCATGCCATGCGGGCGGCAGGCCTCCATCATTCGTTCGTAGTCGGCGACGATCTCCGGCCGGAAGGCGAGCAGCGAGGCCGCGCAGGTGGGATGGACGGAGGCGACCTCGAGGAAGGTCAGTCCCACGCCGCCCCTCGCACGCGCGGCGTGGTAGTCGATGAGGACTTGGACGCCGCCGCTGGAGAGCCCAGTCCCGTGGGCCGAACGGACGATGCGGTTCTTCACCGTGAGCTGATTGAGGCGGATCGGGCTGAAAACGTTCGGATACGGCACTCGGAGACTCCTGGTTTGATCGGCGATCGCGTTATACCCCCTGACGCGGTGGACCGCTGCGGTGCGAGGCTGGGCTATAGTTAGCCTTGCGGGCCAGCCGGCCGGTGAGAATGCGCCAAAAACGCCGGAGGGCCAAACGCCGTGCCGCTCTTGATCCGAGTCCCCGATGTGTCTGGCGGCGGCGAGTACCCGCTGGTCGGCACGGTGTCGATCGGGCGCGGGGACCAGAACACCGTGTCGATCGAGCACTTCGACGTGGCGCGGCGGCATGCCGAGGTCGTGCTGGTCGAAGGGGATGCGTTCTTCTACGACCTTGGCGCACCGAACGGCAGCAAGGTGAATGGCGCGCCCGCCACGCCCGACATCGCCGTGCCGTTGAAGGCTGGCGACCAGATCACGATCGCAGACGTCCTGACGTTCGAGGTCGCGGAGGAGGCGTCGATCGCACGGGCGCCCGCCGTGGCCCCGCCTGTGGAGGCGATCGCGCCCGTCCCCGCGCCGGTCGAGAGCCCAACTCGTGTGATCCCGCCCGTGGCGGCGCCACCGGTCCACCCCCGGCCCGCACCCCCGCTTCCCCGCGTCGAGGAAACAGCGGCCACTGCTGCTGGCGGGGATCCGCCGGTTGCTCCCCGCCCCAGACGCGGGCTGCTGCTGTTGCTGGCGGCGGGCGTGACTGTGCTGGTCGTCGGCGGGGCGGCCGCCTTCGCCTTGGTGGGCGGCGGGGACGACGACGCGCCGGCCTCTCCCACTCCGGCCAGCGCCACCACGACAGCCCCGGCGACCGCGAGCGCGGCTTCAACCGTCGCGAGTCCCACGCCTACGGCCGCGGTTTCGCCGACCGCCACGCTGGCCCCCAGTGCCACGCCGACCGCGACGGTCGCGGGGCCGACCCCGCTCCCCTCAGTGACCCCGCCCGCTGAGGCCGGGGGCCGTTCGCAGCTCCGCTCCGGCCTGACGGCGGTCGTGGGGACCGCGGGCTGCACGTTGAAGGCGTCGACCGAACCGACCGAAGCGCAAAGCCCGACGAACCGCGTGGTCCTCCAGCTTTGCCTCGGCGATGAAGTCGTGGTCGCAACGAACTCGCCCGCGATCTCGACGGTACGCGTGACCGAGGGCCTCGTGTTCTGGCGGGTGCTCGTGAAGAAGACAGGTGATGTCCTCTGGGTCAAAGAGGTTGAAGTGGTGAGCGGGAACCGCTTCCTGGTGCCGCTTAACCGCTGACCGGGCCTGCTGGCGGCGGCCACGTGGCCCTCGACCGGCGGCCCCGAACTAGGGTAGGTTGGTAAAGGGCAATCGCAGACTCGCGAATTGGAGAGCGCACATGAAGATCCTGTACACATCCGACGGGTCCGAGCGCAGCCGCGCCGCACTTCCACACGCTGCCCGCCTTGCGCAGGCGAGCGGGTCGAAGCTGAACGCCCTCCGCGTGCTCGACCGGCGGATGGACCTCGGCGGGGAGCTCGCCACTTCCGTCAAGAAGGCATCCGACACCGTCGCCTCGCAATGGACCGAGGCGCTGCTCGCCGAGGCGAAAGAGGCCGGACTGACGGTCGAGCCGATCGTCGAGCCAAAGCGGCGCCGGGAAGACACAGCGGCGGCAGTGCTCCGCGTGGCCGAGGCGGAGGATGCGTCGGTCGTCGTGATGGCGACGCGCGGTTCGGGTGCGTTGCGCCATGCATTGCTCGGGAGCGTCGCCATGACCGTGCTCGGGCACTCCGAGATCCCCGTGATGCTGACCGGCGAACGAATCGCCCCGCCCCGTGGGGGCGAACAGCCCTACCACGTTCTGATCACGACGGATGGCTCGGCGGCCTCGGCGGCGGTCTGGCCCGCCTTCCGGCGCGTATTCCGGCGGGCCGGGGGCCACGACATCAAGGTCACGTTGTTGCGCATCCATGCGCCCGCTACCGGCGACGCGCGGACCGAGCTCGGGACGCTCGACGCGGAGTGGCAACTGGCGCAGTTCAGGCGGAGCCTGCCCCGCCGGTTGGAGGCGGAGTCCTTGGTCCGCACGATCGAGACGCTCGGCGGGGTGGACTCGGCGATATTGACGGCCGCCGAGGAGACGGGGGCCGATACGATCTGGATGGCTTCGCACGGCCATTCGCTCCGGAGGCACCTGCTCGCTGGGAGCGTCGCGCTCGGCGTCGTCAGCCGTTCACCTGTGCCGGTGACGCTCGTCCGGGTGGACTGAGGCAGTTGGGGCCCTTTCCGAGGTACGCATGGCCTTGATGAGCGGCAGTCTGGCGAGCACGCTCGAATGGTGTCGTTCGTCGGCCTCGTCCTCAAGAACCTCCTCCGGCAAAAGGTGCGCGCTGGGCTCACCTTGCTTGGCATCACCGTCGGGATCACGACCGTGGTTGCGCTGGGCGCGATCACCTCAGGTTTTAAGGCGTCTTCGGGCGGTCTGATCACGGCACGGGGCGCCGACCTGATGGTCGCCCAACGCGGCGCCGCGGATCTCAGCTTCAGCACCATCCCGGAAGACGCGCTCGGGGCCGTCGCGGCTGTGCCGGGGGTCGCGCGTGCCGAAGGATCGTTGTTTCACATCACCCGGGCCGGATCGAACCTGTTCTTCTTTCTCGTTGGCGTCGACCCCGGGGCGCTTGTGACGAACCCTCCTTCGTTGTCGGCGGGCCGGCTTTTGGCTGCTGGCGCCGAACGGGAAGTGTTGCTCGGCGAAGGCGCTGCGAAGGACCTCGGCGTGGAGGTCGGCGACCAAGTGGAGTTGAGTGACCTCCGCTTCGCTGTCGTTGGCATCTACCGGTCCGACGGTCTGCTCGAAAACAACGGCGCGTATACGGACCTCGCGACGGTCCAGACGTTGACGGCCAAGCCTCGGGTCCTCAGCGTCATCCACGTCGGGCTCGCGCCCGGGGCCAGCCTGGAAGAGACGGCGCGCACGATCGAAACCACCGTCCCGTCGGTCGTGACGATCGTCGACATCGACGACATCGGGAAGGTCGACCAGGGGATTAAAGTGTTGGACGCGGCGAACATCGCAATCTCGCTGCTCGCTGTCGGCATCGGCGCCATCGGAGTGATGAACACAATGGTGATGTCCGTGTTCGAGCGGACGCGTGAAATCGGGATCTTCCGGGCTGTCGGGTGGAGTGGCTCGCGCGTCTTCCGGATGATTCTGACCGAATCGTTGATCCTGTGCGTCGTCGCGGCCGGCCTTGGGATCGGGCTCGGCGTGGCGATCGCGGAGGCGGTCACGCTGGTGCCTGCGGTGGAGAATCTGCTCGTCCCCGCCTATTCGGGGGCCCTCCTGGTGCGCGCCGTCGGCGTTGCGGTGGTCGTGGCCGTGGCCGGCGCGCTCTACCCGGCGTTCCGGGCGGTGCGGCTCACGCCGCTGGAAGCGCTCCGCTATGAGTGAGCCGATCGTCTCCCTGCGCGGCGTCGAGAAGACGTTCGATGCGGGGCGAATGCGAGCGCTCATTGCAATCTCGGTTGACATTCAGCCGGGCGAGTTCGTTGCGATCGTTGGGCCGTCCGGCTGCGGGAAGTCGACCTTGCTTCACCTCATCGCTGCATTGGATCGCGCCGACTCAGGGGAGATTCGCGTCGCAGGGCAGGACTTGTCACGGGGGCGGGGGTTGGCTCGCTTTCGTGCCAAGGAGGTCGGGATCGTGTTCCAGCTCGACAACCTGATCCCGTCGCTGACCGCCAGCGAGAACGTCCAGGTGCCCATGCTGGGGCAGGTGGCCCATGCAGGAGATCGTCGTCGCCGTGCCGCGTCTCTCCTGGAGTTGGTCGGTATCGCCGATTGTGCTGCGCTCCGCCCTCCGCAACTCTCGGGCGGTCAACGGCAGCGCGTCGCGATCGCGCGGGCGCTCGCAAACTCCCCGAAGCTCCTGCTCGCCGATGAGCCGACCGGGCGGCTCGACTCGGTGTCTGGACAGCGCGTGTTGGACTTGATGGAGCGTCTTCAACGCGAGCAAGGGCTGACGATCATCCTCGTGACGCACGACCCGCAGGTGGCGGCGCGCGCGGACCGGGTGATCCGGATGCTCGACGGGCGGATCGAAGCCGGCCCTGCCTAGGTGCGCCATAGCGGCGCGCCCGATACGGTAATCGTCCACCATGACCGCTAGCGCCCTCACCCACTTGCAACGGCTCGAGGCCGAGAGCATTCACATCATGCGCGAGGTGGTGGCCGAGGCCGAACGCCCGGTGATGCTCTATTCGATCGGCAAGGACAGCTCGGTGATGCTGCGCCTGGCCGAAAAGGCGTTCGAGCCGTCGGTCCCGCCGTTCCCGCTGCTGCATGTGGATACGACCTGGAAGTTCCGGGAAATGTACAAAATGCGGGCGATCATGGCCGAACAGCTCGGTATGGATCTCCTGGTTTGGAAGAACCCGGACGCCCTGGCCAAGGGGATTAACCCGTTCGACCATGGCTCGGCGATGCACACCGACATCTGGAAGACGCAGGGCCTGATCCAGGCGCTCGACCACTACAAGTTCGACGCTGCCTTCGGCGGGGCGCGCCGCGATGAAGAGAAGTCCCGCGCCAAGGAGCGGATCTTCTCGTTCCGCACCGCCCAGCATCGCTGGGACCCCAAGAACCAGCGGCCCGAGCTTTGGAACGTCTACAACGCCCGCAAGCACCCGGGCGAGAGCATCCGCATCTTCCCACTCTCCAACTGGACCGAGCTGGACATCTGGCAATACATCTATCTGGAGCAGATCCCGATCGTGCCGCTCTACTTCGCGGCAGAGCGCCCGGTCGTGGACCGCGAGGGCCAGTGGATCATGGTCGACGACGAGCGGATGCGTTACCGCGAGGGCGAACAGCCGGTGACCAAGAAGATCCGCTTTCGCACGCTGGGCTGTTACCCGCTTTCGGCCGGCGTGGAATCGGAGGCGGACACGCTCCCGAAGATCATCCAGGAGATGCTCCTCGCGCGGACCTCCGAGCGCCAGGGCCGGCTGATCGACCACGATTCCAGCGGCTCGATGGAGAAGAAGAAGCAAGAAGGGTACTTCTAGCCCGGCCGCTGGACGGAACATTCACGACTTTGCTATCGTGTTTCTCTCGGCGTACCTTCGGGAGCCGCGAGGGAAGAGAATGCGTTCCAGCCCCACCACGCACCTCCAGCGTCTCGAATCCGAGAGCATCCAGATCATGCGCGAGGTGGTCGCGGAGGCCGAGCGGCCCGTGCTTCTCTACTCGATCGGCAAGGACAGCTCCGTGATGTTGCGCCTGGCCGAGAAGGCGTTCGCGCCTGGGAAGCTGCCCTTCCCGCTCCTGCATATTGACTCGACCTGGGAATTCCAGGAGATGTACGCGCTGCGCGAAGCGACGGTGGCGCGGCTCGGGGTGGAGCTGATCGCCTGGAAGAACCCCGAGGCCGAAGCACGCGGCATCAACCCGTTCGACCATGGCGTCGGACTGCACACTGACCTCTGGCGCACGCAGGGCCTGCTTCAGGCGCTCGACCATCACCGGTTCGATGCGGCGTTTGGCGGCGGCCGTCGCGACGAGGAGAAGTCGCGGGCCAAGGAGCGCATCTTCTCGTTCCGGACGGCCCAGCACCGTTGGGACCCGAAAAACCAACGCCCGGAGCTCTGGGCGGTGTACAACGCCCGCAAGCGCGAGGGCGAGAGCATCCGGGTGTTCCCGCTTTCGAATTGGACCGAACTCGACGTCTGGCAATACATCCACATCGAGCAGATCCCGCTCGTGCCGCTCTACTTCGCCAAAGAGCGCCCCGTGGTCGAGCGCGACGGCCAGTGGATCATGGTGGACGACGCGCGGATGCGGCTGCTCCCGGGCGAGTCGGCCGGCATGCGTCGCGTCCGGTTCCGGACGTTGGGCTGCTACCCGTTGTCCGCCGCTATAGCGTCGGAAGCCGATACCATCCCTAAGGTTATCCAGGAGACGCTGCTCGCGACGACCTCGGAGCGCCACGGCCGGTTGATCGACCACGATTCAAGCGGTTCGATGGAGAAGAAGAAGCAGGAAGGATACTTCTAGTGAGCTCGCCGGCCGTCACCGCCCCCGAATCGCTGATCTCGACCGACATCGAGGCCTACCTCGATGCCCACGCGCGCAAGTCGTTCCTTCGCTTTATCACCTGTGGGAGCGTCGACGACGGCAAGAGCTCGCTCATTGGGCGGATGCTCTACGAGTCACAGATGCTGTTCGAAGACCAGCTTGCGACGCTTGAGGCGGATTCGAAAAAGGTTGGGACACGCGGCGGCGAGATCGACTTCGCGCTGCTGCTTGATGGGCTCCAGGCGGAACGCGAACAGGGCATCACGATCGACGTCGCCTATCGCTTTTTCAGCACCGAGCGGCGAAAGTTCATCGTCGCGGATACGCCGGGCCACGAGCAGTACACCCGAAACATGGTCACCGGCGCTTCGACCGCGGACCTTGCGGTTATCCTGATCGACGCGCGCAAGGGCGTGCTCGTCCAGACGCGACGGCATTCGTATCTCGTCTCCTTGCTTGGGATCCGCCACATCGTCCTCGCCGTCAACAAGATGGACCTCGTCGGCTACTCCCGTGAGAGGTTCGAGACTATCGAGCGGGACTATCGCGCCTTTGCCCGCGAAATCGGGCTCGAGGACGTGGTCTGCATCCCGCTCTCGGCGACCGCGGGCGACAACGTCGTCAATCTCAGCGAAGCGACCCCCTGGTATACGGGGCCAACGCTCATGGAGTTTCTCGACACGGTCGAGGTGACGGACGAAAAGCAGGCGAAGCCTTTCCGCATGCCCATCCAGTGGGTCAACCGGCCGAACCTCGACTTCCGGGGGTTTGCGGGCACGATCGCGAGCGGCGTCGTGCGAGTCGGCGACCGCATCCGCGTCCTTCCGTCCGGCCGCGAATCCCACGTCCAGCGGATCTCCACCTACGATGGCGACCTTGCGGAAGCCGTGGCGGACCAGTCGGTGACGGTTACCCTCACCGATGAAATCGATGTCAGCCGGGGAGACGTGATCGTGACGGCTGCTCAGCCGGCAGAGGTAGCCGACCAGTTCGAAGCCACGATCGTCTGGATGGCCGACGACCCGATGTTGCGCGGCCGGAACTACCTGATGAAGCTCGGGGCGCGCACGGTCACGGCGACGATTGCGCCGCTCAAACACAAGGTGAACATCAACACGCTGGAGCACATTGCGGCGAACAAGCTCGAGCTCAACGAGATTGGCGTCTGCGAGTTGGAGCTCGACCGGCCGATCGTGTTCGAGCCGTATGAGGCGAACCGGGCGATGGGCGGCTTCATCCTCATTGACCGGATGACCAACAACACGGTCGGCGCCGGGTTGCTCCGGTTCGCGTTGCGGCGTTCGCAGAACGTCCACTGGCAGGCGCTCGATATCAATAAGGACGCGCAGGCCACCCTCAAGGGGCAGCGCCCCGCCGTCGTCTGGCTTACTGGGTTATCCGGGTCGGGCAAATCGACGATCGGCAACATCCTCCAGAAGCGGCTGCACGCGATGGGGAAGCACACCTACCTGCTGGACGGCGACAACGTGCGGCACGGCTTGAATAAGGACCTCGGCTTCTCGGCCGAGGACCGCGTAGAGAACATCCGGCGGATCGCTGAAGTCGCGAAGCTGATGGTCGATTCGGGTCTGATTGTGATTACCGCGTTTATTTCACCCTACCGGGCGGAGCGGCGAATGGCGCGCGACATCCTGGAGGCCGGTGAGTTCTTCGAGGTGTTCGTCGATACGCCACTCGCCGTGGCCGAGCAACGCGACCCGAAGGGCCTCTATGTGAAGGCCCGCGCCGGCGAGATCACCAACTTCACCGGCATCGACGCCCCCTATGAAGCCCCGGAAGCCCCGGAGTTGCGCGTCGACACGACCGCCCTCAGCGCCGAGGACGCCGCCGAGCGGATACTTGTGGCCCTCCGCGAGGCCGGGCGGCTCGACATCTGACCTCCGCCTACTGGAACTGGGGCTCGCGCTTTTCGAGGAAGGCCCGCGTCGCTTCCAGGTGGTCCGGCTTGTCGCGGACCTGGTAGAAGAGCTGGGTCTCCGTCGCCACGACCTGTTGGATGTGTTGTTCGGCCGTGTTCCGGCGGATCAACCGCTTCGTGAGCCAGACCGGATAGGTCGGGCCGGACGCGATCTCCTGGGCGAGCGCCGTGACGGCCGGCATCAGGTCGTCGTGCGGCACGATGCGGCTCACGAGCTTCGCGGCCAGCGGGTCATCGGCGTTGATGATCCGGCCCGTGAGGGCGAGCTCCATCGCGGTCTGTACGCCCGCGACTTCGGGCAGGTTATGCGTCCCGCCGCACTCGGGGGTGAGCCCGACGCGGACGAAACGTGCGGAAAAGCGCGCCCGGTCGCTCGCGATCCGGAGGTCACAGGCGAGCGACATCGTGAGGCCGATCCCGACGGCAGGCCCGTTAATCGCGGCAATCACCGGTTTCGCCTCGTAGAGCGTGACGGGGACGTTTGGGCTGGCGCGCTGGTAGCTGCTCATCACGAGGGCGGGCGGCCGCTCGCGCTGGGGCTGGTTGGCCTGGCCCTCGGCCCAGCCGCCTATGTCGGCTCCCGCGCAGAAGGCGCGCCCCGCGCCGGTCACGATGATGCAGCCGACGGAGTCGTCGTCGCTCGCGTGCCGGATGGCGGCGATAAACTCGGCCTCCATCACGGGCGTCCAGGCGTTGAGCCGCTCCGGGCGGTTGAGGGTGATGGTCGCGACGCGCCCTTCCTGGGCGTAGCGGATCTGTTCATAATCGGGCATTCATGGGCCTCAGTCGGGGAAGTGCGGCAAGCCTAATCGAGCCGCCAGGGTGGAGGCGAGCAGCGGGGGTTGCTCGGGCCCATGGACGACTGCACAGAGGAGGCCCAGCATGCCGGTTTCGCCCCAACGGCCGCAGCGCATGCCCTCGCTCCAACTCCCCGGGATCGAGGAGTACTGCGAGGCGCACACAAGCCCGGAGCCGGAGGCGCTGATCGCCGTCGCCGCAGCCACCCAACGGGAGAGCCCCGACGCGCGGATGATGGTCGGCCAGCTCGAAGGGGGCTTCCTCCGCTTCCTCGTCCACATGCTCCAGCCGAAACACGTCCTCGAAATCGGGACGTTCACCGGCTACTCCGCCATCGCGATGGCCGGTGCGCTGCCGCCCGGTGGGCGGATCACGACGCTCGACATTGACCCAGTCCACGCCGCGATCGCGCAGCGCCACTTCGTCCAGGCTGGCGTCGCGGACCGCGTGACGCTTCGCCTCGGCGCGGCCCTCGCGACGCTCGCGAGCTTGCCCGGCCCCTTCGACCTTGTCTTCATCGACGCGGACAAGGGCAACTACCCGCGCTACTTCGAAGCGGTGCTGCCGAAGCTCTCGCCGAACGGCGTCATCGCCGTGGACAACGTGCTCTGGCGGGGCGAGGTGCTCGAACGCGGTGCGGGTGGCGACACGCGCGTGATCCAGGCGTTCAACGCCGCGATCGTGGCCGACCCGCGAGTGGAGTGTGTGATGCTCCCGCTGCGTGATGGCCTGACGCTGATCCGGCGGCGCGGTTAACCGCGAAGCCTCGCCCCGAGGACGACGTCGGGGACCGGCCCGCCCGCGCGCTCGATCGCCGCGGCGATCGCTTCGGCCTCGCCCATATGGAGGCGTTCGCGGCCAGCGGCGGCGCGCGCGTGCGAGGCCTGTGCGCGAGTCAGCGCGCCCTGGAAGCGGGGCATCACATAGCGCGCGAACAGCTCGTAGTGGCGACGGATCTTCTCGTAGGGCGCGAATTCGTGGGCCATCAGGAGCACGCCGCCGAACCCGCCGTTGCTCGCTTCCCACATCTTCGCGAGCCCTTCGACGACATCGTCGGGCGAGCCGATGAGCGAGCCGTGCTCGGCCGACCACCTGCCGTAGTCTGCGGGCTTGCCGTCGTAATCGAAGGGACGGCCAAGCGTGCCGTTGATGTACTCCTTGTCGAAGTGGTGAAGGCCGAGCGCGATGTCCCGGTGCGCTTCTTCACGCGTGTCCGCGACATAAACGCGAGTCATCACGCGCCAGTTGCGGCGAGACAGCGTGTGCCCGTTCTTCGCCGCCGCTTCCTCCGCGGTCTCCCAGGTCGTCTTGAGGCCGGGGCCGAGCGGGCGGAAATTCGCGCCACTGAGGATGCCGACGCCATGCGTGCCGGCGATCGTCGCGCCGGCGGGCGACGACGTGGTCGCGACGAAGACCGGCACGCCGCCTTCATCGAACGGCTGAAGCTGGCAAGAGGCGTCTTTCAGGGTGAACCAATCGCTTTCGTGGGTAACGACCTCGCCGCGCAGCAGCCGCAGGACGACGCCGAGGCCCTCATCGAGGCGCGGCCGGAGCTGCGTGGCCTTGAGGCCGAACTGGGCGGTGTCGGAGGGAAGTGCGCCCGGCCCGAGGCCGAGCATGAATCGCCCTTTCAAGAGCGTGTCGAGGAGCAACGCGCGTTCTGCCACGAAGTAGGGGTGGTGGTAAGGCAGCGAAAGGACGCCCGTCCCGAGGTGGATGTTCTTCGTTACCTGGCCGACGTGGGCGAGGAAGAGGTCCGGGCAAGAGATCGGCTCCCAGCCCGCGGTGTGGTGCTCGCCGACGAACGCCTCGTCGTAGCCAAGCTCATCGAGCCACTGGATCGTCCGGGTGTCGCGGGCGATGGAGAGCGCTGGGCTTTCGTCCGCTGGGTGGTAGGGCGCCATGAAGATCCCGAACTTGAGCCGCCACGGGTACTCCATCTCAGTCACTCCCTCGCGGCAGGTCCGCGGAGTGCAGGATAGAGAGGGCTGCGCCCATGGGCGACCGGCGCCGTCCCGGGAGACTCGAAACCGGCCGCCGGAGGGCGTAGAGTCCGGCCCATGACTGCGACTGACTCCGTCTATGACCCCACCGGCGAGGCCGTCCTCGCCGACCCGTTCCCAGCCTATGCGGCCATGCGCGAAGGCTGCCCCATGCACCGGACCGAACAATTCGGGCATCCCGTGTACACGGTCTCGCGCGCGACCGATGTCCACGCCATCCTGACGGCGCCGGGGGCCTGGTCGAACGAACTCGGGCCGGGTGTCGGCTACTCCTACGGCGCGAGCGGGGATGTCCAACGCTTCGACGACCCGGAACACCTCTACCGCCGCCAGTTCCTCAGGAAGGACTTCACGCCCGCGAAAGTGAAGGAGGCGGCCGGAGCGACCCGGACCCTCGCGGAGGCGACGGTCGAGGCGCTGAAGCCGCGCGGCCAGGCCGAGCTGCACGATGACTTTGCGATGCCGCTCCCGATCGTGATCTTCATCGACATGCTCGGCGTACCTCGGGACGACAAGTTTCGCATCAAGCATTGGGCCGACGAGATGGTCCTGGGCCTAGCGGATCCCTCGCGCAGCGGGGCAGCGGGCGGCGAGATCGTCGCGTACGTCCGCGCGCTGGCCGCCGAACGTCGCGCGGCGGCGGACGCGGCGGGGCTCACCGCGGAGCAGGCGATCGGGACTGTCGTGCCGGCCGGGTTGCTTTCGCAATACGCCCTCCTGCCGTTCAAAGACGGCCAGCGGATGGATATCTCCGAGCTTTGTGGCATGGTCCTGCAGCTCATGGTGGCGGGCCACGAAACAACGACGTCGTTGATCACCAACGCCGTCTGGCGGCTGCTGAGCGACCGGCCGCTCTGGGACGCGCTCGTGGCTGACCCGGCCCTCGCCGAAGTCGCTGTGGATGAGAGCCTTCGGTATGACCCGCCGGTGCTCGGGCTCTGCCGCACGAACAACGAGCCCACCGAGCTGCTCGGCGAGGAGCTCCCGAAGGACACCAAAGTGATGGTCCTCTACGCCTCCGCGAACCGCGACGCGAGCGTTTTCCACGACCCGGACGCATTCCGGCTCGACCGTGAGCCGCTGGAGGCGTCGCGGCACTACAGCTTCGGCTGGGGCACCCACCATTGCCTGGGCGCCCACCTTGCGCGGCAAACGGCGCGGATTGCCCTCGAAACGCTGGCGACGCGCCTGCCAAGCCTCCGCCTCGCCGGCGAGACCGAGCGGATCGCGCCGGCCTTCCTCTGGGGCCGCCGCCGGTTGCCCGTCGCGTGGGACGTACCAGCGGGCTAGGCGATCAGCGGCCGGTGAAACGCGGTTCGCGGCGCTCGCCGAACGAGCGCGCGCCTTCGCGGCGGTCGTCGGACATGTGGGTCGTGCTCAGCGCGATGGCGGAGAGTTCGAGCGCGCTTTCGAGGTCCATGTTCTGGGTCTTGTAGGCGAGCAGCTTGCCGAGCTTCTGGCCGATCGGGGGGCCGGCTTCGACGGCCCGCGCGAGGTCCATGGTCTTCGCCTCGAGGTCCTCCGGGGAAACGAGGTAGTTCGAGAGGCCGGCGGCGTGTGCCTCCTCGGCTGACATAAAGCGGCCCGTGGTCATCATCTCCATGGCTTTTCGCCAGCCGATCACGCGGGGCAGGCTCCAGAAGCCGCCGAGGTCGGCGAAGAGGCCACGTTTCACATACGCCACCTGGAAGCGCGCGGCCGTGGAGATGACCGCCATGTCGCAATGCGCGACCATATCGAACCCAGCGCCGACGCAGACGCCGTTCACCGAGGCGATCACGGGGACATCGAGCCGCCGGAGGGCGAGATAGGTCTCGGACTCGTTGCGGAAAAAGAGCCGGGCGCCTTCGAGGTCTTCGTGCGACTCCGCGTCCGGGTAGAGGAGGCCATCGGGCCGGGCGCCGCCGCTGAAGTCGGCCCCAGCGCAGAAGCCGCGCCCGGACCCGGTGATGACGACGCAGCGGACGCTGCGGTCCGTGCGTGCGGCTTGGAAGGCGGCGCGGAGGTCGGCGAAGAGCTGCATGCTCAGCGCGTTGAGCTTCTCGGGGCGGTTCAGCGTGACCCAGAGGATGCCGCCGGTGTCGCCGCGGCGTTCGGTGAGGACGGTTTCGTAAGGCATGGTTGCGCTCCTCTTGGGGTTGGGCCGGAATTCTACGCCGTGCCGTCCGTCCCCTGCGGTGGTGGTGGGCTTGAGGACGTCGGGCCTCCGGTTCCCAAGGCGACGGGCGGAGTTTAGGCTACGAGCATGACCGCCGCTCCGACTCTCGCCGTGGACGCCCCTGAAACCCTCTACCGCGGGTGCGACCGCGCCCAGACCATCGAGGACTGGTGGATCTACCCCGAGGACGGAAATCGGTATGAGTTCGTCGACGGGGTGTTTGTAGTTATGGCGCCACCTGCGCTACGTCACCAGCGAGCCCTCGGGAAACTGCACTATGCCCTGGAGGGCTTCGCGCGAGCGCATGGTGGATTTGCCGGCGTCTCGTCCATCGGCGTGGCGCTTCCTACTGGACAGGGGTTCCAGCCAGACGTCCTCTACATTCGACCGGATAACGAGCACGTCCTGAGCGAGCGGGGAATCGAAGGAGTCCCCGATCTGGTCGTCGAGGTGGCCTCTCCGAGCACGCGCCGGTACGACCGGCGCACGAAAGTGCCTGCCTATCTTGGCGCTGGGGTCGAGGAGGTCTGGATCGTCGACCTCGACGCGCGGACGACTGAAGTGCGTCGCGCTGATGGTGTGACGGTTTCGGTGTTTGGCGAGCGCATCCGCTCCCAGGTTGTGGACGTCGGCGACGGCGGGCTGGGAGCGCTTTAGGGGCGCTCGCTATCCCCCAACCCGGGCGCACTTTAGCCTTCGAAGCCATTCCCGCCGGAGCGCCCGCCATGACCCGCAAGCTTTCGATCATGATCACTTGGCAGTTCGACATGGACCGCCGGGACGCCATCGCGCTGGCCAAAATCGCTGACGAGTGCGGCGTCGATAGCTTTTGGGTGCCCGAGGGCTGGGCGCGGGATGCCTTCTCGCTGCTCATCTCGATCGCCGAGAAGACGGAACGGATCAAGCTTGCGACGGGCATCGTCAACGTCTACTCCCGCACGCCGGGGGCGCTCGCGCAGCAGTTCGCGACGCTCGACGAGTGGTCCGGCGGGCGGGCGATCATCGGGCTCGGCGCTTCGAGTGCGAACGTCATTGAGCATTTCCACGGCATGCCGTTCAACCCGTCGATCGCCCGCATCCGCGAAACCGTCGAGATCATCAACATGCTGATGCGGGGCGAGAAGCTCGTGTACTCGGGGAAGTGGTTCAAGATGGACCGCGGCTTCACGCTTCGCTTCAAGCCGGTGCGCGAGCACATCCCGGTCTACCTCGCCACGATGCACCCGAAGAGCGTGAAAATGACCGCCGAAGTCGCCGATGGCTGGATGCCGGTGATGATCCCGCGGTCGGCGATGAAGCAGGAGATCGACGCCTTCCGCGCCCACGCCGCTTCGGTGGGGCGCGACCCGAGCAAGCTCGAAGTCAAGATCGGCGGCGTCACCGTGAGCGACAACCCGCGGGCACGTGACAACGGCCGCGGGTTCACGGCCTTCTACATCGCCCGAATGGGCACGTTCTACTACAACCAGCTCGTCCGCTTTGGCTATGGCGAAGAGGCGGCGATGGTGAAGCGCGTTTTCGACGAGCAAGGCTCGGCGGCCGCGGCCGCGGCCATCCCGGGCGAGATGCTCGATGACATGGGCTTCGCCGGCGACGCCGAAGCCTGCCGCCGCTATCTGATGGAAAATGAGGCGCTCGGCGTCGATGTGCACAGCATTTCCATCGATACGAAGGACCCGGTCGCCTTCGGCCGCGCGGTCGAGACACTGCTGCGGTAGGGCCGCGCAGGCGAGTAAAGCGCGGCGGCTCCTAGGCACCGGCTACGCTACGATCCCGCGACTACACCGACCGAGGTCGCTCCATGCCCGTCGAAGCAACGCCCGTCGCCGTCCGCGGGGGCATGTTTAACCCGCCCGTCTTCCGCGCCGGCAAGGGCGGCCCGCTGCTCTACCTCCACGCCGCTGGCGGCCTGAAGGGCTTCACGCCCGACCTGGAAGCGCTCGCCCAAAGCTACGAGGTCATCGCTCCCGTGCTCCCCGGCTGGGAAGACACCGACGGGCTCCAGCACATCGACGATGTCTGGGACATGACCATCTTTCTCCAGGACCTCTGCGACGTCCTCGGCCTCAAGCAGATGAACGTCCTCGGTCACTCGCTTGGTGGGATGATGGCGGCGGAGCTCGCGGCGGCCCGGCCGGACATGGTGAAAAAGCTCGTGCTCACCTGCCCGGTGGGCTTCTGGATCCCGGAGACGCCCGTCGCGGACTTCTTCGCGATGATGCCGGCCGACCTCGTCCCGACGCTCTTCGGCGACCCGAACAGCCCGGCCGTGGCCCAGATGATGAAGCCGCCGGCGAACGAAGACGAACTCGCCCAGATGATGTACCTGAACGCCGTCAACCTCTCGGCGGCTGGCAAGTTCATGTGGCCGATCCCCGACCGCGGCCTCAAGAAGCGGATCTACCGGATCTCGTCGCCGACGCTCTTGCTTTGGGGCGATAGCGACCGCCTGACGCCCCCGGCCTACGGGGACCTCTTCCACAGCAAGATCGCCAGTTCCCAGCTGAAGGTGATCAAGGGCGCCGGCCACATGCTCCCGATCGAGAAGACCGAGGAGTATGTGGCCGAGATCAAGGGGTTCTTAGGCTAGTCGAGGAGCCTTCGAAACTCTTCCAACGAAACATCGAGTTGCTTGAGGACGCGGAAGCGCAACCGTGCCCCGATGCGTCCAGCGACGATGGCTCCCTTCGTGCCGCATGGGGCGAAAGCCGAGCCTCTCGGCCACACGTTCGACCTCGCGGGCCTTATACGACGGCACGCAACTTCGGCGGGAACGCCCCCTCTATCAGGTCGCCCAAGTCCGGGACGTCAGGCGGGAGCGCTTCATCTCGCTCGCTGTATTCGTCGGCCACCATCGAGAAGACGAGACGAAGCTCCCGCCAGGCCTCCTCCGGCGTGGCGCCCATCGCGTGGCAGCCCGGGAGAGCCGGCGCATAGGCGAGGAAGTACGGCTCATCCGGGCAAACGATCACCGTGTACTGGTCGAGCGATGCCATCGCCCCGATCCTACCCCATCAGGTTTCGCTACTGCAGGGGAGACTTCGGCGTCGGCGTGAGGCGCGTGACCTTGATCTGGTCGCGGACCAACATGTGGGCGATTTTCGGCGCGATGACCGTGTTCCAGTGGTCGGACTTGTAGACCGCGTCGTAGAGCTGGACGCGCGCGGCTTCGTCCTTGAAGCGCCGGATCCAGACGTAGGCGCTTTCGTCCTCCTCGCCGGCGAACGACGCGAGGATCACCATCCCCTTCGAGACTTGGAACGGGATGACGTCTTCCTCCATCACTTGGATGAAGGCCTCCCGGTTGCCAGGCGTGCAGGTGTATTGGCGGAGTTCGAAGAGCAAGCGGGGTACTCCAGTTGGGATAGCCCGGTTGTACCGCATCTCGCGCCCGTTGTCAGGCGAAGTCGGCAACGATCAGCCGGTAGCCGAGGTCGAGCTCGTCCAGCGGCAGCAACTCAGTGTGGTTTCGAGGCCACGCTCCGCTCTCCACGTCCTCGGCGAGTCGCCGAAGGCCGTGCTCCAATTCGGACGCCGTGAGCTTCCCAAACGCCGAGATCCCGGCGCGAGTCCGAGGGTCCAGGTAGGCCTCTGGCCGCCGCCAGTATGCCCCGAGGAAGCCGTCGAGGCAGTCATGGGGTACGGGCACGGGCGCCACGCGGCCACCGCCGAGAAGGTCGAGGACGCGTGGGATTTCGACGCCGGCGGCCCGATCGTTGAGTCCGATGCGGGGGAAATAGTCCGCGACCAGCCAGAACGACTCGCTGACGTCTGGGTCCCAGCTCAGGATCACGGCGCGACGGGCGACGCGCCGCAGCTCCGCGAAGCCCGCGGCGAGGTCCGGCCAATGGTGAATCGTGAGGATGCAGAGGGCGGCGTCGACCGAAGCGTCGGGCAGCGGGATTCGCTCGGCGGTCGCGAGCGCGGCCGGTGCGGACCCTGGCGGCCGCTGCGCGATCATCGTCGCAGAGGGCTCCACCGCGAGCACGGTTTGTGGCGGTTCGTAGGAGCCGGCGCCCGCGCCGACGTTGACGACGGAGCGGGCCTGGTCCAGTTCGGCCCAGATCTGGGCCTGAATCCGCGGGTCTGGGCGTCGCGTATTAGCGTAGGTCTTCCCGATCGCGTCGTAGAGCGGCGCGGTCATGCTGGCGGCGCGACGGGCGCGAGCAGCGTTGCGGCGTCGCCGGCGCGGATCGTCCCCGGCTGGAGGACGCGCGCGTACACACGGCTCCAGCCTGGACGCAGGTTGTGGTGCATCCGGTTGAAGTCACCGCCCGCGAACCAGCGTGCGTTCGTGCGGCACGGCGTGGTGTAGCGGGTGACCTCGACCAGGACATCCGGCCCGAGCCTGAGCTGTGCGCCAGGCACGACGGCGTCCCAGTCGACGCCGCGGAGCGTGACGTTCTCGCCTGTGGCTCCCGCGAAGATCGGGTGGCCCTCCGCAGCCATCGCCTCGATCCGTTCGATGCTGAAGAGGCAGAGGGCGCGCTCGGGTCCCCCGTGGATGTGGGGCGGCTCGTTGTGGCCGTCGCCAGCGAGGCCCAGTTCGGTGACTTCCGCCTCGACCACGGGGAGCTTTGGCACGCCGCCCCGCGAGATGCTCACTTGGACGATGCTTCCTGTCATCGGCGCCCTCCTGCCGGGCGATCGTAGCACGCCGGCAGGCGCGCCTCAGCCCGCGTTGAGGGCTAGCAGCTTTGCCTGTACCTCCTCGGGGATGGATACGCCGCGGCCCGTTGTCGTGTCGAGCCACGCCCAACGATGGGTGACCCGCGCGACGAGATGGCGGTCCGCCGCGGAGCGGATGACGAACTCCTGTTCGAACGACCGCGCATCCACAGCCGTGGTCTCGACCGTGATCTCGGCGCCATCGCGCCAAGCGAGGGGCGCGGCGTAGACGGCGTGGGTTTCGCGTTGGACGGCGACTGTCGTCTCCGGCTTCGCGAAGCCCGCCGCCAACTCGAGGGCCGCGTAGGCCAGCTCCGTGAGCGCGAAGAGGACGCCAGCGTGGACGAAGCCGGTCGCCGCGAACGTGTCGGTGTGCCGAGTTGGCAAGGTGATCTGGAAGGGCATGGCGCGATATTGCCCCCGCCGGGACGCCACGGCAATCGCACGACTGCGGCCTCGCTCAGTTCACGTTGCGGCTGCGCCCTTCCCAGTACGGCTTGCGCAGCTCGGTCTTGAGGATCTTCCCGGGGCCGCTCTTCGGGAGGGGTTCGGCGCGGATCACCACCTGCTTCGGGCACTTGTACCCCGCGATTTGTGCGCGGCAATGCTCGATGATCTCGTGCTCGGTGACGGTGGCGCCGTCTTTCGGCACGACGATCGCGAGGACGATTTCGCCCCAGCGGTCGTCGGGTGCGCCGATCACGGCGGCTTCGAGCACCGCGGGGTGGGTGAAGATCACGTTCTCGACCTCGCTCGAATACACGTTCTCGCCGCCCGAGACGATCATGTCCTTCGAGCGGTCGACGATGTAAATGAAGTTGTCCTCGTCGACCGTCGCGAGGTCGCCCGTGTGCATGTAGCCGCGCTTCAGGGCTTCGGCCGTCGCGTCTTCGCGGCGCCAGTACCCGAGCATCACGTTCGGGCCGCGGGCGATGACCTCGCCAACTTCGCCCGGCTTCACATCCTTGCCCGTCTCGGGGTCGACGACGCGCACGTCCACGCCGGGGATCTCGCGGCCGCAGCTCGCGAGGCGGCGGTTCGCGGCCTCATCGACGCCACGGAAGTCGCACCAGCGGTAGGGCATCACCGTGAGCAGCGGCGCTGTCTCGGTCATCCCATAGCCTTGCGTGAGGATCGGCCCAAAGACCTTGGCCGCCGCCAGGAGGCGGTCGACTGGCATCGGTGAAGCCCCGTAGACCATCTCGTTCAGGCTACTGACGTCGTAGGCGCCGATCCCGGGGAAGTTGACGAGTGCGTTGATCATCGTGGGGACGAGGATCGACTTGGTGACCTTGTGGTTCTGGATCGCCTCCAGCGTCCCTTGCGGGGTGAAGCCGGGGATGAAGACGTGCCTCGCGCCCATGAAGGTGAACGTGTAGCAGGCCCAGGCGTCGGCCAGGTGAAACATCGGCGCGACGTGGAGCCAGGAGTCGTCTTCGCGCACGCCGAGCATCGTCGCCGCGTGCACGGCGTTCGAGACGACGTTCCGCTGGCTGAGCATGACGCCTTTCGGGAGCCCGGTCGTCCCGCCGGTGTAGCAGAGGTCGAGCATGTCGTCGTCGTCCCATTCGCGGACGCTCCCCTGGAGCGGGGCGTTCTGGGTGAGGAGGTCCTCGTAGTCGATCATCCCGGGCGCGGCGCCATTCAAGCCGATCACGTGCTTGATGGCCGGCGTCTTCGCCTTGAACTGGTCGTAGAGGCCCTGGTATTCGAGCCCGAGGAGGAGCGCCTTCACCTCTCCGTGGTTGAGGATGTACTCAAGTTCCGCCGCGGCGAGGCGCGTGTTGAGCGGCGCGAGCGGCATCCCCGCGATGTCGGCGACGAAGTACGCCTCGAAGTAGCGATGCGAGTTGTTGGCGAGGATCGCGATGTGGTCGCCCGGCTGGAGCCCGAGGCTGAGCAGGCCCGCCGCCAGGCGATGGATACGCTCCGAGGCCTCGTTGTACGTGTACGACGCGTCGCCATCGATGATTGCGGTCTTGTTGCCGTAGAGCTTCGTGGCGTGGGAGAGGATGTCGCGCAGCAGCATGGTGGGCCTCCGGGGTTGTCGACGGGAGATGGTACCCGCTCCTGCTGCTGCAATCCGCTTCGTGGGACGCGTCCCGTTGTCGCTCCGGCGGTCGAACCTCCTGATAGACTCGCGCGCATGACGGAAGAGCCGCGCTTCATCTGTATCACCGACCGGTCAGTCCCCGAAGAGAGCACCCGCCTCCTCCGCGAGGCGTGTACCGCGCGCGGCATCCCGTTCGACGAGATCTTCGCCTACGAGTTCGACTTCGACCCGGACTACGAGCTCCAAACCGGCGACATGCTCTACAAAACAGCCGTCGCCATGGCCGCGGGACGCGTGGAACAGTTCCTCGTCGACGAGCGCGTTGCGACCTTCTACGACTCGCCGTCACGGGTGTACTTCGACTGCATGAACTCTTCGAGCTGGATGGACCGTGCAGGCGTGCCCGTGCCGCGCGCTTTCCACTGCCATTCGATGGACCGCGACGCCATCCGGCGGACGGTTGACCGGCTTGGTGGGTTGCCCATCGTGATCAAGACGCCGGGTGGCGAAGGCGGCGTCGGGACGATGGTAGCGGACACCTACCCGGTGCTGTTCTCGCTGCTGGACTACATCCTCGGCCGCGGGACGACGCCACAGCTCATCGCCTATGTGCCGGGCGCGATGCACTGGCGCGTCGTGGTCGTTGGAAAGAAGGGCGTCGCCGCCTATCCGAACCCGGAACGGGAGGCCGACTTCCGCTCGACGCCAAGCGGCGACTCGGCGGATTACACGGCGTCGCCAGACGTGGCGCTCGAAGCGACGGCCGTCTCAGCGGTCAAGGCCCTTGGGATGGAGTTCGGCGGCGTGGACGTGCTTTGGCATCCCAGCGGCCGGATGTACGTCCTTGAAGTGAACATGCCCTGTTACTACCCACAGGCGCAGCTCATGGCCGGGATCGACGTGGCGGGCGCCATGGTGGGGTATCTCGCACGCAAGTCCAAGCGGATCCGGAAGCGTGCCAGGCGCGAAGACGCCTAGATCCTTTGCATAACGGGCAGCATCCGCCTGGCAGCGAGCGTAGGACAATCGCGTCGCTCTACGACGACTTGGCCTTCAGCTCTCTCTTGGCCTGCTGCTCCTTCTGCGACTGCTCGCCTTCTGTGCCTGTTCCTTGTCAGCTTGAGGACTTGAACAACTGTTCCTTCTGTGCCTCTTCCTTGGTCTTCTGCTCCTTGGAGGCTTGCTCCTTCGAGCCTTCCTCCTTCGTTTTCTGCTCCTTGGAGGCTTGCTCCTTCGAAGCCTCTTCCTTCGCCTTTTGCTCCGCGGGGCCGCCCTGCTTCGCCTCGCGCTCCTTGGCGCTCTTTTCCTTCGTCTGGTCCTCTTTGGCGTTGCGCTCCTTGGAGCCCTGCTCCTTCTGGTTGCGCTCCTTGGCCCGTTCTTCCTTCGAACGCTGCTCCTTGGACTTGCGCTCTTTCACACGCTGCTCGGTCGTCTGCGTGTTCTTCTCTCGCTGTTCCTTGCCTTCCTTCTCCTTGGCGGCGCTTTCCTTGGAGCGTTGCTCCTTGCCCGTCTTCTCCTTGGTCTGGCGCTCCTTCGAAGCCTGCTCGTTCTCGGCCGCTTGTTTCTCGCGCAGCTCGGCGTTCTTGGCGCGTTCCTTTTCTCGCTGTTCGCCGGTCTTGGTGCGCTCTTCGCCCTTAGCGTTGGCTTCCTTGGCCCTGGCTTCGGCGCGTTCGTCGTTGGTCGATTCGGCCAAGGCTGGCTCAGCCCCGATGGAGACCCCCGTCGCCACGGCGGCGACCGCGGCAGCGGCCCCGCCGAGACCCCGGAGGAGCCGGCGGCGCGAGAGCGCGCCCGCCGGCGGAGTGACTCGAGCCTCAATCAGGCCCGCATCGGCGAGACCGTCGAGCGCGAGGAACACCGTCTCCGTGGTAACCGTGCGGCCCAGGTCCGCCGCCACGCGCGCGGCGATGGCGGGCACGTCCCGCGTGCCATCGGCAAGGCGCCAAACGGCCGCGGCGAGGGGCTCAAGGTGGTAACCCCGGCCCGGCTCGACCTCGACGAACGTGATGCCGTCTTCAACTCGGACGCTGTTGCCTGGACGCGCGGTGGGATGCATGGCCCAACCCCATCTCTCGATATAGCGGCCATCCTAATCCCGCCCGGATCGACCTACAAGACCGTGGGTTACTGTTTCTCTGTGAAAAAGTCGGGCCGTGGCGTCCCCGTCTGGTCGTAAACCGGCTCGGCAAGCCCAATCCGGTACTTGAGCACGCTCGCCCCGCGCAGGCCGAACGACCCGAGGACGGCGCGCATCCCGTTGTAGTTCGGGCCGGCGAAGTGCGAACGGAGCGCGTCTTCGCTCTCCCAGCGCTCAAAGACGTACATCGTCGACGGCGAGAGGCCGTCCACCGTCCAGACGTAGTCCAGACACCCGGGCTGCTTCCGGGCCGCGGCTTCCATATCGCGCCCCGCGGCGAGAGCCGCCTCGCGCTTCTCTGGGTCGATTTCGACCGTGCCAGCGATGATGATCACGCAGTCCTCCTCTACAGCCCGTTGCGCGAGATTTCGCGCAAAAGCTCGTACGTCCGGGCGGGCGAGTCCGGGTCCTCCGGGACAGGGAGGATGGCGCCGTTGTAGTCGGTCACGCCGATCTCCGCCAGCCGCTTGAGGTGCTTCCGCACGGCCGTCTCGTCGCCCACGATAGCGAGGTCGGCGACGCCCGCCCCGCCCTCCGCGCGGATCACGTTCTTGTATGAGTAGATCTGGCCATAGACGGCCCAGACCTTCGCGCAGGAGGCGCGTGCGGACTCTTCTTTGCTCGTTACGGCAATGGGCATGCCGCTGAGGATGCGGGGCGCCGGGCGCCCAGCCGCGGCCGCTGCCTGGGTGATCGTCGGCACGACGGTGGATTCGATGTAGCCCGGGCCGCACCAGAAAAGGCTCGTCCCGTCGGCGAGCTCGCCGGTCACTTTCAGCATCGCGGGGCCGAGCGCGGCGACCAGCACCTTCGGCACCGGCGCGCCCGGGACATCGAGCTGCGTGTGCGGGGCGTTGTTCAGCCGGGAGCGGTACTCCTGGCCCGCGTAGTCCACCTTTTCGCCACGAAGCAGCGGCATCAGCAGGTTGAGATAGTCACGGAGGTGGCGGGCAGGCTTCGCCCAGGTCATCCCCTGCCAGTCCTCAACAATGAATTTGTGGCTCAGGCCGATGCCCAGCGTGAACCGGCCACCCGTCGCCAGCGAGGTCGTGAGCGCCTGTTGGGCCATCACCATCGGGTGGCGGGGATAGGTGGGCACGACGGCCGTCCCGAGCTCGATAGACGACGTCGCCCCGCCGGCCATCGCGATCACGGTCATCGCATCGAAGTTCAGGTGGTTCCCGATCCAAGCCGATGGGAGGCCGTCGGCCTCCGCGCGCTGGAAGCGCTCAATCATGCCGCCGATGCCAGAATTGCTGGTGGGGAAGGGCGGGCTGGTGGTTATTCGCATGTGAACGCCTCCTGAGCGTGGACGTAACCTAGACGAGGCCGCGGCGCTTCAATTCGGCCGGCAGCCGTTCCGAATCCGAGCTGAGCTTGGGGCCCTTCGCCTCTTCGGGGAGCTGGCCCGCGGAGTCGAGGAACATCTTTGTCCCGTCGTAGGTGATCCACTTCTCCGGGACAACTTCGACGACCACCCGGATCGGGGAGTCGAGCATCTTGACGAACGCGGCAGCCGCCGCCGGGTCTGGGTTCAGGTGGCCTGCGAAAGCCGGGTAGAACCAGTCCTTCGTCTCGCGGTCCTCGTGGATGATGGCGCGGCCCTTGATCGTGATCGTCTTGCCGCCCCCGAGCGGCGTCCCCGTGCTCGTCACACAGACGGAAACGCGCGGGTCGCGGCGGATGGCCGACACGCGGTGGCGGTGGGCCCCGAGCGTCAACCAGACCCGCCCGTCCTTCCAGAGGTAGGACATGATCACGCCGACGGGCCAGCCCTCGCGCGTGGCCCACATCAAAACGCACTCACGGTGCGTCGTCAGCAGCTCTTCCCGCTTTTCCGGGTCGAGGGGGTAGACGGAGACGGCTTCGTAGTCCTGGATCGCGTCTGCCATGGAGTGCTCCTAACGTTTGGACTTAGCCGACGGACGGCAGTTCGGTCCCGATGAACTCTTCGAGGCCCTTCAGGTTGTTGCCGAAGACCATGTTGTGCACCGGCGGGCCGAGCAGCTCGATGATCGTGCCGCCCTCGCGGGTGTCGATGTAGACGAGGCTGTGGGGCGCGACTTCGGCGAGCACCTGCTCCAGCGTCGAGCCGCCGGAAATGCCGACCGCCCCCGCTTTCGGGATGATCCAGTCGACCCGCCCGCCGTTCGCGACCGCCTCGCGCGTCGCGGCGATCACGTCTGGGACGTAGACGCCGAGGTGCTGAATACCCTCGCCGTGGTCGCGGATCCAGTCGCTGTGGGGCGTGTTGCCCTGCTCGACTTCGATGATCTCGATCGCGAGCCCGGCCATCGCTCCATAGTAGACCTTGAGCTTCGCCGGGCGGCCATACATGTCCTGGACGTTGTAGTCGGGCATCAGGCGGAACTTGGCGCCAAGCATGCGCTCGTAGCGCTCGGCCGTAGCCGTCGCGTCGCGGACGGCGTAGCCAAGGTGGTGGGCGATGTGGGTTGGGGCGGGGACGGTCATCTGGCAGTCTCCTGAACGAGCGGATTGGCCAACCGGCCAGTCGCGGATGGTGCCGAACGATAGGCGAGTGAGTTGCAAAAAGCAACTCACTCGCGCCATGATGTGGCCATGTCCCGAGTGCCGTTTGCGGAGATGAGCTGTTCGATCGCGCGCGCGCTCGACGTGGTCGGCGAGCGCTGGACCTTGCTCGTCGTGCGCGAGGCGTTCGGCGGGACGCGGCGCTTCGAGGACTTTCTCGAGCGCCTGCCGATCGCGCGCAACGTCCTGGCCGAGCGGCTCGCGACGTTGGTCGCCCACGGCGTCTTGGAACGGCGGCCCTATCACGAACGCCCGGAGCGCTATGAGTACGGGCTCACCGAGCGGGGGATGGACCTCTATCCGGTGCTGATCGCGCTCATGCACTGGGGCGAGGAACACACACCGCCAGGCTTGCGCCCTTCAACGCGGATCGTGCATGGCGACTGCGGCCACGGCGTACGCGCCGCCATCGAGTGCCTCGCCTGTGAGCGCCTGGTGTCGCCGGGGGAGACGAGGGGCTTGCCGGGGTTTGCGTTAGCGACCGCGCGCGTGGAGCCGTAACAACCGGAGCCCATCTTGCGCGGCGCGTGCCAACGCGGGCTCGGGCGAGTCGACCAAGCGCTCGAGCATCGATTCGAACTGAGGGTCACCGGTGTCTCCAGCGAGGAGCACGGCAGTCGCGCCGCCTTCGCCCTGCTCAAGGGCATGTCTAAGGGCCGGGATAGAGCGTCGGCCCGCCTTGGCAAGGAACGTGGCGGCGACTTGGCGCACGTTAGCGTTTTGGTCATCGAGGGCGCGTACCAGCAGGGCACCCAGCCCCCGCAGCGAAACCACCCGCCACAAGCCGGCGACAGGAAAGAGCAGCAGCGCACGGAGCACCCACATCGCTAGGCCGTCCTCGCAAGCAGGTCGTGGTCCTTCCAGACCTGCGGGTCGTGTGTCGCAAAGTGGTCGAACCAGATTGGAAGGACGATCTCTTCGACATCCGGACGCTTGAATCGCTGCCCGCCGCGATCCGCGGGAATCACCAAGTCCAGCCGCACCCGCACGGAAATGGTGCGCGATAGGCCTGGTCCCGGCGTGTACTCCTTGTGGACCGGGCAGCTGAGGAGCACCGCTTTCCCAGCGGTCATTCCGAGGTGTGAAGCCTCCAGGACTACATTCCCACCGTGGCTGTGAGCGTACAGGTCGAGCCCGTCCGCGCCGTGATCTTGAATCCACTGTTGAAGCTCGGTCGCCGCCAACGAGCGGGCGGCCGAACTCCAACCTCCGGACCAGCGGTACATATCGGTCTGTCCATACACGTCCCCACGATGGGCCTGGAGGAAGTCGAAGAAGTTCCCGCTCGGTTGCCACCAGTCGGAATCCGACCCCCACGTCCCGTGGACAATGGCTGCGGTATGTGCTGGCTCACCATTGCCCAGCGCTGGCGAGGCCGGCCAACCCCGGAGGGTCCGGCTACGCGGGAGCTTGTACCTTAGGCTAGCTAGGGCGACGGCCTGCGCCAACGCTGGACCGCGCAATGCGAGGGTTCGGAGATATCGGAGGCCCAGAAGTTTGGATCCAGACTGTGTGACGAGCACCGCGGCCGCGGCCGCCCACAGCATCGGGTCCGACGAGCCAAGGCAACGTGCCAGGAACCGCGTCGCGGTCGCACTACTTGGTTCTCTAAACCAAGACTCCGCTAGATGGCCCAAGGACTGAGGCGCAGCAGAAGCAGCGGGAGCCACCACCTCAGCTGCTGGGATGCGGAAGATGAGGGCATCGCCGATGAACCACGGCGGCAAACTGAGGCCCTTTAAGTCGTCCGGATCAGCTCGTTGCCACCACTGGTCACGCACATCCCCTTCTGCCAACGATCGCTCCGACTTCCGACCCGGTCGGCGGGATCTTGCAGGCGGCCCTTCGGCCCCGCTCGCAGCCCAGCAAAGGAGCACAGCTGCGCGAGAGTACCTTGCAGCGACGCTCTTTTCGTAGAAGGCTTCTACCGCCGGGACAACCTCGGTGACCGCCACCATGTCCCCATCATAGTCCGTGCCGAAGGTCACGACACGTAGCCAAGGCCCGTTACTCGACCGTGATCGTCGCTTTCATCTGCGGGTGCAAATCGCAGGTCACCGCGTAGCTCCCGGCGCTCGGCGGCGTCCAGATGAACACCTCGTTCCGCTTCATGTTCCCGGATTCGTTCACCTTGTTAATCGTCACGGTGTGCAGCGCGGACTCGCTGTTCTTGAAATAGATCGCCGTCCCGGCCTTCGCCGTCAGCTTGTCCGGCTTGAACCGCAGGTCGCGCTGGTCGACAAATGGCGAGCCGTCGGGTACGCCCGCCACGCCCTGCGCAACCCCGCCCGCCGACGAGCCGTCATCGCCCCCGCCACAAGCCGCCGCCAGCCCCCCCACGACCACGCCAACCGTCGCCACCGCAGCCACGAGATGCATCCGCACGATCGCCTCCAAGTTTGTGACTGTTTTCACGAATGGTAGCCCGTGGCCACCTTCCTCGCATGTCCCGAGCGGCGGCTATCGGCAGGTCGAATGGCCCAATCGACTCGCCGTCCGCCCGTGACCAACTGTGAGCGAGAGGTGGTAAAGTGGGCGCGCCGTTCGGCCTTGCCGCCCGGTGGCTAGGCGCAGCATCAGCGCCCGTGGAGCCCTTGGCTCCAGTCGGGGCAGCAGGCGCCGCTGAGATCGCATACGAATGTAACGACGCATTGTAAGGAGTGACGACATGAGCACGTCGAACCGGGACTGGTGGCCGAATCAACTCGACCTGCGGCCCCTCCAACAGAACTCGCCGCTGTCCGACCCGATGGGCGACGACTTCAACTACGCCAACGAGTTCAAGTCGCTCGACCTGGACGCCCTAAAGAAGGACATCACGACGGTGATGACCACCTCGCAGCCCTGGTGGCCCGCCGACTACGGGCACTATGGTCCGCTCTTCATCCGCATGACCTGGCACAGCGCCGGCACCTACCGGATCAGCGACGGCCGCGGCGGCGGCGGGCGCGGCGGGCAGCGCTTCGCCCCGCTCAACAGCTGGCCGGATAACGGCAACCTCGACAAGGCCCGCCGGATCCTTTGGCCCGTCAAGCAGAAGTACGGCCGCAAAGTCTCGTGGGCCGACCTCATGATCCTCGCTGGCAACGTCGCCCTCGAGTCGATGGGCTTCAAGACCTTCGGGTTTGGCGGCGGGCGCGCGGACGTCTGGGAACCGGAAGAGGACATCTTCTGGGGTCCCGAAGGCAAGTGGCTGGCGGACGAACGCTACAGCGGCAACCGTGAACTGGCGGATCCGCTCGCGGCCGTCCAGATGGGCCTGATTTATGTGAACCCGGAAGGCCCGAACGGCAATCCGGATCCCCTCGCGGCGGCCGAGGACATTCGCGAGACGTTCCGCCGCATGGCGATGAACGACGAAGAAACGGTGGCGCTGATTGCCGGCGGTCACACCTTTGGCAAGACCCACGGCGCCGGCGAGGCGACACACGTGGGCGTGGAACCGGAAGCCGCCGGCCTCGAGGCGCAGGGCTTCGGCTGGACGAACTCGTTCGGCACGGGCATGGGGGCGGACACGATCAGCAGCGGCCTGGAGGTCACCTGGACCACCACGCCGACGAAGTGGAGCAACAACTTCTTCTCGAACCTGTTCGGCTTCGAATGGGAACTGACCAAGAGCCCGGCCGGCGCCAACCAATGGAAGCCGAAAGATGGCGCAGGCGCCGGCACGGTTCCGTCCGCGCACGACCCGGCAAAGCGGATCGCGCCGTCGATGCTGACCACGGACTTGTCCTTGCGCTTCGACCCTGCCTACGAAAAGATCTCGCGGCGCTTCCTGGAGCACCCGGATCAATTCGCCGACGCGTTTGCGCGTGCGTGGTTCAAGCTGACGCACCGCGATATGGGACCGATCGTGCGGTATCTCGGGCCGCTGGTT
>JBJXFX010000159.1:0-72272 GCA_046152925.1 Dehalococcoidia bacterium
CGCGTGCCCACGGGCTTGCACCGCCAACTCCTCTGGCCCTTCAGGCGGCGCCGCCAAGCGCTCGCGAACGTCCCGGCCGCCTAACTACCGCGCCAACACCGCGCCGCAGTTGGTCCACTACCAGAAACGCGGCCGCTGCTCCCGGCAGCAGCAAGAGCCAGCCCGGTGCGATCGCGTGGAACTCGAACCATCCGTTTAGTCCCGGCGTGTACACGAGTGCCACCGCCAGCGCCACCTCTGAACCGATCCCCCAGGCGATCCACCGGTTCGTGCTCAGTGTGAGCCGGGCCCGGAGGCCGCCCGCCCGCTGGGCGACGAGGCAGCCAACCTGCCCGCCGACGATTGCCAGGAAGGTGGCGGTGGTCGCATCTGCTGAGACGCCCTCAAAGCCCTCGAACGTCGCAAACGGCCGCCAGCCATGCACCCAATGGAACAGCAGGAAGCCGGTCACGCCGAGAGCAGCCTCGATGAGTCCGAAGAAGAGGAACGTCTGCAAGGCGACCGCCCGCGTGAGTAGCGGCCGGGATGGTGGCTCCGGCGGCACCCGCATCGCGTCTGCCGCCGGCCGCTCCGCCCCGAGTGCGAGGGCGGGGAGCAGGTCCGTCCCGATGTCGATCGCGAGGGCTTGGATCACCGCGAGCCCGAGCGGCATCGGCAGCAAGATGTACAGGACGAATGGCGCGACCTCTGCGACATTCGAAGTGAAGACATAACTCGCAAATCGCCGGATGTTCGCCTTGAGCGAGCGCCCCTCCTCGATCGCGGCCACGATCGTCGCGAAGTTGTCGTCGGCAAGGACGATGTCCGCCGCCTGTTTCGCGACCTCCGTCCCGCGGAGGCCCATCGCAACTCCGACGTGGGCCGCCCGGAGTGCCGGTGCGTCGTTCACACCGTCCCCCGTCACCACCACGATCTCCCCCGCCCGCCGCAGCGCCGAAACCACTCGCAGCTTCTGCTCGGGGTCGATCCGCGCAATGACGGCGTCCCTGGCCAGCGACCGCATGAGTTCCGCGTCGGACATCCGGTCCAGATCAGCGCCGGAGAGCACGGGCACGGTCCCGTCCGCCAGCCCAACCTGGGCCGCAACAGCCCGCGCTGTCTCTGGATGGTCGCCAGTGAGCATGATGATCCGGATCCCTGCGGATCGGGCGGCGCGGATCGCTCCGGGCACCTCGGCGCGGGGTGGGTCCTCTAAGGCGACCATCCCGAGCACGTCCACGCGCTCGCTCGTCCGCCGGGCCGCGAGCAACGTCCGTTGGCCCCGAGCCGCCGCTGCCGCCATGGCGCCGTCCATCGCGGCTGGCAGCTCGGTGCCGGTGAGGCCGGCGACCGCCTCCGGGGCGCCCTTGATCCATTCGACGGAGCCTTCCGGCCCCGCCGTCGTCACGCTCATCCAGCGCCTTCGCGCGTCGAATGGGATGTCCGCCCGGCGCGGTGAGGCTGCCCGCGCGGCGGCGATGTCCACGCCCGTGGCTCCCGCCCACGCAAGCAGCGCGCGGTCGACTGGGTCGCCATTCGCGTCGCTGACCTCGGCGTTGTTACAAAGCGCGACCGTGCGGGCGATCTCCAGCACCGTGGCGCTCCCGTGGGGTGTGACCTCCGCGACGCTGATGGCGTTCTGGGTCAACGTCCCCGTCTTGTCGGTGCAAATCACCGTTGCGCCGCCCACGACCTCGATCGCTGAGAGCCGCCGGACTGCCACGCCCCGGCCCGCCATCCGGCTCGCACCAATCGCGAGGGCCACGCTCAGCGTCGGCAAGAGCCCTTCGGGCACAAGCGCAACGATGACGCCCGTTGAAAAGGTCAGGGCCGCGGCAAAGCCCGTGTCCCCCACAAGCGACGCGGCGGTCAGGACGACCGTTCCAGCCACCACCGCTATCCCAGCCGTCAGACGCGACAGGTCCCGGACCTGGCGTTCCAACTCCGAAGGCGCAGTGCCCACGTCCTGGACCAGGCGCGCGATCTGGCCGATCGAGCTCTCCGGCCCCGTCGCAAACACCACGGCGGTCGCCGTCCCGGTCACGACCGCCGCGCCTCCGGGCGCCACGCATGACATCTCGGCAGCTCGGGCCGACGGTGCTGCTGGTCCGGCTTCGCGCCCCACCGGCGCGCTTTCGCCGGTCAGCATTGAGAGGTCGAGCGAGAGGTTATCGGCCTCGACGAGCACGCAATCGGCCGGGACCACGTCCCCCGCGGTCAGTTCCACGATATCGCCCGGCACGAGTGTCGCTGCCGCCAACAACGCGGTACGTCCGTCACGACGTACGGCCGCCCGCACCGCCACCCGCCGCATCAAGCCTTCGACCAGATGGCTCGCTCGATACTCTTGGACGAAGGCAAAGGCTCCGTTCACCGCGACGACCGTCACGATCGCCAGACCGAGTTCCGTGATCCCGGCGGCAAACGAGAGTCCAGCGGCGAACCACAACAGCAGCGCGAGGGTGTGGGTGAACTGGCTCGCCGCCTCGCGGGCCAGATGCCGCTGTTGCCGTCTCACCGGCTCGTTCGGGCCGGCCCTGGCCAGGCGAGCGGCCGCCTGAGCCGCGCTCAGGCCATCGGCGCTGCTCCCCAGCAGCGCGAGCCGGCCCTCCGCGCTGAGCGGGGCGAGTGTTGCGGGGTCGGTCGTGGCCATGGATCTACGGTGCCGAGCGGCAGGCCCCTTCGCAACGGCCTCCCGCCCGCGGTCAGAGGCCCCGCTCAAGCGAACAGCGCGCGAAGGCGCCGGTCGATCTCGTCTAGGCACCGCATCGGGTCGAACGTCTCGCGCGCCCAGCGGGCCCCGTCGACGTTCAGGCCAAGCCGCCCAGCTTGGTGAGCCCGCAACAGCCCACCCAGCGCCGCTGACACACCCTCAAACCCGCGTGCGGTGACCGTATGGGGCAGGGGCTGCGTGAAGACCACCTGGCGCCCCCGCGAGAGCGCCTCCAAGACCGTGAACGGCATCCCGTCGTGGCTCGTCAGCCGGATGTAGACCGTCGTCTCGCGCCAAAGCGCGTCCATGTCCGTCACCCAGCCCGGCGCGCGCAGGTTCGCGGGCCATGGCCCCGGCAGTGACGTCGGCGGTGACGGGATCAGCGTGAACTCTATCTCGGGGAACGCAGCCGGTAGCCTGAGGATCGTCTCCATGTCGAACACCTCGCGGTCGAACGCATCGACCGGCAAGTAGAGCAAGACGCGAAAGGCTTCGGGGAGTGGCACGAGCTCCGCTGCGAGCCCTGGCACAGGCAGCGCGACGTACTCCGCGCGCACGCCCATCTCCGCGAGCTCGTCCGCCAGCCAGCTCGCGTCGCACCAGTGGACCGGGCGCTCGACCACGCTCTGCGCCAGCCGATCGCGGTCGAACTCCTCTTTCGCGATGAGCACATCTGTCCCCACCCAGTGGATCACTACCGGCTTGCGGGTCGCCCGGAGCAGGACATCCTGTGGTGATCGGCGTTCCGCGCGGCTCGAAATCAGGTAGATCGCATCAGCGCTTTTCGCCATCCGCGCGACCCGTAGCCACGCCCGGACATCGCGCCCCGGATGCGGCAGGAATCGCGCTTGCCAGCCGCGGCTCCGGAGCTGCTGTTCCAAGATCTCCCCGAAGTACGGGAGGCCAAGTATGAGGACCCGCTTGCCCGGAAAATCGAGGTTCACCGTCGCCCCCGCGCCGCGTCGAGCGTCTCAGCCAGCGGCGAAACCACCGTGGTCCCCCCGGCGACGGCGCGGTTTACCAGCGCATGCGCCCCAACCGTCGCCTCCGCACCAATGACAACCCCGTGGAGCACGGTGACGCCCGCGCCGAGGTACGCGCCCGCCTCGACCCGCACGGGCGCCTGTTGGCGCGGGCGGCGGGCGGCGAGCGGCCCTTGGCCGACATCGATGTGCGTCACCAGCGTGCAGCGCATCGAAAGCGTCGCATCGTCGCCGATGGTCACCTGGTCTGCGAGGTCGATGAGAAGGTCCGCCCCGAGGTGCACGCGGTCGCCAATCACCAAGTTCCGGAAGTCACCGGGGGCGTTGACGATGTGCAGCGGCGTGTAGATCGAGCACTCCTCGCCCACCGTCGCGCCGTATTCGCGGAGGATCTCCGCGTGGGCGTTGGTCGTCGTCCGCAGCTCCATCGCGATGCCTTCGATGCCGTCGCGCAGGTAGCGCGCTTTGCGGCTGGCGCGCCGAGCCGCCTGGAGCCGCCGTCGGATCGGCCGGGCAACCGGCGTGATTGCGGTGCGGAGACGGGCGATAGCCTTCATATTTCTCCTTGTACATGCCGTAAACTATCAGTAAACAATGTACGGATACCCTCTTCGAGGCGAAAGCCGCCTTGTGCGCTCGTCCAGGCGAACCTACCCTCAACCTACTGTCACCTTTGGTGCGAGAGGGATCCACATGAACCGACGCCACCTCCTGGGAGTTCTCTTCGCCGGTGCAGCCCTGGCGGCTGTGCCCACGGCGGCTTTGGCCCAGCTCCCGCCCGATCCCCCGGCCACTTACTATGGCACGGCCACGGGCCTCGCCACGGGCGCCGACGTCGTCGCAATGGTCGGCGATGGCAACAGTTTCGTCGCCTGCGGCGCCGGGAAGGTCATCCTCGACAACAACAACCCGGTCTACGTCGTCGACGTCTTCTCCGACTCACAGCGCACCGGCTGCGGCCGTTCTGGCCGCACGATCCGTTTCTACATCGGCCCCAGCGGATCCACGCCGGGCCGGCTCGCCAACGAGACCTCTTCCTGGGCCGGCCCTGGGCCTCGCCAGGTCAACCTCACCGTGGGCGGCGCGCTCTCCACGCGCAGCTACGCCGCCGCCGTGACCTCTGAAAAGAGGTAGGGCTTTGCCAAGCGCTTCGCGGCGAGCATCACAGGTCCGAGCGGCAAACTTAGGCCGCTCCCCTCGCCCGCGAAGCCGGGAGAGGGGTTGCGGGTGAGGGCTCGGCTGCGGCTCATCGCCGGTCTGAGTCTCGCGGGGCTCGGGATGTCCGTCGCCGCTGCCCAGTCCGGGCCGCCCTTCCCCGACTTCTTTTGGCCATATGGCACCGTGCAGGCGGACGGCGAGAACCTCTCCCCGCCTCTCCAGCCCGTCGTTGCGCTCATCAATGGACGCGCCTGCGGCCAGGCCGAGACCAGGGTCGCTGAGGCGATCCCTGCCAACCCCATCGCCGATGTCGGCAAGACCGTTTTCGCAATCACCGTCCTCGCCGATGGATCGGGGAACGGCCAGCGCCCCGGCTGCGGCCACTTGGGCGACCGCGTCGTCTTCTGGCTTCCGCTCATGCGTGCCTTCGCGAGCCAGCAGCCGCTCTTCGCCGCCGGCCCGAATCGCATCGACCTCACCCTGGACCCACCGCTCGTCACCCGGGTGGCGCTCCCCTTTGTCGCCGGCGACGCGCCCTAACCAAGCTCGGCGAGCCGCTGAGGCAGCCCCTGCGCCAGGAGGTACGCGCCCGCCTCGCTTAGGGCCCCGCGCGGCGACGCGAGGAGGATGCGGATGTCCTCCGGCGTGTCGAGGTCGAGCTGCAAGTCCGGCGCCTCCACCCGCAGGAACGCGACGTTCACCGTTTCCGCCGCGGCCCGGTGTTTGGCGAAGCTCCCAGGCCCATACGCCAGCGGAAAGCGCCCCGGCGGGTCCAGCAGTAGCGCGTTTGTCCCGCCATCTGGGCTTTCGACGCCGACCGCGCACGGCAAGTGCGGCGCCGCCGCGATGATGTCGTCCACCGCTTTGCCCGAGGCCAGCGGCAGGTCGGCGTGGAGGATGAGCGCTGTCTTCAGGCTGCGGATCGCCCACGAGAGCTGCGCGCTGAGCCCGCTGTGCCGGGCGCTCTCGCCGACATAACGGGACGCGCCAGGGATGCGTCGCGTTTCCGCGACGTCCGGCCCCAGCAGCCAGACTTCGAGGCCCGCGTCGCGGGCCGCCGCTACCACCGTGCCCGCCGTGATTAACGCTAACCGCTGCCGCTCTTCGGGCGTGAGGATGCCCGCCAAGCGGCCCTTCGCACGGTCGAGCCGGTTCACAGGGATGACCGCCACCGGGGCCGGCACGGCTAGCGGCGGGCGGCGCGCACCGCCGCCTCCGCGAGTGCCTTCTGCTTCGCGGCGTCGGCCATGATCGTGTCGGTCACGATGCAACCAAGGCCCAGCGCCTCGACCGCGCCTGCAAGGTCGCGGTCCTGTTCGTCGATCACCATCACGTCGATGAACGGGCGATAGATCTTCGCCACCCCGAGCGCCGAGACCTCGTGCCCGAGCGAGGCCAGCATCTTCCCGGCCGGCCCCTTCACCACCTGCCCAGCGATGATCGGACTGATCGCGACCCGGACGGCCCGCGTGGCCTCAAGCGCCCCTTGGATGCCCGGCACTGCGAGGATCGGCCCAATGCTCACGAACGGGTTGCTCGGCGCGATGAACACGGCCTCCGCATCACGGATCGCCTCGATGACGCCCGGCGCCGGGCGGGCCGCCTCCACGCCCGTGAAGCGCACGCGTTTCACCTCGACGTCGGTGCGCAGCTTGACCATGTAGTCCTGGAACGGCAGCTCGCCCTCTGGCCCATCGATCGCCGTGCGGACCGGCTCGTCGGACATCGGAAGGATGTTCAGGGCGAGGCCCCAAGCCCGCGTGAGCTCGGCGACGACGCCGTGCAGCGGCATCCCCTCGCGGAGCAGCGTCGTCCGGTGCAGGCACATCGCGAGGTCGCGGTCGCCGAGGTTGAACCAGCGCTCGTAGCCAAAGCGCTGCAGTTGGTCGACCACCGAGAACGTGTCGCCCGTCAGGCCCCAGCCGGTCACAGGGTTCACCGCGCCGGCGAGCGCGTAGATCACGATGTCGACATCCGGCGAGACATGGACGCCGAACATCTCGACATCGTCACCCGTGTTCGAAATCACCGTGATTGAGGCGGGGTCGACCGCTTGGACAAGGCCCTGGAGGAACCGGGAAGCGCCTACGCCGCCCGCAAGCACCGTATACATCGCCTGCGATTGTACGACCGAGGTGGGCTACAGGTCCGCCGCCATGCCCCGCGCCGCCGCTAGTGCCTGCGCACCGCGACGTATAGGGAGCGTCTTCGCCTCCCGCCAGCGAAAACGGGCTCCCGCAGTCTCAGGACGCTCGCCCTTCCCCGCCAAGCTGGGGCCGCGGGGCTGGGGGCGAGGGCCCCAACCCCGTTGCCTCCGCGCCTCCACCCCATCCGGTCTCGGCGGAAGGCGTCGTAGAGGATGACCCCAACCGCCCGGCGTTCCACCGCGCCGACGAACGCGCCGTAACGTGCCGGATTTCCATCGCCACCAGGATGGCGGCGTAGAACCAAAGGTACGGGTCATCCAGTAGCCGCCCCTCCGACTGACTCTGGAGGATCACCCCAAACACCGCCACGATCGCCCACCCGGTGATCAGGCGCTCACCGGGCTCCCGCGCTTCGGCATACGTCTTCGCCGCAACGATCGCCAGCTTGACCCCCACAAAGCCGAACGCCACCACGCCGATCAAGCCAAGCTCCGCCAGAATCGAGACCAGCGACGTGTGCGAAAGCGTGGTCCGTGCCCAGTCCGGCAAGATGTCGATGTACGATGTCACGAGGGCGTGCTCGAAACCCCCGGTGCCGACGCCGTGGATGGGGTTGTCCTTAAACATCTCCCAGCCGGCCTTGATCAGGAACTCGCGCAGGCCCAACACCGACTCACGGTCGGTCAGCGACCGGATCCGGTCCGCCTGCGAACCCCCCTGGGCGAGCACCAGCGCCAACATCGCGACCACCGCTGCCCCCCCGCCCCCCAGGATTCGGAGCTTGGTGTATCTCGCGATCGGCGCAAGAAAGATCATGAGCGCCGTAGCCAGGACCATCAGCAGCCACCCCGACCGCGACGCCGTCATGAGGATCCCCATCCCGCCGATCAGGAGCGCCGGGAGCGCGAGGTACACCGTCAGCCGCCGTGGGCCGTACGTGAGGATCAGGCCCGCCGCCAGCGCCATCGCCAGGCTCAGGTGCCGCGCCAGGATGTTCGGGTCCGAAAACGTCGCGTTCGACCGGTAGCTCGCCTCGTCCGATTGGATCAAGACGCCACGCCATTGGAAGACACCGCCCAGCCGTTGTGCCACCGCCAGGGCGCCCAGCCAGATGGCCGCGATCAAAACTGCCGCAACGATTCGGTCGATGTCCTTCCGATCCTCGATGAACGATGGCGCCACCATCAGGAATGCGAAATACAACACAACAACGAGTACGAGGTTCGGCGGAGAAATCGAATCCGCCCACAACAAGCCGATCCACAGTATCGCGACCAACGCTGCCAGCGGGATTACGAGTTGGCTCTGTGGAAGCAGCGACCGGATGTCGTGACGGGCCCGGACAATCGCGAACACGACCGTTACCGCCATCGCCGCTTTGCCGGGGTTCAACATCGCCCGGACAGCACCGCCCGCGCCGCTGGCGCCCAGGTCGTCTTCCAGGATCGTCGAGAAGTACTCAATCGGCAGGAGTAACACGACCGCCGGGATCAGCAATTTCGGGGCCCGGATCGCCAGCCCAAGGGCAACCAAGGCGGCCGCAACGCCGAGAGGCAAGGCCACATCGCTCACTGGATGCCTCGACGCGCGAATGTCATCCGCCCGGCGCCTTGACGCGCGCCCGCCGCCCGTTCCACGCGATCTGCCCCCTTGCCATCCCCGCCCGGCGAGCCGCAGCTTTGACCGCCCCGCCTAGCGGAACCTACGATACGGGGCGATGCCCGGCGGAACCAGCGGCCTTGCGGGGGATATCTCCCTCTTCCGCCGGCGAGGATGGCTTTTCATCCCGGCGGCGGTTGTTGGCCTGATCGCGAGCCTCTCGTTCGGCAACGTCGCTGGCGAATCCAACGCCGTCGCCTCCATGGCCCTCGATACCGTCATCCAGGACATCGTCCTCGGCGGCGACCGCGGCCTCCGCGTCTTCGAAGCCCAATCCATGACCACCGACCCTGCCTTCATCGAAAAGGTCAAAGCCAAGGTCGGTGACCCCGCCTTCGACTACGCCCGCTTCAGCATCGCCCTTGCCCCGATCTCCGTCGCCGATGGCGTCTCCAAGGGCATCATCACGGTCAGCGTCACCGACCCCGACAAGCTCACCGCCGAACGCTACCGCGCCGGCTTCGTCGAAGTCTTCACCGAGGAGTACACAGCACCGGCCGGCCTCTGGCGCACCCGCTTCCTCTCCAAGAAGCAGGAAGTCGTCGATGAGGCCGAGACCAGATACCAGAAGGCCTACGACGATTATCTCGCGGCGACCAAAGCGAAGGGCCTCCCCGGCGACGAAGTCCTCCGCTCCGTCTTTGCTCTCGGCTCGCTGACCGAGCGCTACAACATCGAACAGGTCACCCTCGAAGTCGAAGCCGCCGCAATCGACGCCGCGCTGCGCGACCCGGCGACCGCCGCGAGCAGCGTCCAGGCCGCGCGCATCCTTGGCGTCCCCGTCCCCGAAGGCCAGGCCGAGACGGCCCTCAAGCAACGTCGCGCCGTGATCACCGCCACTCTCCAGGACCTCGCCAAGCGGCGCGATCCCCTCTCCGACGGCGCCGTAGGCCCCAGCATCCGGGCGATGGTCGATGACCTGCGCTCGCTCGCCGACATCCGGCGCGAAAGCTACGTCCGCCTGAACAACGCCACCGTCGCCGTGATCAGCGCCCAGAGCACGATCGCGACCAGTTACACCTTCTCCGGTGGCGTCTCGGGCACGACGCGCGGAAAAGTCGCCGTCGCTTTCGCGGTCACTCTCGTCCTCGGTGTTGTCGCGGTCTATGGGGTGGAGTGGTTCTCGCAAGTCCGGCGCCGCTTGCCGGCGGGGGCGTAAGCCGTGCACATCGTCGAGATCAACGACATCGCCTCCGTCGCCAGCGACCTGAGCCGCGCCCTCGAACACCGCGGCCACCGTGTCACCGTGATCCGGCCGCGCCTGATCGGCGGTGGCCTCCCGTGGACAATCAAGCCCGTCGTCGGGCCGTTTCGCGCCCTCGAATGGGCCGACATCATCCAGCGGCTGCGTCGCGAAAAGCCCGACATCCTTCACATTCACTACGCCTACCTCGGGATGATCGGCGTCCTTGGGCGCTTTCCCTACATCCTCCATTGCCACGGCAGCGATGTACGCGAGATCACGCCGTTCACGCGGCCGCTCGTCGAGCGCGCGCTGGCCGGCGCCCTCCGCGTCTACTACGCGACCCCCGACCTCGCGCCATACGTCACCTCGCGCCGGCCGGACGCTGAGTTCCTGCCCAACCCGGTCGATTCCGAGGCCTTCGCGCCTACGACGCCTGCTACTGAGGCGAGCGGCGTCTACATCTGCTGTTCGCTCACCGACATCAAGGGCTGGCGGCGGCTCTACCGCGCCTGCGCCCAGCTCGCCAAGGTGCGCCCCGACATCCAAGTCACCGCCTTGGACTACGGAGACCATGTGCAAGCCTTCGCGAAGCTGCCCAACGTCCGCCTGCTCCCATTCCAACGGCGCGACCAGCTCCCCGCGCTGATCAACCAGCACGCGATCGTCGTCGGCCAGGCCTTCCTTGGCGCGCTCGGCATGGCCGAGCTCGAGGCGATGGCGTGCGCCCGTCCGGTCGTCGCTTGGTACCGCAACAACGCTGGCTACGTGGAGCCGCCGCCGATCTGGCGGGCTGTCGACGGCATCGACATCGCACGGGCTGTCATCCGGCTCCACGACGACCCAGCGGCCCGCGAGACCCTTGGCGACGCCGCGCGCGGTTGGGTCGTCCGCAACCATGGCATGGATCACACGGCTGCGCGGGTCGAAGCCGCGGGCGTCGACGCCCTTGAGACCTATCGAGCCGCGCGGGCCGCCTCATGAGCAGCCAGCCGCTCGCCAACGCCGACCTGAGCCTCCCCGAGCGCCCGCTCGTCTCGATCGTCATCCCCTGCCTGAACGAAGAGCGCTACATCGAGGCGCTGCTCGACTCCCTCGCCGCGCAGGACTACGGCGCTGGCGAGATCGAAGTCCTCGTCTCCGATGGCGGCTCCAGCGACCGTACGCGCGCGATCGTCCGCGCCTACGCCAGCCCTCTCCGCCGCCTCGAGGTCGTTGATAACCCGCGCCGCATCACCGTGGCTGGTCTGAACGAGGGGATGCGCGTCGCCACCGGCGATTGCTGGATCATCATCGGGGCGCACAGCAGCGTCCGCCCCGACTTCGTCCGGGCCTCCGTTGAGGGCCTGCGACGCACGCGCGCCGCCTGCGTCGGCGGGCCCATCGACACCATTGGCGAAGGCCCCACCGGCAGAGCGATCGCCGCCGCGATGTCGTCGCCCTTCGGCGTCGGCAACGCCCGTTTCCGCTATTCCGGCCGCGAAGGCGAGGTCGATACCGTCCCCTTTGGCTGCTACCACCGGAAGGTCTGGGAGCTTGTCGGCGAGTTCGATGAAACCGTCGACGGCGCCGATGAAGACAGCTACAACGAGCGCCTGATCGCCGCCGGCGGCAAAATCGTCCTCATCCCGGAGATCCGCAGCAGCTACTTCCCGCGCCGCACGCTCAAGGCGTTGGCCAAGCAGTATTGGGAGTACGGCGCGGCAAAGGGGACGCTGCTGGGCCGCGGCCGCCACCTCCAGCCGCGCCACTTCGCCCCCTCCGCGATGGTCGCTGGCGCCCCTGCGCTGCTCATGCTCTGGCCCATGTTCCGCTGGGCGAAGTGGCTTCTGCGCGCGCTCTCGGTCGCCTACGTCGTCCTCGGCTTCCGCGCCGCCCGAAAGGCCGCCGCCAAGAGCGGGGCCGGCCCCGTGCGCACGCTCCTCGCGATCGCCACCATGCACGCAAGCTACGGAGCGGGCTTCCTCGCCGGCGCCGTCCGCGAATGGCGTCGCCTACACCGCTGAGGCGCTCATGACGCACGAGATCCACACGCCAAGCGTCCGCCCACCCGTCGCACTCGGTTGCGCCGCGATGGTCGCGGTCGTGGCGCTCCTTGCCGGCGCCGTCGTCTTCGCCGTCACCTTCCTCGAGTCGGGGTCGGACTCCAGCCGCGCCGTCCTCGATCCCGTCGACGCCTACCCGCCCGACTCGTTCGCCTTCGAGCCCGAACACCACATCTACCTCGTCCGCATCGGCCCCGCTCGCTTCTTCGCGCTCCACGATCTGGACGCGTCGAACCGCGCCGCCCAGGGGCGCCGCTGCCGGGTGGTCACCGCGGACCGGGCGCAACCGGCGTTCCGCGGCGTGGCCGAGCGCTTCTCCGGCCGCCAGAGCCCCGGCGCCGCACAATTCGAGCTGTTCTTCTACGAGGAGTGCAACGGCGCGGTCTACGATGCGACCGGCATCCGCCTCGACCGCGATGGCCGCAACCTTGACCGCTACCCCGTCGAGATCGACGACGCCGGCCGCGTCGTCGTCGACTTCGGCAAGCGCCAATGCTCGCGCCGCGAAGGGACCGCCTTCTTCCTTGAGGAGAAGTGCTGAGTCCAAGAGGCCCTCGCATGGCGGCACGGAACCGTTGCGCCCGGTCGCGCGTTATCGTCATGAGGGGGTCCTCATGGACGAAGCACCGGCATCACACCTGGGTCGCCGGGGAGCCGCTCCTGTGACCCCGGCCCCTCTCACGCCCACCGAAGAGCGCATCCTCGCCCTGATCCGCGAGGGCCGCGTCGACGCCGAAATCGCCGTCCAGCTCGGCCTCTCAGTCGGCGACCTCAAGGCTCGCGTCGAACGGCTGATGACCAAGACCGGCGCCACCTCGCGCGCCGCCATCCGTCCCGGCGCGGTCTGGCCGCAGCCGGCCAGCCAGCCCGTCGAAGCGATGCCCGTGGCCATCTCCGAGCCACCACGACCAGCCTCCCCGTGGCACTGGAGTTGGCCGCTGGCGGTCGCCGTCGTGCTCGGCGCGGCCCTCGTTGGCGCGATGGTTGGCTTCGCCCTTCGCCGTCAGCCCGACGCGAGCCAGCCCACCGCCCCAGCCGTCCAAAGCCTCCAGGCGGACCCGGTCGAGGCGCCGCCACCCGTGGCGCCACTGCGCGGGAGCCTCTACCTCCAACCGCCACTGGCCCCGCCCGACGGCGTCGTCCTCGTTGGGCTCCGGCGCACCGATGGCCAAAACGAAGTCGTCCGGTGGACCGCCGGCCGGGGTGTCGAAGTGCTCCTCTCTGCCCAAGACGCAAGCGTCGTCAACCTTGAGTCCGACCCCCGGGGTGCGCTGCTCGTGGCCTCCGTCTGCATCGAACGCGGCTGCGACCCCGGCCGCCCGTTGGCGACACGCGTGCTCGTCTCGGAGGACGCTGGCCGGACCTGGAAGCCCGTCCCGGAGCGCGGCCAACGGGTCGAGACGGTCCTCGCCGCTGCCGCCCGCGCCCCCGCGCGAGATCCGATGGCCGATGGTACAGCCAGCCCTCTTGAGGGCGCTCCCGCGGAAGTCTGGCTCGGCGGTGCACGGACGCTGCGCGTCGCAGCCAGCGGTGCGGATCTCGCTCTCGGTGGGACCAAGCCCGGCGACCCGCTACTCACGGCGGCGACGCTCACCTTCGGCAACTTCACCCTCCAAAGCGCCGCGGCGCCCTACGAGAGCGTGCGCCAGCGCGGGACGCGCACCCTTTGGGGCAGCGCCTGGCTCGCCCTTCGCGAGGCAGGCGACGTCGTCGAAGGCGTCCGACTTCACCCGGTCACGATCACCGTGAACGACCAGGACCTCGCCTGGGCCTCGGTGATCGCGCTCCCCTATGACCTGCTCGGCGACGGGTTCCTCGTGAAGGCCGTGCTCACCGGCGGCTGGACCTCCCACACCCCGCCGGCCGGCCGCGACTGCACGCCGCTCCGCGAGTCCGCCTCCGAGTTCACCCCGATCCTCGATTGCGTCCCGCCGTGGGCGTTCGTCCGGCCGGCAGCAGGCGGCGCGATCCTCGGAGAGGGCGGCGCCTGGGTCCGGGTCGAATCCCAGCTGACCGGCGCCGAGGGCTGGCTGCCCGCCGCCGCGCTGGCCCCAGCCTCTCCGTGACGCCCCCGTTGCGCCCCCCTTCGACTACCAGCTAGGGCACCCCGCCCGTAGAATCTCGGACTCATTGACTTTCTGGGCGCGCCCGCCGCCCGGCCCTCCGGAGCACCATGAACACCATCGAATTCCTTCAGATCTCGTCGGCTGTCGTCGCCGACCGTGAAGCCCTCGTCGAGGTTGGCGGCAATGGCAAGCGCATTCTCTACATGGACATGTACCCCGCCGTCGTGAAGCTCGCCAACGCCCTCACGGCACTCGGCGTGGAAAAGGGCCAGAAGGTCGCCACCATGTCGGTCAACAGCGCCGACTACGTCATCACCTACTACGCCTGCGCGATGCTCGGCGTCACCTTCGTCCCCCTCAACTTCCGCGCCAAGGACGAAGAGCTTACCTACATGATCAACGCGAGCCAGTCGGTCGCGCTCTTCGTTTCCGACCGCTACCGCTCCCTCGTCGACCGCATCCGGCCCACCCTCGATTCCACCCAGCACTTCATCACCTACGACACGCCGGCGGCGGACTACCTCTCGTACGACTCCATCGTCGCCGCCGCGAGCGAGGACGAGCCCTGGGTCGATGTCGACGACCACGACGCGACGATCATCATCTTCACCTCTGGCACCACCGCGATGCCGAAGGGCGTCCAGCTCACCTATCTGGACATGACGGCCTACGTCACGAACCAGAACCCGGCCGACCCCGACATCCACGACAAGCTGCTCGTCTCGGCCCCGTTCTTCCATGTCGCGGGCGCCACTTCGATGATGCTGGCGATCTGGAGCGGCCGGACGCTGGTGATCCTTCCGGCGTTTTCGCCCGAAGAATGGCTGCGCGCCGTCCACGAAGAGGGCGCGACCCACGCCTTCGTCGTCCCCACCATGCTCAAGCGGATCGTCGAACACCCGGACTTCGCGAAGTACAACCTCTCGACCATGCGCCAGATCACCTACGGCGCCGCGCCGATGCCGTACGAGGTCGTCCGTAAGGCCTGCGATGTCATGAACCCGCTCGAAATCGGCCTGATCAACGCCTACGGCCAGACCGAATCCACGGCCACCCTTACCTTCCTGGACGCCAGCGACCACGACCTTCGCGCCGACACCGCTGTCAAGGAGAAGCGCCTCCGCTCCGTCGGCAAGCCGATGCCCGACGTCGAAATCGGCATCATGAACGATGGCAACGTCCTCCTCGCCGCCGGCAAGGAGGGCGAAATCTGCGTCCGTTCGCCGCGCGTGATGAAGGGCTACTTCAAGCAGGAAGCGGAGACCGCCAGCGCGATCGTCGATGGCTGGCTCCACACCGGCGACGTTGGCTACGTCGACGAAGGCGGCTACCTCTTCATCACTGGCCGCAAGAAGGACCTCATCATCCGTGGCGGCGAGAACATCTCGCCCGGCGAGATCGAGGCCGCACTGACGGCCCACCCCGCCATCGAAGAAGCCGCTGTGATCGGCGTCCCCGACACGGAATGGGGCGAAGTCGTGAAGGCCGTGATTGTCCTGAAGCCCGGCGCGAAAGCGACCGTCGCGGAGCTGGTGGAGTACACGAAGGGCCGCCTCGCGAGCTACAAAGCGCCGCAATACTACGCCGTCGTCGCGGAGCTCCCGCGGAACCCGATGGGCAAAGTGCTCAAGGTGGACCTCCGGAAGACGAACGGCGAGCCCGTGAATGAGGGGATTGGGTAGGCAGAGGAAAGGGCAAAGTGGAAAGAGGAAGGCCGGGGCGCGCCCCAAGCGGGCCGCGGACGTGAGTGAGCGGGTCCGTGATTGTTGCGGCGGTTTCGGGCCTCGTCGCGCCGCCAAAAAATCGCGTGACATGAACACGTGGTGAGCACATCGCTGGCGTGTGCACATGTTGAGGCCGTCGTGTGGACGCAACTGTGTGTTGGCCGGTGAGGGGGTCGTGTGTTGCACTCGCGAACCTCGCTCGAAGACGTTCCGATTACTGGGGAGGCGTCGAATGCGCACCGACACGCGGACCCGCGTCTTGGCGATGAGCCTGGCTTGAGCCTGCATGGGAAGGCTCGTCGTGGGATGAGCGTTGGGGCGAAATGGATGAGCCTGGATGAGCCTCCGCTTGTTTGATGAGCCTTGGCTCATGAGGCTCATTGGGTGGTTCGTCTTTCGTCCTTCGGAGCGCGGCGTCGGCGGGTGGAGACGAGGCATGGGGCTGACGGTAGCGGGGCGAGAGGCGATGGCCGAGGGGCCGACGGCGCTGATTGTCGTCTGATACGATGATCAGATGCAGGCCACCATCGAGCTCGACAACGAGACCGCGAGGGCGTTGGAGTCACGGGCAGCGGCGCTCGGCATCACCGTGGAGCGAGTGATCGAGTCCGCGTTGCGTGGGGTCGCCCATGAACTGCTGCGAGCGCGATCGACGAGCGTTGAGCCCGAGGCGCAGGCTTCGAGCGAGACCACCGGAAGTGCGGATGCGGAAACTCGCCAACTGATCCGCCGTCAGGCACGAGCGGTGCGAACGAGGCAACGCACGCACGATGGAGCCGGGCTCCCCGGGCCACCGAGGCCTCCCTCGAACGATACGGGCGCCTTCGTCCTTCCGACCTGGGACGGTGGCCTTCTGATCGACATCGGGTGCAGTTCGCGGGCACTGGAAGAGCTTGAAGGCCCGAGTCACCGGTAGTGCTTCTCGATATCAACGTCTTGATCTACGCACTCATGCCGACACTCGTTTCCACACGGAGGCACGCGCGTGGCTGGAAGACGCTCTCAGGATGGATGATCTCCTGTTCGTGCCATGGATGACGATCCTCGGAGTCATCAGGATCACCACCAACCGTAAGGCGATGGCCTTGCCCGTGGCAGCGCCGATCGCGATGACGTTCGTTCGATCACTTTTGAGTCACGAGCACGTGGCAATCCCTAGCCCGGGTCCGCGGCACCTCGAGATCCTTGAGAGCATGGCCGTCCGGTACGATCTCCGAGGTCCTGACCTCTCGGACGCCCACCTCGCCGCGCTCGCTGTGGAACATGACCTGACACTCGTCAGCTTTGATCACGACTTCGAGGCATTTGTCGAGGTTCGCGTTCTGAACCCGGCCGCACTGGCCCATTAGGTGTGTGGACGTCGTTGAGTCTGTTGCGGGTGGCTGTTGTGCCGACGACGTGGGACTCACTGCGTACCGGCGACAAATTGTCCAAAGGCACCGAGTCACCACAACAATCCGAGGCCCGCTCACTCACGTTCGCGCTAGGTGAGGCAGCCCTCACGGATTGCGAAGCTTCCCTGGCTGCATGTCCTGGCCACACGCGCCGCCCTCGCGTATCGGCCGCGGGTGGTCGGGACTCAGGATCACCCAGGCGTCTCCCTCACGAGTGAGCCGGTACGTCGATGGCCAACGGAGCCGTTGGCTCGCCGCTGGCTCGCCCAAGGACACGACGCCGTCCGGCGAAATCGCAACCGGACCACCCAAGAGGCCGACCCCGGCGCACGCGAACACCTGATACCACCCCGCAGGGTAGGTCTCTAATTGCGGGCCTGGCCCGGGGGTGGGGGTGGGTGCTGGGAACTGGCCAGCCGAGCGCATCGCGACCATTGGGCCGTATCGCTCGCGGAGCACCTGCTCCTCGCGGCCCGTTTTCTCCGCGACCTCGACGACGACCCGGTTCGACGCCACATCCGGCCCGACCGCGACCATCCACACGTCCAGTGCCTTAAGCCCGCTGTAGTCGCCGCTGATCCGTCGAACGAGGGCGAGCAGTTCTTCTCGCGTGTAGGTCACGGCCACCACACGCACCACCGACCGGTCCACGCCCTGCCGGTCGATCGCCGCCTCCACTGCCGCTCCGTCGCCGGCGACCGACACCTCCACGAACGCTGGTGACGCATGGACGATTCGGATCCCTGCAAAGCCAGCCACGCCATCCAGGGCCGGCCCGAGTGTGACCGCCGCCCGCTCTGCCTCGTAGTACCCCGCGGGCACTGTGGCGCCCGGCTCGACGAAGCGCTCGCTCGACGCGTGGTAGTTGCCCGGCGCACCTGCTCGGCCGCCCGTCGCGATGGCCCAAAGAGCCACCCCGAGCACGCCAGCGAAGGCGACGAACACATCGGCACGACGCATCGAGAGAACCCCCTGCCACTCCAGAACGTTCGAGGGTCCGCCAAGGTTTCAGGCGGTCTCGCACCGCCCTCGAACCACAACCAGCGCGATCTGGTGGCAGGAACTCGGCGGGGGCACCAGCTCGCGTCTCCCGACTTCGCGGGCGAGGGGGAGCGTCCTGAGACTGCGTGGGGGATGAGACGAGCGTTCGTGATAGCGCAGGTGGCGCCTGCGCGGTCCGTAGATTGAGGCGTGCGTCGCTTGCGGCGGCGTGACCGCTCCCGTGTGGTCGCGGTACTGAGGGTGGGGCCGGCGCGGCCATGGTCGGCTTCACAAGGCAGGGACCGGGGACGAGGGACGCGCGCCCTCCGTTCGCCCCTTGGGGGGCCGTTCCATAGAATCCGGACGCGCACCTTTGCGCGAACCTTACCCGTTGACCAACCGAGGGACCGAGCCGGATGAGTCTGTTTAAGCGTTCGACTGCCCCCGCCGCCCCCGCCGCCAGCACCACCCCGCCGGCGCCGAAGGGCACCCGCTTCAACGTTTCGTTTGGCGGGATGCTTATCCCGCTCGCGGGCCTCGGCGCCCTCTCCGCCCTGGAGCTTGCACGCACCGCGGACCATGATTCGGCCCAGCGCGAGGTGTTCTTCAACATCTCGTACCCCGTCATCATGTACTTCATCTTCGGCGTCGCGATGGCCATCATCGTCGGCGCCTTCATCCAGCGGATGCGCTTCTGGCGGCTCGGCAAGAGCCAGTCGGTGACCGATAAGCTCGGGCTCCGCGTCTGGAACGTGCTCACCCTTGGCGCCGCCACGGGCCGCGTCACGCGCGACCGCTACGCCGGGATCATGCACTGGTGCATCTACTCCAGCTTCGCTGTCCTCACGCTCGTCACCCTGGTGCTGGCACTCGACGACTACCTGCCGCTGATCTTCGGCTCCGACGCGGAACACGCCTTCCTCAAGGGGCCGGTGTACCTCGGCTATAGCCTCGTCGGCGATGTCTTCGGCCTGATCGGCCTCGCGGGCGTCGGGATGGCCGTCCACCGTCGCTACCGTGCCACGCCCACCAAGCTCAGTTGGGACAAGCGTGATTCCGAAGACGCGCTGATCATCGGCCTCCTTGGCGTGACCTTGTTCAGCGGCTTCCTCGTCGAAGGCCTGCGGATCGGCGGCGACGAAATCCCGGCCGGCAAAGAAGACTGGAGCTACTGGTCGCCGGCCGGCTGGGTCGTGGCGAAAGTCTTTGGCGGGCTCAGCGATTCCGCGCTGCTCAACCTCCACGAGGTCGTTTGGTGGGCCCACATCGTGATGGCCTTCGGCCTCCTCACCCTGATGGCGCTGACGAAGTTCCGGCACATCGCGATGGCGCCGATGAACGCGTTCCTCAAGAAGCCGGCCTCTGGCCCGGCCTATCTCGCGCCGATGGGCGACTTCAACAAGCTCTTCGAAGAGGGCGGCAGCCTCGGGGCGAGCAAGCTCCAAGATTTCTCCTGGAAGCAGCTCTTCGACACCGACGTCTGCGTGCGCTGCGGCCGCTGCACCGATGCCTGCCCGGCATGGACCGCCGGCCAGCCGCTCAGCCCGATGGCGATCATCCAGGACCTCAAGACCTACATGAACCACGCCGGCCCACTGCTCATCGCGGGCAAGGACCCGGCCGAGCACCTGAACGGTGAGCTCGTGGGCGACTACATCAAGGACGAGTCGCTCTGGGCCTGCCGGACCTGCATGGCCTGCGTCCAAGAATGCCCGGTGATGATCGAGCACGTGCCCACGATCGTGGAGATGCGCCGCTACCTCGTGATGGAGAAGGCGAGCGTCCCGGCCACGGCGCAGGCGGCGCTCCAGAACCTTGAGCAGCGCGGCCACCCCTGGCGCGGCACGCAGTTCACGCGCGAGACATGGATCGAACAGCTCCGGGCGGAGGGCATCGACGTCCCGGTCTTCGATGGCTCCCAGGAGTACCTCTACTGGGTCGGCTGCTCTGGCGCGCTGGTCGAACGGAACGTGCCGATTACGAAGTCGATCGTCAAGCTGCTCGTCGAGGCCGACGTCAGCTTCGGCGTGCTCGGCCAATCGGAGACGTGTAGCGGCGACCCCGCGCGCCGGCTCGGGAACGAGTACCTCTACGCCACGCTCGCCGAGGGCAACTCGCAGACCTTCAACGAGATGGGCGTCCGGCGCGTGATCACGGCCTGCCCGCACTGCTTCAACACCTTCGCCAACGAATATCCGGACTTTGGCGGCAAATACGAAGTGACGCATCACTCCGAATTCCTCCGGAACCTCGTGACCGTCGGCAAGCTCAAGCCCAAGACGCCCGACAACGCGACGATCACCTATCACGACTCTTGCTACCTGGGCCGCGGCAACAACATCTTCGATGCCCCGCGCGACATCCTTTCCGCCATCCCGGGCGTCAAGTTGGTCGAAATGCCCCGGACGAAGGAGCGCGGCATGTGCTGTGGCGCTGGCGGCGGCAACATGTGGCAAGAAGAGCAGGGGACCCGCGTCAACCACCTCCGCGCGGCGGAGGCGGCGAACACCGGCGCCAACATCGTGGCGACCGCGTGCCCCTTCTGCATCCAGATGTTCGAAGACGGCATCCCGGCGGTGCAGCCCGACGAAGAGCGCCGTTCGATCCGCGCCTACGACATCGCCGAACTGCTCGAAGTGAGCGTGCGGCCGTTGCCACTCGCGGCGCCCGATGGCGGCGGCAAGCTGCCGACGGGCGTGGCTTAAGGCCGCGCCGGATCGGCTACACTGGCAGTGTGACCACGGATCGCGTAGAAAGCGACTTGGAAACGCTCAAGAGTGACCTTCTTGCGAGCAGGTACCTGTGGAACGTCCGCGCTTGGTTTGGGGAATGGCTCCGGCCGGTCGACCGAGTGACCGTCGACGATCTCGAACTATTCGACCGTGCACGCGACGCGGGCGAGCTTACTTATGATCAGGAGGCCGACCTCCGCCGGGCCGACCTCCTCGTCAAGGGCCGCGCGCGGCCTGGGACACCGCTTCCGGATGGCGATGTGGTCCTCGTCCTCGAGGCGTCGGCCACGATCGATGGGGGTGACGTTGAACGCGCCGCACGCCGGGCCGCTATCCTCGGCCGCGCGGGGTACACCGCCGTACCGGTCTGCGGCGGGTTTACCCTTACGCAGGCGGCGGCGACGGCCGCTGAGTCACTTCGAGTGCTGGTGGACCTGCGGGAGCCGTAGCGGAGCCGGTCGCCCTTACCGCTCGTGAAGCTCCGGCAGCACCTCGGGCTCGCTGTCTGGGGTGCGCCCTTGTTACTCTCGGGATGAGGGGGCGGGCTTGCGAGAGTTCCTCACGATCTTCTTCGCGCTGATGTTCGAGACGACCCCGTTCTTGTTGCTCGGCGTGGTCTTGTCCGCGCTGGCTGGGCCGTGGCTGGCGAGCGCGATGACGCGGCATGCCTTTCGCCAGCCAGCCATCGGGATCGCCGCGGGCTCGGCGGCCGGCCTCCTGTTGCCGACCTGCGACTGCGGGAGCCGCCCGCTCGCCCACCGGCTCACACAAGCCGGGGCTCGCGACTTCGGGATCGCAATGCTCGTGGCGGCGCCGGTCGTGAACCCAATCGTGATCGTGACCACCTGGCTCGCCTTTCGCGATGCCGACATCGTGATCTTGCGGCTCGCCGGTACGGTCCTGATCGCGGTTGCGGCTGCGATCGTGGTGGGCCGGCTGCGGGGGCCGGTCGCGCTAGCGGGGGCGGCCCATAGCCATGGTGAGCGTCTGCGCGATGCTCCAGCCCGCGCCCTCGACGAGTTCTTCGAGCTCTTTCCGTACCTCGTGGTGGGCTCCGGCCTCGCCGCGCTCCTCCAGACCCAAATCGACCGCGGGGTGCTGACGGACACCCACGGCCTGGTCCTTTCTACGCTCGCGCTGATGGCGCTCGCCTTCCTGCTCAGCATCTGTTCCAGCGTCGACGCGTTTGTCGTCGCGGGCTTGGGGCCGCAGCTCGGCCTTGGCCCGACCCTCGCCTTTTTGGTCTTCGGGCCGATCGTGAACTTGAAGTCGATGCCGCTGTACGGACGGCTGTTTTCGGCCGTCACGATCGCGTTGATCACCGGTATCGCGGCCCAGGTCTCGTTCGGGTTGGCGATGATTGCGGAGCTGCGCGCATGGTGAGGGAAGCGGGCCTTGCGGCGGCGGCGGCGTTGGTCGCGTTGGTGATCGGCCTCCGGGTGGCCGATGGGAGCGCGTCCGCGCTCGTCCAGTCTTGGTACGAACCCGTGCTCTTGGCGACCGTGGTCGGGTTGTTGGCCCTCTCCGTGCTCGCAGCGATCCCGGTCTTGCGCTCGCCGGAGCCACTCCGGGTCCGGTTCGGGCGTACGGGGCTCGTCCAGGCCGGGTTCGTTGTGGTCGTCGCTGGTGCTGGGGTCGCGTTCAAGCCCGAGCCGCTCGCCGGGACGGACCTCGAATCCGACCCGCTAACCGTGACCTTCAGCGCCTCCGCATCGAACGCCGATCCGGCGCGGCGCAACGTTTACCAGTGGGCGTACGAATTCCAGAACAGCGCGCCGTCGAGCTTGCTGGGTCAGCCGGTGGACGTCGTCGCCTTCGTCTTCCATGGAAAGGAGCCCGTCCCAGGCCGGTTCTTCGCGGCTCGGTTTGTCGTCGCCTGTTGCGTGGCCGACGCGCAGGGTTTCACCGTCCCGGTGGCCTGGCCCGGCGCAGCGAGCCTGCCCGCCGATGCATGGGTCCGCGTGCGCGGGGCCATCACCGTCGCCCCAGATGGCGCACTCGCCATCGCTGCCCGTACCGTTGAGCCGATCGATGCCCCTTCCAGCCCGTACATCTATCCGTAACGAACGCGGAGCGCTGGCCGCTTTCGGCGTGGTCACGGTGCTGACGGCGCTGGTGATCGGCCTCGCGCTGCTCGCGGGCGACCAGCGCGAGCTCAAGGTGGTGCTCGCATCGCCGGGGGACGGGGAAGCGATTGGCGGAGGACAGCTCGCGGTGGCCTTGACCTTCAACCGGGCGCCAGACCGGCAGGCTGTCGCCGACCGTATTCAGATCGAGCCCGAAGCGGCCGGGACGGTCCGCTGGCGGGGGACGACCATCGAGTACGTCTTCGCCTGGCCCCCAGCGCCCGACCGCTATCGCCTCGTGATCCCGAAGGGCGCGATCGGGACGCGCGGCGAACAACTTCGCGCCGACTATGTGCTGGAGTTCACGGTGCGCGAGCCCGGCGTTGCCTACGTCGCTCCTGGAGGGGAGGGCGAGCGCCTCGTCGCCCGGTTCGGCCAGGAGCCCGCTCGGGACCTCCTCACGGGCACGCGGATCCGGGACTTCGGGGTCGCCCCGGACGGGCGCACGGTCGCCGCAGTCGTCGAGCGCTCGGGGCGCGTCGTGTTGGACTTCGTCGACGTCGCGACGGGGGCCCGCCGGACGCTGGCCGAGCCAACCGACTTCGAGCTCGCGTCGGTGACTTGGGGGCCTGACAACCAGACGCTGCTCACCGTGCGGCGCGACCGGCTGCCAGGGGGAGGCTTCGGCGTGCCTCGGCTCTGGCTGGTGCGGCTGAGCGGCGAGTTCGCCGGGCTGATTGGGGAGGACGGCGAACCGGTCGCGGGCGGCGCTTGGTCGCCGGACGGCCAGCGCATCGCGTACGCCGCCCCCGCGACGGCCGAAACCGCTATCCGGACGCTGGCGACGGGTGAAACGGTGCGCTACGCGCGGTCGCGCGGGCGGACGCCGGTGTGGTCGCCAGACGGCGCCTGGCTGGCGTACGAAGGCGTCGACCGCGACTTCCGCGAAGGCGCCTCGCCGCTGCAGCCGGTCGTCCTCCAGCCGCTCGACGGGTCGCCGTTGCGGCTGGTCGGCGTCCCGGGTGAGGTGCGCGCGGCGCCGCGCTTCCTCGACGCGGCGACGCTGCTCTCGCTCCGGCGCGCGGTCGGCGCGGCGACGAAGGGGACGGAGCTCGTCTTCGAGTCGGTCGCGACGGGACGTGAGGTCCGCGCCCTCGACCTCGCCGCTGGCCAGGACCTCGTGCTCGATTGGGAGCTCGCACCGGGCGGCCGCGCGGCCGTCTACGCCGTGCGGAGCGGCCGCACGAGTGTCGTCCTGCGCGTCGATTTCGAGACGGGCCAGCGGACGGTGGTCGCGCAAGATGGCGACCGTCCGAAGTGGTTGCCCTGAGTCATCCGATGTCTTCGAGCACGGCGAGGACGTCCCGGGCTGAGGCGAGGCTCCGGGGCCGCCACCCGCTCCGATGCGACGCAAACAGCGCCCGAAGCTCGTCGACATCGGCTGACTGTTCGATGGCGGCGGCGAGCTGGCGGGCGGCACGGGCCCGTTCGGCCGGCTCCGCCTCGCGGCGGAAGGCGCGGGCCGCGCCTTCGAGGCTGCCGTGCTCGGCGAGGAAGTCCTGGTGGAAGTAGCCGTCGAGCATCCGGCGGAGGCTGGCGGAAGCGGGCGCGCGCTGCTGGCGCTTTGCGGCCTTAGTCATCGGGGTAGCTCGTGAGGACGTACCAGTCACTCCCCTTGGCCCGGAGGACGATGGTCGCCGAGCTGACGTCGCGGGCCGTTGTCTTGCCCTGGTCGATCGATCGGCCCACCACCTGGCGGGCATCGAAGCGGAGGGCGAGGTTGGTGCGGTTCGACCCCTGTTTCACCCAGTCGGTGATCTTCTTCTGTTCCTTCTGGATCGCGCTGCCGACGACCCGTTCGGCGATGTCGCGGTCGGTGTAGGTGGAGGCGGCGGAGATATCGGGCTCGCGTTTCAGCCGGTCGCGGAGCTGGGCGTCGGTCCTTGCGACGTGGCGTTCGAGGGTGTGGCCGCCGGCCGCTTCGTCGCGCGCGAGGTCGCGGCGCGAGCTGAGCGTCGAGGAAGCCGTGGTTCGGGTCGCCGTGCCGGTGAGTTGCGTGCGCGTGCCGCCGATGGTCGCGTTGGGGCGCGCGGTGGGCGTCCGTGTCGCCGTAGCCGCGGATGTAGGCTCGACCGTGGCGGCTGGCGCAGGGGCATCGTCGCCCCGGGGCCAGTTTGCGATGGCGAACCCGCCGACGATGATCGCCAGGACGACGGCAATGGGCAGCCAGACCTTGAGTTTCTCTTGCATACGTGCTCAGGCCGTCGCGGGCGTCATCGCGGTGCCCGTCCGGTAAACGCGGCGCAGATACGGGCCCGTCCCCAGGCTCGCAACGATCACCGCCAAGAATACGAGGCCGGGAATGGCGAGGAGGACGGGGACGCCGGTGTGGTCGGCGAGGCTGCCGAAGCCGAGGTTGGCGACCGCCATGATGCCGCCGGCGGACATGAGGTTCAGGCTCATCACGCGGCCGCGAATGTCGTCGGGCACGATTTCCTGGAGGAAGACGCCGGTGAGGGCCATGAACATCGCCTGCGACGAGCCCATCAGGATCGCGCATTCGACGGCGTTGGCGAGGTTGACGGTGGTCGCCATGAGGAGCGGGCCGACACCGGAGACGACGCCGCAAATGAAGTAGATCGGCCCGCGCCGGACGCCCGTCATGAACGAGAGGATGAAGGTCCCGACGAGGGCGCCGATCCCGACGCCGGCGTTGATCACGGTGAACCCGCTGCCCGGTTCGTGGAGCCGGGTTTCGGCGAAGCCGGGGAGCATCGCGTCGTACGACATCGTCAGCGCGCAGTGGAGGAAGACGAGCGCAATCAGGCTGAAAACGGCGCGATTCCCGGCGATGTAGGCGGCGCCCGTCTTGAGGTTCGTCCAGACCTGACCGAGGTGTTCGACTCCACCACGCGAGGAGGTGAGCACCTGGGACATGCTCGCGAACGAGATCAGGGCGAAGAGGGCCGAGATGGCGTAAGCGCCTTCCACGCCAGTCGTCCCAAGGAGAGGGGCGGCGAGTAACGGCCCAGCGGCGCGTGAGCCCTGGAGCGTTGTCGTGTGCAGCATGATCCCGTTGGCGCGGGCCGACGCAGGGACCACGTTCGCGAGCAGCGATTGGTCGCTCGGGATTTCGATGGAGCGGACGAGACCCTGAGCGAACGCGAGCCCGACGACGAGCCCGACCGTGAGCACATCGGTGGCGGCGAGGATGGCGAGGACGACCGTGACCGCGAACGACGCGAGACGCGTCACGCGCACGAGATAGCGGCGCTCGTAGCGGTCCGCGACCATGCCGCCCAAGGGCGCGATCAGGTAGGGCGACATTGAGGCGAAGGTGGCGACGCCGACCCAGAACGACGAGCCGCTGATCTTGTGGACGATGTAGGCGTTGGCCAGGAGCAGCGTCCAAAGCGAGATGCTGGAGGCCGCAGTGCCCGCCCAGAGGAAGCGGAAGTCGCGGTAGGCGAACGCCGGCATACGGCTGGAGACGGACATGGCGGCGATTCTACGCGTTCGCGTCCTTGCGTCGCCGGCGATCTGCCTCAAAGGAATTGCTACCCAAGGGAAGGAGGATGCCTCATAAGTCGGTTACCGGAGGGACCGAACGGCGGACTTGGCGCATGGCTTCGGCGTGGTGGCGTTGGTGTCCCCGCGGGCTGACCCGCACAATGCTGGCTGAGCAGACTGAACGGAGCGCCCTCATGCAGGCGACGATGCCCGGCGAAACAGTGGAGATGGTCTCCGTGAACGGATACGCGCTGCGCGTCGCGACCCGGCGGGGCCGGTCAGAGGGCGGCGTCCCACTCCTCCTCTTCAACGGCCTCGGGGCGAGCTTGGAGACGTTTGCGCCGTTCGTCGAGGCGCTTTCGTTGGAGCGGACGGTGATCCGGTTCGATGCCCCTGGGGTTGGGTTGTCGTCGCCACCGCGGCGGCCGTACCGGCTTTGGGCGCTGGCCTGGCTGACGGGGCGGCTGCTGGACGCCCTCGGCCACCGGAGCGTCGATGTGCTTGGGCTTTCCTGGGGCGGGCTGGCGGCCCAGCAGTTCGCCCTCCAGTTGCCGCGGCGTTGCGAGCGGCTCATCCTCGCGAGCACCTGTCCGGGCATGGTCGCGCCTGGCCCGCTCGACGCGCTCGTCAAGCTCTCCGACCCGCGGCGTCATACGGACCCCGAGTATTTGACGCGCATCGCCGGTGACACCTACGGCGGGGAGATCCGGCGCCGGCCGGAGTTAAGCGGCGTGCTCGCCGAGGGACGCCACCCGGACCCCGTGGGCTACCGGTATCAGCAACTCGCCGCCGTGGGCTGGCTGAGCCTGCCGTTTCTGCCCTTGCTCTGCCAGCCGACGCTCGTGGTGTCGGGGACGGACGACCCGCTTATCCCTGAGCTGAACGCCCGGCTGCTTGCGAGCCTGATCCCGAAGGCCGCGCTCCATCTCTTCGAGGATGGGCACCTTGGGCTGATGACGCGGGCAAACGAGGTCGCGCCCGTCATCGAGGCGTTCCTCAATAACGGGCGCGACGTGGCTGGTGCGGGGTCGGGCGTCGCGCTTTAGGCGTTGCCGGCTGTGACGTGGACGTAGCGGCCGGGGGCCGGTTCGAGCGCTGCGTAGCCGGCGTTTCCGAGGGCGGCCGGGGCTGGCCGTTGTTCGCCGGAGCGCGCGCTCACCCAGTTTGCCCAGTGCGTCCACCAGGTGCCGGGCTCATTGCTCGCTTCGGCCAGCCAGGTCTCGGGGTCGCCATCGGGAGACCGGCCAACGAAGTGGCGGGCCTTGGGGTTGCCGGGGGGGTTTACCAGGCCGGCGATGTGGCCGGCGTTGCTGAGGGCGAAGGTCCGGTCGCCGCCGAAGAGCTGGCTGGAGCGGAAGCAGGCCTTCCAGGGCGTCAGGTGGTCGTTCACGGCGCCCATGAAGTAGGTGTCGCAGGTGACCTTGCTGAGGTCGACCTCGGAGCCGAGGACCGTGACGCCGCCGGTCGCGAGGGCGTTGGTGCCGAAGAACGCGAGGAAGTCCTGGTGGAGGGCGGCGGGGAGGTTCGTCCCGTCGGCGTTCCAGGCCATGATGTCGTTGGCGGGCGGGGCTTCGCCCATCAGGTAGTTGTTCACCCAATAGTTCCAGACGAGGTCGTTGGGGCGGAGCCAAGCGAAGACGTTGGCGAGGTCTGCCGCGGGGAGCACTCCGCGGTCCTCCGAGCGGTTCCGTGCGGTATCGAGCACCGTTGCCGGGGAGAAGGCGCCGATGCTCGCCTGCTCTTCGAAGTCGAGCAGCATGACGCCGAAGGAGGCGGCGTTGACGCGGTTGTCGCCGATCGCCGCGAGGTGGTTCAAGGCGGTGGCGAGGACGATGCCTCCGGCGCAGAAGCCGAGGACGTTGAGGTCCGGGCTGCCCGCGACATCGCGGACGACGCCGGTGGCCTCGACGATCCCGCCGGCGTAGGTGTCGAGGCTCCAGTCGCGCTCGGTTGGGCCAGGGTTGCGCCAGGAGAGCATGAACACCTGGAGGCCTTGGCTGACGGCGTACTCGACGAGCGAGCGGCCGGGGGCGAGGTCGAGGAAGTAGTACTTGCCAATCGGTGGAGGGACGATGAGCAGGGGGCGCTCGCCGACGGTCGGCGTTGTGGGCGCGTACTGGATGATCTCGAAGAGCGCCGTCCGGTAGACGACCGCACCGGGCGTGACCGCGAGGTTCTTGCCGACCTCAAAGCCGCTGCTATCGACTTGGACCGGGATGGAGCGGCGCTGGTCGCGGTCGGCGCGGAACTGTTCAGCGCCGCGGCGAAGGCTGGCGCCGCCGGTTTCCACGGCCTTTTCGAGGGCGGCCGGGTTCGTGAAGAGCGAGTTGGTCGGGGCGAAGGTGCTCGTGAGGACGCTGGCGCCGAGGCGAAGGCGCTCGCGCTCGCGCCAATCGCTCGCTTCGACCGACTCAGCGGCGCGGGTCACGGCGTCGGACCAAGCAACGTAGGTTTGGGCGAGGGAGCGGAAGAACGGGTTTTCGCGCCAGGCCTTGTGCTGAAAGCGCCAGTCCTTGGGCTCGGGGGCACGCTCCGAGCGGCCGCTGAGGAGCTGGGCCACCTCTGGGAAGAAGGAAGCAGCGACTTTGGCGTTGAACTCGTTGAGGACGCCGAGCTGCCGGATGCCGCGGGCGAATGCGTCGGCCGCGGTTGTCTCGTCGGTTGCTGGTTGTGGTTGCGTTGGGGACACCATCTGTAGGACCTCCTGCCACTCCATGTGGCGCTTAAGCAGCCGCCCGGCCGCGCACAGGCGGCTTCGCTCTTCCAATTCCGGGCTAGCTCTGGGACGAAGCGGAGTGTGTGATTCGACTCCAGCTCCGACTCTACGCAACGGACGCGACGATAAGAAGCGCCAGCACGCGATGCAGACTATCGAAAACAGCGATGTGAAGATCATGCTTCGTGGTCGAGCAGGGCATGCTGAATTCGAGAGATAGACGGTGTGCCCTGAGCGCGTGGGGCGACGGGCGGTTCGGGCCCACTAGACCCGGTGGGCGAGGGTCGCGCTTGCTTGGGCGAGCGGGGTGACGCGGAGATGGTCGATGTTGACGTGGGGCGGGCGAGTGACGGCCCAGGTGATGATGTCGGCGATATCGGCGGCGACGAGCGGCGTGAGGCCGCGATAGACGTTCTTCGCGCGGTCGGCGTCGCCATCGAAGCGGACGAGGCTGAACTCGGTCTCGACCATGCCGGGGTCGACCTCGGTGATCCGGATGGGCTTGCCCAGGAGCTCGACGCGGAGGGTCTCGGTGATGGCGACGACGCCGTGCTTCGCCGAGGTGTAGCCGGACCCGTTGGGATAGGACTCGAGGCCCGCGATCGAGCCGACGTTGATGATATGGCCGGCGCCGGAGGCTTCGAGCGCGGGGAGGCAGGCGCGGGTCATCATCATCAGGCCGAGGACGTTGGTCTCCCACATGACGCGCCACTTTTCGTCGACGGCCTGGGCGAGGGGCTCCATGCCGAGCGCGCCGCCCGCGTTGTTGACGAGGACGTTGACCTTCGGGTAGCGGGCAGCGAAGGCGTCGACGCTTTCGCGCTGCGTGACATCGAGGTGGTGCGCTTCGCCGCCGAGTTCGGCGGCGAGGGCTTCGAGGCGGTCAACGCGCCGGGCGCCGAGCACGAGGTGGTAGCCGGCGGCCGCGAACTGGCGCGCCGTGGCCTCGCCGATGCCGGAGCTGGCGCCGGTGATGATGGCGAGGGGCTTCGACCCGTCGGCGGTGGGGTTGGCTTGGTAGGTCATGGCGGCGCTCCGGCTGAATGGTGTTGCTCAGGAAGGGTAGCGGCGCGGCGGATACGTTCTCCCCGGACCGGCGAAGCGGGCTGCGGCGCAACCTGCGAGCGCGGGGTACCCTAGCAGTGATGGCCGACCTGCCTGTCCCGAACCACGTGTTGAGCGCGCGCCGCGATGGGAAGCGCGAGGTGATTTTGCACCGCTCGGTCGCGCGGATCAGCGAGCAGAAGATCGAGATCAAGAGCGCGCGGGCGACCGTTTGGCTGCCGCTCGTCGGGCTCGCGATTGCGGCGGGCCTCGGGACGTGGATCGCGATGGCGCAGGGGGCGGCGCCGTTCTGGCTGCTCGCGGCGGTGCTCCTACTGCTGATCCTGTTCGTCCCGGTCTGCGTGATGGGGCTCGTCAGCGCGATTGCGGGGGCGGACATCATCATCGATGGGCGCAAGGGGGCGGCGACCTGGCAGCAGGGCTACCTGGGCATGGGCATCGGCACGAAAGAGCTCGTGCCGTTCGCGAAGGCCGACTACATCGAGGTCACGATCGAGGGCGCTGACTCGGACCGCTGGCACGACCTGCCGGACGACCTGCGTCAGTTCGCGTTGACGCTCGTGAAGAAGAGCGGCAAACGGCTGAAGCTGGCGCAGGTGCCCGTCCCGGCCTACGGGCAGGAGGACGGGATGGACCGGACGCTGGCGGTCGGCAATGCCGTCGCCGCGCTGATGGGCGTCGAGGTGCGCTTGCCCGAAGGCTGGGAGCTGGTCGAAGTGGACGCGGACACGCTGGCGCCGGTGGCAGCGGACCCGGCGACGCCGGTGGAGCCGACGGCCAACGAAGAGCCGGCGGCGAGCCCGCGCCAGCAACGCCGGAAGCGGAGGTAGGAAGCATGGACGCAGCGCTCACGGCCCTGATGGAGGCCAAGACGATCGCCGTCGTCGGGTTGGACGACCGCACGACGCGGACGGCCTATCGGATCGCTGAGTACCTCCGGGAGGCGGGGTACCGGGTGATCCCGGTGCCGTTTCAGCAGTGGGCCGACGAGGTGCTCGGCGAAAAGAGTTACCGGCGCGTGCAGGACATCCCGGGGCAGGTGGACGTCGTCGACGTGTTCGTGCGGTCGGAGCAGACGGACGGTGTGATCGACGACGCGATTGCGGCGGGCGCGGGCGCAGTGTGGCTGCAACAGGGGATCGTCAACGACGAGGGTCTGGCGCGCGCCGAAGCGGCGGGCCTGGCGGTGACGCAAGACCGCTGCACGATGGTGGAGCATCGGCGGGCTTTGCGGGCGGGCAAGCGTTGAGAGAGCCCTGAGGGACAGCGAGGGGTGCGATCGTGGCAGCGGCGCAAACCGAATCGCGAGGGCCGGCAAATCGCAGCGCACTTAACTAACGTTGACTAAGTTGCCTGGCGCTGAATACGCTTTGCCCATGGAAGTCACAATCCACGAGGCGAAGACGCACCTATCTCGCCTGATCGCGCTGGTCGAAGAGGGCGAGGAGATTGTCATTAAGCGGGGGAAGCAGCCGGCTGCGCGGTTGGTACGCGTTGAGCCCGCGGAGCCGCCGGAGCGCATGTGGGGCTTCATCGAGGGTGGCTGGATCGCGGAGGACTTCAACGACCCTCTTCCCGATTCATTTTGGGGCTTCGACGAAGACGAATGAACCGCCGAGCGATGGTGGACACCCACGCGTGGATCTGGGGGATCTTGGGCGGTCCGAGCCGGTTGAACGACGAGGCGCGGAGCTGGTTCGACGACCGCAACGCCGAGCTGTTCATTTCCACGGCCAGTCTCTGGGAGATCGCGATCAAGGTGTCGCTGGGTAAGCTGAACATCGGCCCGGCGGGCGTCGATGGCCTTGAGGAATCCCTCAAGCGGTCACGAATGGAGACGCTGCCGATCGAACTGCGGCATGTTGTCGGGGCTGGGAAGCTTCGCGGCAAGGGCGACCCATTCGACCGTATGCTGGCGTGTCAGTCGCGAATCGAAGGCTTGCCGATCATCACGGCGGACAGGGCGATTCTAGAGCTGGGCCCTGCCGGAGTGATTTGGGCCGGATAGGGACCGTTGGGGGGCGGGCAAGGCCAAGATTGGGCCAGCCAACCCCGAAGGGATGCCCGCCGTGCCGCCGGGGAGCGTTCAACAGAGCCCTGAGCGACAGCGAGGGGTGCGATGGTGGCGCCGCGAGAGTGCCGGTAGAACCCTTGGGCTTTCGCGACGCGAAGCCTCGTCAGACGAACGACAAGTTTGCAGCGTCGGGAGGCCTTCGGAGAACGGCCTTGCTTTGCAACGTCCGTACCCCTCGCTGTCGCTCAGGGCTCTGTTTTGGGGCGTGTTTGTTTGGCGCGGGCGGCTAAGATTTGCGCCAGCCCATCCCGAGGGATGCCGCCATGGCCCCGTGAGCGTTCAACAGAGCCCTGAGCGACAGCGCGGGGTGCGATGGTGGCAAGAGACGGAGTGACTGGTTATGGCGTACCCGCTCGCCTACCTCCTGACATGGACCTCTTACGCCACCTGGCTTCCCGGCGACGCGCGCGGCGCGGTCGATGACGGACAAACCGTGTTCGGCGAGGAACGTGTCTCCCCGAACTCGCAGCGAGTGGCGTTTTTGGAGGCGAAGTCCGGCCCGCGAGTGGAGATCAGTTCCCAGATGCGCTGGGTAATCGACGGCGCGATCCGTCGCCTGGTCGACGCCCGAGGGTGGACGCTTTTCGCGCTGAACATCCGCACGACGCATGTACACGCGGTGGTCGCGGCCGAGGTGCGGGCAGAGATCGTGTTGGTTGCCCTGAAAGCCGCGGCGACACGTTCGTTGCGGGCGGCGACGTTGGTCGCGGCTGAGTCGCGGGTCTGGACCAAGCATGGTTCGACGCGATACTTATGGGACGACGACCAGATGACAAGGGCGGTGGACTACGTGGTGAATCGGCAGGGGGCGCCGTTGGAAGCGACGCCCGTGTTCGGGCAAACAGAGCCCTGAGCGACAGCGAGGGGTGCGGGCGAGACGACGCGAGAATGGCGGTAGAGAACCATGTGCCTTCGCGACCTGAAGCCTCTTCGGATAACGGTCCTGTTTAGCCACGTCCGTACGCCTTCGGATAACGTCCTGGTTTGCCACGTCCGTACCCCTCGCTGTCGCTCAGGGCTCTGTTTTGGGGCCTGTTCTTTTAAGATGACGGCAAACCCACCGCCGGAGGCGCCGAAATGCCGTATACGCCCGCTCATGTGATCGCTGATGAGGTCCGGCTGGGACGGCGGAGCGCGCTGGCGACGCTTGAAGAACACCTTGCGGCGATTGCGGCGAAGAACGGCGCGCTGAACGCCTTCGTCTACCTCAACCCCGAAGCCGCGCGCGAACAGGCGCGGGGAATTGACGCGCGGGTCGCGAATGGCGAGGACCCGGGGCCGCTGGCGGGCGTGCCGATCGGCGTGAAGGACCTCGAAGACGTCGGCGGCTGGCCGACGACGAACGGCTCGCGGGCCTACAAAGAGAACGTTGCGGGGCGGGACTCGGTCCAAGTGGCGCGGCTGCGAGCCGCTGGCGCCGTGATCGTGGGCAAGACGAACACGCCGGAGTTCGGCTACAAGGGGTATACCGAGAACCAACTCTTCGGGCCGACGCGCAATCCGTGGAACCCCGCGCTCACGCCGGGAGGGTCCTCCGGGGGGAGCGCGGCGGCGGTGGCGGCGGGGATGACGCCGCTCGCGACTTCGTCGGACGGCGGCGGTTCGATCCGGATCCCGGCTGCATTCTGTGGGATTTACGGCCTCAAGCCGACAAACGGACGCATCCCGTATGGCGACGCGACCTACCCGCACTGGGCGACACATGGCACGCGCGGGCCCGTGAGCCGTGACGTGCGCGATGCGGCGCGCTACCTCGATGTCGTCGCGGGGCCACACCCGGGCGACCTGCATGCGCTCGATGCGCCGGCGGGCGGGTATGAGGCCGCGGTGCTGCGGGGTGCGCCGCGAGTCCGCCGGGTCGCTTGGAGCAGGGACCTCGGCTACGCCGCGGTCGACCCAGAGGTGCAGGCGGTGGCGCGGGCGGGGGCCGAGGTGCTCGCCGCGGCCGTGGGTGCGGAGCTGGTGGAGGCGAACCCGGGCTTCGACAACCCGATGCCGACCTGGTTCACGCTGGGGGCGCCGGGCGATGTCGCGATGGTCGCGCGCCTTTCAGACGCGCAGCGAGCGTTGCTCGAACCCGGTTTCCTGCGATTTGTTGAAGGGGCCAAGGGGATCACGGCGGCGCAGTATGCCGAAGCGCTGCAAGAGCGGCACATCCTTAACATCCTGATGAAGGACTTCTTCGAGGAGTACGACCTACTCCTGACGCCGACGGTGGCGGCAAAGCCGTTCGTGGCCGAAGGGCCGCCGCCGACGGTGATCGGTGGGCGCGAGGCCGGTGCGGGCGGGTTCATCCCGTTCACGTTCCCGTTCAACGTGACCGGGCATCCGGGGGCGTCGTTGCCGGCGGGCTTCGACTCCGGAGGGATGCCGGTGGGGCTCCAGGTGGTCGGGCCGCGCTTCGCCGATGGGTTGGTGTTGCAGGTGAGCGCCGCGTTCGAGGCGGCGGCGCCGTGGCGGTTTCCGGGGTGATCGCCGTCCGTTAACGTGCCTTTCGGAAGGTGTGCGCCGTGCCGATGGTCCGCCCGCAGCCCCGCTTGGCGCCGTACCTCGCCGAAGGGCTTGGCACGTTCGCGCTCGTTTTTGCGGGGCCGGGCGCGGCGGCCGTGGATGCGAACTCGGGCGGCGCGGTGGGCGGCGTCGGGATTGGGATGTCGTTCGGCCTGATCGTGATGGTGATGATCTATTCGCTCGGGCACATCTCGGGCTGCCACATCAATCCAGCGGTGACGATCGCGTTTCGGGCGCTGGGGAGGATCACGACCGAGAAGGCCGTCGCCTACGTCGCGGCGCAGCTCATCGGGGCGAGCTTGGCGGGGCTCGCGATCGTCGCGATCCTCGGCCAGGAAGGGGACGCCGGCGCGACCGTCCCGCGGTTCGAGGGGGTCGACGCGGCCTTCTGGTCGGAGCTGATCCTCACGTTCTTCCTGATGTTCGTGATCCTCGCGGTCGCGACCGACGCGCGGGCCCAAGGGGCCTTCGCCGCGATCGCGATCGGCGGCTACGTGGGCTTCGCGGCGACCGGCTGGGGCCCGATCGCCAACGCGTCGATGAACCCGGCCCGCACGTTTGGGCCCGGGCTTGCCGCGAACGTTTGGGATCACCAATGGGTGTATTGGGTCGCTCCGGTGGCTGGCGCGCTGCTCGCGGCGCTCGTTTATGAGCTGTTGCGCGAACCGCACACGCCGGGGATCGAAGGCGAACGGTGAAAAGCGAACTGCCTGTCGTGCTGTTTGTCTGCGTCCATAACGCCGGCCGGTCGCAGATGGCGGCGGCGTTGCTCGAGCGCCGGGCGGGAGGTGCGTTGACCGTGCTTTCGGCTGGTTCGGCGCCCGTGGAGCGTGTGAACCCGGCCGCGGTCGCCGCGCTGGCCGAACTGGGGATCGACATCGCCAACGAGCGGCCGAAACTCCTGACCGACGCGGCGGCGCGGAGGGCGGACGTGGTGATCACGATGGGCTGTGGCGACGCCTGCCCGATGTATCCTGGCAAGCGCTACCTCGATTGGGCCGTGGACGACCCCGCCGGCCGGCCACTCACTGAGGTGCGCGCCATTCGCGACCACATCGCCAGTTTGGTTGAGGATCTCGTCCGTGATTTCGGTATCCGCCCCGCTGCGTGAGGTCGTGACCTACTTCCTTCGGCTGGGCTTCATCGCGTTCGGCGGGCCGGCCGCGCATGTCGCCTTGATGCGCCGCGAGCTGGTGGCCCAACGGAAGTGGGTCGACGACCAGGAGTTCGTCGACCTGCTCGGGGTCACGAACCTGATCCCCGGCCCGAATTCGACCGAGATGTCGATGCACCTTGGGGCGCTGCGGGCGGGGCGTTGGGGGCTTTGGCTGGGCGGGCTCGCTTTCATCCTCCCCGCGGTCGCGATCGTGTTGGCGCTGGCTTGGGGATACGTCCGTTACGGCGACCGGCCGGCTGTGGAAGGGCTGCTGTTCGGCGTCCAGCCGGTGGTGCTCGCGATCATCGTCCAAGCGATTTGGGGGCTGCGGAAGGCGGCCGTGAAAGGGCCGGCGACGCTGCTGGTCGTGCTGGGGGCTGTCGCGCTCGTAGCTGCTGGCGTTAACCAGCTTGTGGTCCTCTTGGGGGCGGGTGTTCTGTTGCTGGCGCTCTACGCCGCCCGCCGGGGGAGAGCGACGGGCGGCTGGCCAGCGGCCGTGGCCGCCGGATGGTCGCGTTTCGCCACAGTGGTGGAGCGATTGACGGGGCTGAAGCTCGCGGTCGTGGGTTTTGGCGGCGTGACACCGGCCGTTTGGAGCGCCACGCCGGCCGGCTACAGCGCCATGGAGCTCTTTCTCGTCTTCCTCAAGATTGGTGGGTTGCTCTATGGCAGCGGCTACGTGCTCGTGTCGTTCATGCAGGCGGACTTGGTCGATGCCCGAGGCTGGCTGACGCAACAGGAGCTGCTCGACGCGATCGCCGTCGGGCAGTTCACGCCGGGGCCGCTGTTTTCGAGCGCGACCTTCGCCGGGTACGTGATCGATGGCTGGCGCGGCGCCGCGCTGGCGACGGCCGGGATTTTCTTGCCGTCGTTCGCGTTCGTGGCGATTACGCACCCGCTCGTGCCACGTCTGCGCCGGACGCCGTGGGCGGCGCCGTTTCTGGATGGGGTGAACGCCGCCGCGGTTGGCCTGATGGGCCTCGTGACCTTCGACCTCGCTCGAGAGGTGACGGGAGACGTGACTCAGGTGGCGATCTTGGCGGCGGCGGCCGTCGTGCTCGTGCGCTGGAGCCCGAACAGCGCCTTCTTGGTGCTTGGGGGCGCGCTGGCTGGGCTGCTCCATCGCGCGTTCATCTGAGCATGCGGCGGGCGATTCGTTCGGCGGCCTCGCGGTCGCCGGGGCGGAGGTCGCCATCGAGGACGAGGGCGCTGAGCCGCTCCTTGATCGGGCGGATCCAGGGGCCCGGCTCTTTGTCGAAGAGGGCGACGAGGTCGTCGCCCGAGAGCGGGCTTTCGGCGCGAAGGGCGGCGGCCTCGGCCTCGGTGACTTCGAGGCAGAGGCGCTCCAGCCGGTCGTGGTACTCGGTGTCGTCGTAGGTGTGGCTCGCGTTGTCCGCGCGCTTGAGCGCGATGAGGTCGGCCCAGTGGCCTTCGCTTTTGGCGATGAAGCGGCGGAGGCTGCGGCGGTCGTCGAGGTTGGGACGGTCCATATGCCGCCGGACGAGGAGGGTGATCGTCCGCGCGTCCTGTTTGGCGACCTTGAGCCGGGCGAGCAGCCCCTCGGCCAAGTCGGCCCCGACGGTGTCGTGCCGGTAGAACCCCCACTCACCGTTGTTTTTGGTGTGCCGGACGTAGGGCTTCCCGAGGTCGTGGAGGAGCGCGGCCCACCGGCGTACGCGGCCTTGCGGGCCTCCTGGACCGATCGCCGCGACGGTCGCGAGCGTGTGGCCCCAGACGTCGAACTGATGGAAGCGGTTCTGGGCGCATCCGGGCATGCCGGCGAGCTCGGGAAGGACGACGGCGAGCGCGCCGGTCGCCTCGAGGACATCGAGTCCGCGTGCTGGTGCGGGGCCCTGGAGGAGCTTATCGAGCTCGGCGGTGACCCGTTCCTGAGAGAGGGTCGCGAGGAGGGGGGCCGTGGCTTTCATGCCCGCGAGCGTCGCGTCTTCGATCGCAAAATCGAGTTGGCTCGCGAAACGGAGGCCCCGGAGGATGCGCAGGGGGTCTTCGCGGAAGCGGGCGGCGGGCTCGCCGACGGCGCGGATGAGGCCCGCCGCGAGGTCGGCAGCGCTGCCGAAGAGGTCCAGGACCTCGCCGGTGGCGGCGTTGCGGGCGAGCGCGTTGATCGTGAAATCACGGCGGGCGAGGTCTTCTTCGATCGTCTGGCCAAAGCGGACATCTGGCCAGCGCGTCCCAGCCTCGTAGGAGTCGCCCCGGAAGGTGGTGACCTCGCTCCAGAGGCCGTCGAGCCTGACGCCGATCGTCCCGAAGCGCTTGCCGACGGTGACGACATGGCGGCCGAGCGAGCGGGCGAGCTCTTCGACGACGTCGGGGAGGGCGTCGGTCGCGAAGTCTTCGTCGTGGCCGCCGAGGCGGAGGAGCTCATCGCGGAGCGCGCCGCCAACCGTCCAGAGCTGGTATCCGGCGGCCGTGATCGCGGCGACGAACAGGGTGCGCTCGGCGTTCATCGCTCGTCTTCGGGGGGCTCGCCACGGGCGCGTGCCGCGGCGCGGATCGTCCGGGCGACTTCGCTCGCGAGCACGATGGCGGCGTGCGGGATGGCGCGCGCCGCCAAGGTCTCGGGGTCGAGGAAGCGGGCAATGAAGGCCTCCGGGGTGTACCAGCGGGCGACGACGTGCTCGTCGTTGAGGGCGGGTTCGGCTCCGTCGGGGCAGCGGGCGTTATAGACGAGCGTGTGGGCGGTGGCGCCGTCGTGGTCGTAGGACATGACGTCGGCGATTGCCAAGGCATCGGGTTCGACGACGATCCCGGTTTCCTCGCGAAGCTCGCGCGCGGCTGCTTGGGCGGGGCGTTCGCCGGGCTCGACGTGGCCGCCGGGCAAGAACCAGCCACCGGAGGCAAACCCGCCGGAACGCTTCATTACAAGGATTTCGGCGCCGCGCCAGAGGGCGACGGACGCGCTGAGCTCGAAGCCGTCCATCGCAAGAGTGTACGTCACGGGGGTGCGAATCCGCGGCTGACCCCTGTTCGCCACTCGGACGGCGGTCGATCCGTATGACAAGACACTGCGGGTAGAAGCCGATGAAACTGACTAAAGCAAAGGCAGAGGCGCCCAAGGCGGGTGCTTCACGGTTCACCAACTTGGCTCCGGTGCAGCGGTTCAAGGGTGAGTTCTTCATCCTCGGGCTCGCCATCGCTGTTGGCGTGTTGGCCGTCTTCGGCCCCATGGCCGCGTTCTATGTGACGATCACGCTGGCGCTGCTCCAGGTGTACCTGCTCCGCAATCAACGATTGACGGCGGAGAGCGCTTCAACGGAGCTGAAGAAGGCCCAGGCGGAGAGCCAGGCGTGGGAGGCCACCGCCAACCAGTTCATGAACGAGCTCTCGTCACTCAAAACGCAGGCTTCGATGCAAGACGCTGAGACCGGGCTCGGGAACGTCCGCCAGTTTGAGGCGGACTTCGGCAAGCAGGTGGCGCGCAACCACCGCAAGGATGAACCGTTCTCCGTCTTGCTACTTCAGGTGCGCGACACCGACCACCCGGACCTCGAACTTGATGCTGAGGCCCTGAGCGCGTCTGCGGAGCACCTCGCGGACAGCACGCGAGCCGAAGACACGATCTGCCGCGTCGCGCGCCGCGGGTTCGCGATCATCCTGGAGAATTGCGACCGTCGCGGGGCGGAGGCGTACTTTGAGCGCTGCCGCCGCCGTTTCGACGAGTTGCCGGTGAACAGCCACGGCCGCGACCTGGTCGTCTCGTTGGCGGGCGGCGTGGCCGAATACGACCCAGCGATGACGGACTTCCAGGGCATCCTGCGGGCAGCGGCGCAAAACCTGCATGCTCGCGGCCGGATGCGGACGCAGGTGCGGAGCGCATAGCGATTCCGCAGGCCGGCACTATTTGCGGGCGCGGCGTTGCCTCAGAGCCCGGAACGGCAGTGACGGGGCCGTGCCGACGCACGCGTGCGGCCGGCGAGGCGGCCCGGTTCAGAGAACGCTACCGGTTGTGCGTACCACCGGAAGAAATCGCGGCCCCGTCGCTCATCCGCTCCGGGCTCTGATTGGCCGGAGCGCGGGCCCCCGTGACTGGGGGCCTTTTCGCGTGGCTCTGGGCGACTAGGGGCGCTCCATCACGAACAGGCCGTGCCCAACCTCCCCGCGTTCGTAGGACCGGACCAACCCGGCGACGTGGTCGAGTTGGCGGAGGTAGCCGCGTTTGCTATAGCGCGCTTCGAACCAGGGCCGCCGCGCCACGAGCTCCGCCTCGACGCGCCGCCACGTCTGGAGCGCCTCAAGATGGAGCGGCTTGTGGGCGGCGAGGCGCCAACCGAACTCGCCCAGCTCATCGAAGAAGGCTTCGACACCTCCGCGGACGTCCATGGGCGCCTCCGTGCAGAGGCAGAGCGTCGCGTTGGCCGCTGCGACGCGGCTGAGCTCGCGGAGCGGCAAGGCGCTTTCGAGCGACCACACGCTCTGGAAGGCAGCATCACTGAACGGCAGGCGCTGGGCGGCGGCGGTCATCCACGCGACCTTATCGCCGCCAGGCAGACCGCAGCCGGCTTCGAGGAATCCGGGGTTGAGGTCGACGGCGACGGCGCGCGCGCCGCACTCCGTTGCCGCTGTCCGGGCCGCGGCGCCCACGAACGCCCCGGCGTCGAGCATCCGGTGGCCTGGGGCGAGGCCGGCGCGGGCGAGGAGCCAGCGCGTCGCCCCCGCCCCGCCGACATGGTTGTGCTCGCCGAGGAGGTCCACCCACCAGGCGGGGTATTCCTCGCCGAGCCGGGCGAGGGCTGTTTCCGGCTTCACGGCCGCCGTTTCGCGGGTTGGGGGTGGTAAAGGTAGGGGGTGCTGGTGGTCGCGGGTTCGAAGCCGAGCTGGCCATAGAGCGGCGCGCTGAGTTTGCTGGAATGGAGCAGGGCCCAGCGGCGACCTTCCCGATGGACGAGGGCCGCGGCCTGGGAGGCGAGCGCCAGCCCGACGCCGATGCCGCGAGCTTCCGGCACGGTCGCGAGGTGGTAGATCGCCCCCGCCGGCCCATCGAGGAAGACCATGGCGGTGCCGACGGGGCGGCCCTCCCGCCAGGCAATCAGCAGCCGGAAGGCGCTCCCTGGCCCGATCCCGGTGCGCGCGTAGACGGACGCATGCCACCGGAACCCGGCCGAGAGGCCAATCGAGCGGGCGTAGGTCTGTTGCCAACTTTCGAGGCTGATTTCGTTCTCGACTTCGTACACCGCTAGACCATCGGGGCCCGGCACAGCGCGAAGCGCTTCCGGCGCCACGGCCAACACGGGCGCGGCCGGTTCTTGCGCCTTCAAGCCCCAGTTGCTGAGGATCGTGGCGATCTCTGGGGGGTCGCTTGGCCGGAGGTGGATGAGACACGGGACTTTCCGGCCGCGGAACTGGCGGAGCACGCTCGCGAGCATGGCTTCGACATCGTCGCCGGGGCGAATGGCCGCGACGCCATTGAAGCCAGCGACGGGGACGCCGGTGAGATACCAGCTGATCTGTCCGCCGGCGTGCCATTCGGACCCGGGGAGCGCCTTGGTCAGCGCGCTCAGGAACGCACGCGGGCTCTCATCCGCGAGCTGCTGGAGGTCGTCGATGGCTGCCACAGGCCGATTGTACGGCGGAAGGCCCAGTCCAGCGCGGGCTAGGTGCCGGTCCGCTCGCCGCGCGATTGGAGGTCGACGAGCTCGGGGACGCAGCCGAGCACTTGGCCGAAGTGGAACACGAACGACTCGGCGACGTGGTCCATCTGGACGCGCTTGCCGATCTCCTCGGTGAGGCTGGTCATCTCGACATCTTGGAGGCCGCACGGGTTGATCAGGCCGAAGTGTTGGAGGTTTGGCTCCACGTTGACGGCGACGCCATGCATCGTGACCCAGCGGCGGACGTTGAGCCCGAGCGAGGCGACTTTCCGGCCGGCCACCCAAACGCCCCGTGCCCCGTCGACGCGTTCGCCACGGAGGCCCCAGTCGCCGAGGAGCCGGATGACGCAGTCTTCCAGCGCCGTTACATAATCGAGGACGCTGATGTCCCAGAGCTTGAGGTCGATGATCCCGTAGGCGACCAGCTGTCCAGGGCCGTGATACGTGATGTCGCCGCCGCGCTCGGTCTGGACGACCGGGATGCCGGCCGCTTCGACCGCGGCGAGCGGAGCGCGATACTTCGGTTGGGGGTGGCTGCGGCCGAGCGTGAAGACGGGCTCATGCTCAGTCAGCAGGAGCGAGTCGACGCCAGCGCCCTCGCGGCGTTGTGCTTGGAGGCGCCGCTGGAGCTTGTGGACGTCCTCGTAGGCTGAGAGGCCGAGCTCGTAGACGTGGATGGTGCGTGCGTTCACGGTCTCCCTCCGGGTTCCCTGTTCAGACGTGGTTGCCGCGCGCTCAATCGGCGAGGAGCGCGTATGGCGCTTCGATGAGCTCGCGGATTCGGTTGAGGATGGTCGCGGCTTCTCCCACAGACAGCATATCCGGGTGATACGTGACCGTGAGGGTTGCCATCGGCTCGGTTGTCAGCCCGCCCGCTGGGCGTTCGACGGTCGCGCCGAGGGTGAGGGCGAAGGCGTGGCCGTCGCCGAGCGGTGAGGAGCCCTCCTCGACGCCATAGGAGGCGAGCGAAGTGAGGACGAAGGCGGTGCCCGGGATCTCGTCCGCTTGGCGGGATGCTTTCAGCGCCGTGACCTGGTCGCGGAAGGGACCGCGGCCGGCACCCTCCAAAAACGCGAGCGTCTCGAAGCTTTCGACCACCGCGACCAAGGCCGCAACTGGCGGGTCGAACGCCGCGGATTCGGCGGCCGCCCTGGCGGCGGCGCGGAGTACGACGTCTTCGACCGAGGGGGTGACGCCTGCCGTCCGCCATTCGCGGGCAAGCTGGACGGTGAGCTTCTGTACTTCGGTCATCTTGAGGTTGGCGCGGAGCCAGATGGGCGCGGGTTCGGGCAGGGCGGCCCGGCTTGGCGCGAACGATGCCTCGGGCACGACGATGGCGGCGACTTCCTCGAAATCGGCGAGTAGTTCGGGTTCGGCCTCGGTCTCGTCGAACGCCGGGTCTTCATCGAGGGCGTCCTCGAACGCCTCCGCCTCATGCTCGTCGGCGTCCTCTTCCGCCTCATACTCGGCGTCGTCCTCCTCTTCGGGGAGGGTCGCCAGCGAGGTTGGTTCGAATGAGACGTCGTCGCCGGCGAGTGTCTCGAGGGAATCCTCCGTGTCACCGGGCTCGAAGTCCGCGTCGGCGGGCTCCGCCAGCTCGCTGGCTGACGTCGCCGCTGGGGCGGCCTGGGGCGGGTCGACCGGCTTCACATCTTCGGAGGCCGGCGCCACTGTCTCCGCCGCGAGGGCCACTGGAGCGGGTTGTGCAGCCGGGGCGAGGACCGGCGTCAGGGCGAGCGCTGGGGCCACCGGCGTGATCGGGGCCATCGGAGCGGCGAAGAGCGAGGCCGGCGGGGCTGCCAACGTGGGACGCGCGATCGGGGCAAGTGGCGTTGGTTTAGCCGGCGCCGCTGAGGCCTCTGGGGCGACCGGTTCGGCCGCTGGAGCGAGAGGCGGCGGTGCGGCCTGCGCGACTGCGGGCGCCGGTTGTGGCTCCCGCACGGACCAATCGCCGGCGAAGTGGACGCGCTCGGCGGTTGCCGGACTAAAGACAGAGGGGAGCGGGGTGACCGGCGCGATCGGAGCTTCGCTTTCAGGCCGCCGCAATGGGATGGGGGCCTTGCTCGTGGCCGCCGGCTGGGCCGGGGGGGTCACGGCCGTGAGCCGGCTCGCGAGCGCGGGCCGCGGGCGGTCGTCCCAGTCGGCCGGAGGCTGTTCTCCTGGGGCGAGCAGCACGGCGACGACTTCTCCAGGCCGCTCAGCGCTGCCGGCGGCGAGCCGTCGCCGCAGGATGCCCGAGGCTTCGGCTTCGACGTCGATCGATACATAGTCAGCTTCGAGCCGGTAGAGCGGCTGGCCTCGCTGGACGGGGCTTCCGTCGTCCAGATACCACTCGGCGAGATGGGCGGGGCGCGCCCCGGCCCCCAGCGTCGGGATAGTGACCGTCGTGGCCATGGTGACGGGACCTCCTGCCAATTCCGCCGCTTCTGCGAACCGCATTGCGCCGCTTCAGTGGAAAAAACGGCCATTTTGTGCGGTTCGCGCAGGGTGCGGTTGCGCATTCGTGACCAATTTCCTTTGTCATCCACTCTTCGGCCACGGCGGGCATGCATCAAGGAGGAGCGAGGCCCTTGCGGCGCTGTGGTTGGATCCCGAGAATCGCCGTGTCAGGAAGGTGTTGGGGGTGCTGGCATGACCAGGCTGCAAATGGGCACGGCGACGGTGGACGCGGCCTTCGAGGCGCTCGACCGCGACGGTTTCGTCATCATCGAAGGGGCGCTGACCGCGGAGGAGGTGGCGGCGAAAAAGGCCGAGCTCCACCGGATCCTCGAGGTGACGCCGAGCGGGCGGAACAACTTCGAAGGGTTCGAGACACGTCGCGTCTACGCGCTGTTCGCGAAGACGCGGGCGTTCGATGAGCCTGCGACCGTGCCGGTGGTGCTGGGGGTGTTGGACCGCGTGCTGGGGAACTATGTCCTGAGCGCGCCCCAGGCGATCCAGATCGGGCCTGGGGAATCGCGCCAAGCCCTCCACCGCGACGATGTCGTGTACCCCTTGGCGCGGCCCCACCAGGAGCTCGTGGTCAACACGATGTGGGCGATCGACGACTTCACGGAGGAGAACGGCGCGACGCACGTGATCCCGGGGTCGCACCGCTGGGCCCCGGAGCGGACGCCCGAGCAGGAACATCCGACGATGCGGGCGACGATGCCAGCGGGCTCGGTCATGATCTTCCTCGGCGACGTGTTCCACGGTGGCGGGGCCAACGCGACGGACCGCCCGCGGCTCGGAGTGATTTTGGAGTACTGCGTCGGCTGGATTCGCCAGCAGGAGAACCAGTACCTCGCCGTCCCGCGCGACGTGGTCCGCACGCTTCCCGAGCGGCTGCAGCGGCTGTTGGGCTACGACGTATGGCCGGACTTTCTCGGTGTGGTGGATGCGCGGCATCCGTTGAAGGCGCTCGCGAAAGAGGCGTAGGCGACCGGCTGCCGGGTGCGGCGCGGCCGCATCTTTGGCGATTGTGCGTGCGTGTGCACTTTACAAGTGTCCAGGCGCCCGTCACAATGTGCGCAGACACGCACTTTACGGAGGCGCAAGCGATGGCATCACAGCATTCTCCCAGCCTGTTGCGGGCGATCATGGTCGGCGGCGCACTGTTGGCGCTCGCGCGGACGGCGAGCCGGCATCGTGGCGGACAGGCGCGGCGCGACCGGCGCTCGCGCCATGGACGGCGTGGCCGGTCGGCGGCGTTCATGTTCGAGAACGAGCGGGCGAGCTACGCGGACGGCCGGGCCGATGAGGCCAGCCAGACCGAGGACGAGGGCGTAGGCGCGATCTTCCGGGCGTTCGTCGACTCCGCCACAGGTGATGGCGGCGGCGCTCGCCGCGACCAAAAGGGCGACGACTCGGCCGAGATCGCTCGGGCGCTGCTCTGGCTGCTCGACCGGACCGAGTCGGCGCGCGACACGCTCCGCACTCACTTGAGCCGGGTCGCGGCGGATGGGCCGGAGCGCCCGGGCCAGAGCGATCCGGACCGGAGCGCCTGGGTTTGAGGGTCGGAGACCACCGCCACCGCCGTGGGCCGGACCTCGGCGGGATGTTGCGGCCTGAGCCCGGCCGCCACGACAAGGAGGGCCGCCAGCGCGCCCTGGTGGACGCCGCGATCCGGATCTTTGCGGAGCGCGGCTTCGATGCCGCGACGACGCGGGAGGTCGCCCTCCTCGCGGGCTGTTCGGAAGGGCTGATCCACCGCTATTTCGGTGGCAAAGATGGCCTCCTTCGGGCGGCGCTCGAGGAACGCTCGCGGAAGCTGATGGCCGACGCCGAAGTAGCCGTCCCCGGCGGCGACGACCTCGCCGATGAGCTCGCGCGGCTGCTCGTCTGGTCGTTCGACAGCATTTGGGCTGAGCAAGACGCGACGCGCCTCGCGATGGCCCGCGCGGCCGTCGATAGGGCGGTTGGCCGGGGCGTGAGCCGGTTCCTCGACGATGGCCGGACGGCCGCGGTCAAGGTCCGGCTCGAGCGCCATCGCGCGGCGGGGCGCGTCCGCCCGGATGTAGACCTAGATGCCACGGCGCGGCTGATCTCCGGCATGACGCTCATTGGTGGGTTCTTTGGCCAGCTCGTGTTCGCGCGGGACCGCGAGGAGGTAAAGCGCGAAGCGCGCGCCCAGGCCGCGCTGATCGCCCGCGGGCTCGCCCGGTAGCCTGGCGGCTCGACCGCCGGCCGTGTCCCAGATTAGCCTTTGGCGGTGTCGCGCGTCCCACGGCTGCACTGCCCCGGCCTGGAACGGCCTGGCGTATTCACCCTCGACCTGGACCAAGCGGCCCGGCTCGCGACGGTCCTTCGGGTCCGGCCTGGTGAGCCCGTGGTGCTCTTCCCCGGCGACGGCACGGAATGGTCGGCCGCGGTCGCCGCGGTCCGCGGGCGCACGGTGACGGTCGAGGTCAGCGGGATCGTGGCGACCGGCCGGCGTCCCCGGCCGGCGGTCGAAATCTGGTGTGCGCTTGTCCGTCCGTCCCGCATCGAATGGGCGATCGAGAAATGCAGCGAGGCCGGGGTCGACGCCTTCGTCCCGCTGCTGGCCGACAATGCGGCGCGCGGGGAGGCGCCATCGGCCGCGCGTAGCGAGCGCTGGCAGCGGATCGCCGTGGAGGCGGCCGAGCAAAGCGGCAGGTTGTTCCTCCCCGCGATCCATGAACCGGCGCGGCTCGAAGATGCCTTGCGGGCGGGCGCATGGGTGGCGTTCGCGGACGCCGGGGGCGACCCGCTTCCGGTGGTGCTGGAGTGCGCGACCGCCCCAACCACCGTGCGGCTGCTGATCGGGCCCGAGGGCGGGTGGAGCGACCGCGAGCGCGAGCTCGCCGCGCGTCGCGGAGCCCACCCGGTGCGGCTCGGGCCACACACGTTTCGCACCGAGACGGCGGCCGTCGTCGGCGCGGCGCTGATCCGCGCGCTGACCGGCGAGGCGGTATCCTGAGGGGGTGATCGCTGTCGTTCGAGGTAACCTCGTCGCATTCGGGATGTTCGCCACCGCCTTCGCCCTCCACATCGTGGGTGGCGCGACTGACCAGGGATGGCTATTCACCTTCGCGGTGGTGGTGATCTTCTGGACGGCCATCGACTTTCCCACCCTGGCGGTTGGGTTTTCTGGCGCGGCTGGCAACGCGGGCCGGCTTCGCGTCCTCATTCCGGGGGCGTTGATCGGCGTCGCGCTGACCTCCGGGGCGCTTTGGGCCGCCGCCGACCGCACGTGGCAGCTCTGGACGATCCCGGTCGCAATCGCGTTGGTGGCGGGCACGTACCTCGTGGCGACACTCCTTCCGGCGAAGCTTGGCTTCCGCCTGCCGGGGCGCAGCGCTGTGGGGCTCGGCGGGTGACAAGCGCGCTTGACCGGCCGCTTCGCAAACGCTGCGGCTCGCCTACAATCGCAAGGTGATGGCAGCTGCTGCGGCGAACGCCGCGACCATGCAACGGACCCAACGGCCGGGCGGGCGGATGCGGTACGCGTCGTTTGAATCGCGCTTCGTCGCCGCGGTGCTCGATCTGCTCGTGATGTTCATCATCGCGGCGATCCTCGTGATTGCAGGATCGCTGGTGGTGCTCGTCTCGTCGGACTTCGAACGGACGGACCCGACCTCGACATCGATCGCAATTTTCTGGGGTTGCGTTGGGGCGACGCTGCCGGCCTTCTTGCTCTACTTTTTCATTGGGTTTGCGCTGAAGGGGCAGACTGTTGGCGCAGCGGTGATGCAGCTGCGCGTCGTCCGTTCTGACGGCCGGGCGTTGGGGCCAATCGGCGCTGCGGGCCGCGTGATCGGGCTGTTGGTGTACGTGCTGATCGCCGGGGCCGGCATCCTGCTTGCCGTCGCGTTCCGGAATTCGACCGGTCAGGCTGCGATCGCCATCGGTGTGGCGCTGTTCCTGGTGTTCGTTGGCTTCGTGATGGCGGTGTTTGATGGGCGCCGGCGGACGCTCCAGGACAGGATCGCCGGGACGATAGTCGTCCGCTTCGACTAAGCTGCCGATCGAACGATGTTCGGACGCCCACGACGTTCCCCGAAGGCACCACTGAGCGCGCGCGAGCGGCTCTCCCGGCAGGCGGCGCCCGCCGACGATGGCGGTCGCGCGGCGTACACCGTCGCCTTGGCCGTGCTCGTCTTCTTGCTGATCGGCGCGGTCAGCGCCCGGCAAGTCACTGCGGAGCGGCAAGCGCGCACGATCCTCGAGGCGGGCATCGCCACCGTTTCAGAGATCGACCTCGTGCTCGCGGAACACGGCCCGGAGCTTCGCCAGCTGGCGTCGATCAGCGCTACCGACCCGTTCGCGGTGCCGGGCTATCCACTGCCGGTCTTCGTGGGGAAGGCTGAAGTCTTGCGGGCGAGCGACGCTGAGCTTCGCCAGCTGATCCTCGACCGCTCGACGGGGCTGGTGTACGCCGAGGGGCTCACTGCGTTCGACCGGACCGGCGACCAATCCCTGGACACGTTTTCGTCGCAGGGCCTGCTGGAGTTGCTCGTTGGGCAGCTTTCGAAGGACACCTACGATGCAGCCCAACTGGCGTCGCTCATCCTGGTCGCGCTCGTGGGGATCGTCACGATCGTGCTTGTCTTGCGGGGAGAAGGCTTCGGCCGGCTCCGGGCGTTGGGTGGCGCGCTTGTTTTCGGTGGGCTGCCGGGCGCCGGGCTCGCCTTCGGCGGCCGCTGGGTCGCCCAGCAGCTCTTCGGCGACGATCCCTTTGGCAACGACCTCACGGCGATCACTGACGCGGTGGCCGGCGTCCCCATCAGGAATTACTTGGCCGCTGTGGGACTCGGGGCGGTGGTCTTGGCGTTGGGCATCATCTTGCCGTTCGTGGGGAGGGCGCTCGACCGGGAGCCGGCGCCACGGGCGGTGAAGACCCCGGTGCGGGGCCGCGCCCCGACAGCGGCTGATCCAATGGCGAACCCGGCCCACGACGATCTGGAGTGACCTCAGACGATGCGTGAGGGGCAGCTTGGGGCCAGGGGACAGCGGCCGCAGGCAGGCCGCCTGGCCGCACAAGTTCGGCGTCCGTGCTTGATCAGCAACATGTGGTAGCGGTAGTAGCTCGCGGGGTCGACGAGCGCTTCCAGTGCCTCGTGCGCCTGTTCGGCGCTCAGCCGTTCGGGGATGAGCCCGAGACGCTTGCTGACGCGCTCGACGTGCGTGTCGACCGGCATCGCGGGCCGGCCAAGGGCGAACAGCAGCACGCACGCGGCCGTTTTGGGGCCGACGCCGGGCAACGACCGCAGCCAACTGCGCGCCTCTTCGAGCGGGGCGTCGCGGAGGAAATCGAGGTCCCAGTCCGGGGAGCGCTCGGACACGGCCCTGAGGATGGCCTGGATGCGCGGCGCTTTTTGCTGGGCGAGGCCGCCGATTTGGATGGTGGCGACGACGTCGCCGGGCGGGGCTTCAGCGATCGCGGCCCAGGAGGGATAGCGGCGCAGGAGCTGGGTGAAGGCGCGTCCGCTGTTCGTGTCGGCCGTGTTCTGTGAGAGGACGGTGAGGATGAGCTCGGCGAGCGGGTCGCCGCTTGGCGTCAGCACGGGCTCGCCATAGAGCGCACCAAGGGCATTCAGCGAGGCGGCGAGGTCCAGGCTCATCCCCGGTCCAGCAGCTTGGCCGCGGCCCACGGAAGCAGGGGCACGCGGGCGACTTCGCGGGCGTAGGTCGATTCTCCGCGCTGGACCGCGAAGAATGCGTCCCAGAGGTAGCCGGTGTGGCCGCTCGCCCACATCCAGGGGCGGGGCAGGCGGCGGAGCATCCCGTAGAACATGAACGCAATGAGGCGCGCTCCGCGGAGTTCGGGCTGGATTTCGGCGTCCACTGCGCGCTGGTAGGGCGCGAGGTCGCCGGAGGTGGCGAGGGCTTGGAGCGCGCTCCGCGCGGCGATTCGCCCCGAGCTGATCGCGTAGAAGATGCCCTCTTGGGTGAATTCGTCGGCGAGCCCCGCGGCGTCGCCGGCGAGCAGGACGTTGCCCTCGGCGATCCGCTCCTCGGCGCGCCGGAAGCGGATCTTGTGCCCTCGGGCGATACGGACGGGTGCATCGGCGAGGCCGTAGCGGTCGAGGAAGCGGGAGACGTGCTCCTTCATCGTGTTCGCTTGGTCGCGCGGCAGGACGACGCCGAAGGAGAGCAGCTGCTCCTTCGGGAAGATCCAGGCGTAACCCCAGGGCCGGTAGCCGAGCTCGATCAGCGAGCGAGTATGGAACTGGTGGACGCGTTCGCCCGCTTCGACTTCGACCTCCCAGGCGGCGCACTCTTGGAGGTCGCCGCCGAGCCCGGCCATACGCCCGACGGGCGAGTGGGCGCCGTCGGCGCAGATCAGCAAGGGGGCGGAGGCCTCGAAGCCGTCGGCCTGCACGGTGGCGCGGCCGGGGCGGAGGTCGAGCGCGCGGATCGTGGTCGCGGGGCGGAATTCGGCGCCGGCTTTCTGGGCTTCGGCGAGGAGGAGGGCGTCGAAGCGGTCGCGCATCACCATGTGGGCGAACGGCGCGCCGGAGTCGCGGGTAAACCGCCAGCGGCCGCCATAGGTGACGTCGATCCGGTCGATCGTCTCTTCGATCACCGGCGTGATGGGGAACGGGAGAAAGCGCTCGGTGCGGAGCGGGATGCCGCCGCCGCAGGCCTTGTAGCGTGGGAACTCCGCGCGGTCGACGACGATGACACGGGCCCCAGAGGCGGCAAGCTCGCGCGCGGCCGTGCTTCCCGCCGGGCCAGCGCCGACGACGATGACATCGAAACTCACGAGTGAGAGTGTAGCGCGCGGCGGGCCCAGACCAGGGCGAGCCCGATGAGCGCCCACGCGCCGAGGCCGGCGATCAAGCCGGTGATCAGGCCGCGTGGGCCAGCCTGCGGGTCCGCGTGGGTTGGCGTCATTGGAGCGTAGCGTGGCACATCGGGCGGGCCGCGCCAAGGGGCGTGCCTGCAGCCGAGACGAGAGGCAGACTCAGGTGCGATGGGCTGGGATGGCGGACGGCTGATGTTGTGGTACGCGGACTTTGGGCGTCATGCGCTGCCCTGGCGACAAACGCGCGACCCGTACGCCGTCCTCGTCTCCGAGGTGATGCTCCAGCAGACGCAGGTCGAGCGCGTCATCCCGTATTACGATGGGTGGCTCGCGCGCTGGCCGGCGCCGACGGTGTTAGCCGAGGCGCCGCTTCCCGACGTGCTGCGCCTCTGGGCGGGGCTCGGCTACAACCGGCGAGCGGTGAACCTGCACCGCGCGGCCGTGGCCGTGGTGGAGCGGCACGGCGGTCGGGTGCCCTTGGACGAGCCGGTGCTGCGGGCCCTGCCGGGAATCGGGCCGTACACGGCCGCGGCCGTGGCATCGTTCGCCGGCGAGCGCCGGGCCGCGCCCGCCGACACGAACATTGCCCGGGTCGTGGCCCGCGCGGTCTGTGGCATGGCCTCGCAGCGGGATGTCCCGCCGGGAGCCTTGGCGGCCGCGCTCGAGGAGGTGCTCCCCAAGGATGGACGCGGGGCGCGCGACCACAACCTCGCGCTCATGGACGTGGGGGCGCTGCTGTGTACGTCGCGGCAGCCCGCCTGCTTGCTTTGCCCGTTGGCGGCGGAGTGTCGCTGGCGGGCCGCTGGGCGCCCAGCAAGCGCCGTCACCCCGGCCAAGCCGCAGCCGCGGTTCGTCGAAACGGCGCGCTTTGCCCGAGGGCGGATTGTGGATGCGCTTCGGGACGATGCGGAGCTCTCCGTGGCGGCCCTTGGGGAGATGTTGCCGCCGCGGCATCGCCCGGAGCTCGGGCGCTATCTGCTCGCGCTCCAACGGGACGGGGTGATCGACGGCGAAGGCGACCGTTGGTGGCTTGCCGGTCATTCGGGGAGCAAAAGCATCGCGTCGCCGAAAGAGTAGAAGCGGTAGCCCTCCGCGACGGCCTCGCGATAGGCGTGAAGGACGAGTTCTTGGCCTGCGAACGCGCAGACCAGCATCAGCAGCGTCGACTTTGGCAGATGGAAGTTCGTCACCAGTGCCTCGACCGCCGCGAAGCCTTCGCCGGGCAGGATCTTGAGCCCGGTCCAGCCGGCGTAGGCCTCAACGGCGCCGCGCTCGCGCGCGACGTGTTCGAGCGTGCGGACGACCGTCGTGCCGACGGCGACGACGCGCCGCGATTCGGACTTGGCTTGCCTGATCGCTGAGGCCGCGACTTCCGGCACGGTGACGTGTTCCTGATGGAGGACGTGGTCGCGGGGGTCGCCGGCGGTGACCGGCTTGAACGTCCCCGCGCCGACTTCGAGCGTGACGGCAGTCCGCGAGATGCCGGCCAAATCGAGCCGAGCGAGCAACTCAGGCGTGAAGTGCAGGCCCGCCGTGGGCGCTGCGGCGCTGCGCGCCTCGCGGCTGTAGACCGTCTGGTAACGCTCGGCGTCGCCGGTGTAGTCGCGGATGTAGGGCGGGAGCGGCACGGAGCCGGCCGTTGCGGGGTCGATGGAGACGTCGAACTCGAGGGTCACGGTGTCATCGGCGCGGTCGATGATGGTCGCCCAGGCGTGGCCCTGGGTTGTTTCGAAGCGAAAGCGCCGCCCCGGCTGGGCCTGCCTGCCGGGCTTGAAGAGCACCTGCCAGCGGCGGTCGCTGAAGGGGCGAAGAAGCAGCGCCTCGACGCGGCCGCCGGTTTCCGGGCGTGCGCCGTGGAGCCGCGCGGCCATCACACGGGTGTCGTTGACGACGAGAAGGTCGCCTTTGCGAAGCAGTTCGGGGAGGTCGCGGAAGTGATGGTGGGCGATTGCGCCGCTGCGGAAGCGGACGACCATGAGGCGGGCGCTATCGCGCGGTTCAGCCGGCGATTGCGCTATCAAGCCATCGGGCAAGTCGTAGTCGAAGTCATCCGTCCGCACAGAAACGAGCATTGCCTGTTCTTGGGGCCCGGTCTACGGTGGCCGAGGAGGCGGGATGGCGAACCGGGACGGCACGGCATCTTCGATCCTGCGAGATCGGATGGACCGGATGACCGCACACGAGGTCAACATCCACCGCAGCAGCGTGCGCTGGGTGGACGCCGACACGGCGCGGCTCGAGCGGGCAGCGGTGCTGCGATTGCGCGGCGGTCATGCCACCTTCGCGAAGTCGGCCATTGGGATTGCGACCTTCACGCAGGGCACGTTGCAGGAATCGCAAGCGTTCATCGTCGCCGGCAGGTCGATCGCCTGCGACGAGGTGCGGACGGTCATCCTCGCTGCGCCGGTCGTCCGGGGCGAGGTGCATACCCTGATCGACCTCCGCTCGGCGGTGGCGCTTGGCGTCGGGATCGCCCTGGGGCGGGCGGGGCTGGCGGCGGGCCGGGCGGCTTCGCGGAAGCTCTTCCACCGCTGACTTGCGGCCGGCTGGGCCGGGCAGGCGCGACCGGCGCGGGTCGCAGGGCTGGCTTGGCGGGGAGGGCGGCTGGCTTCTTTGCCGGGGCACTTGCCGACGCATTTGCCGACGCCACCAGGTCCTCCACCGTGATCAACGAGCGGCGACTTGCCGGGATGGCGCCTTCGGCCTCCGTACGGAGCTGGCCGCAGGCCGCACTGATTTCGACGCCCTTTTCGACGCGCACGGTGCAGTTCACGCCCGCCGCGCGCAGGGTCTGTTCGAAGCGGCGTGTTGTGGCGACGGACGGCCCTTTGAAGCCGCCGGCGGTGGGGTTCACGGGGATGAGGTTCACGTGTGCGCCGATCCCGCGGAGCTTTCGCGCCAGCTCTTCGGCCATCGCGGCCGAATCGTTGATGCCGGCGAGGAGGGCGTATTCGAAGGTCACGCGCCGGCCGGTCGTCTGGAAGAAGCGTTTCGCGGCCGAGAGCAGGTCGTTCACCGAGTAGTGCCCGGCCGTCGGGACGAGCCTCCGCCGGAGATCGTCCGTTGGAGCGTGAAGCGAGATCGCGAGCCCGACCTGGAGGTCTTCGTTGGCCAGCTTTTCGATGCCGCTCATGATGCCGACGGTCGAGATGGTGACGTGGCGCTGTCCGAGCCCGAACGTCCGCGGGTCCGTGAGGAGCCGGACGGCGGCGATCGTGTTGCCGTAGTTCGCGAGCGGCTCCCCCATGCCCATGAAGACGATGTTCGTCACGTGCTGGTCGCGGGAGCGCAAGAGGCGGGCGATGAAGAGCACCTGGGCGACGATTTCGGGCGTGTCGAGGTTCCGTTGGAAACCCATTTGGCCGGTTGCGCAGAACACGCAGCCCATGGCGCAGCCGGCCTGGGTCGAGACGCAGACTGTCGAGCGAGGGTGCCCGCCGGCTTCGCCGGGGTACTGCATAAGGACCGTTTCGATGAGCGTCCCGGGCTGGGTTTGGAGGAGGAGCTTGGTGGTTTGGCCGTCGGCGCTGACCTGCCGTTGCACCTCTTCGGCTTCCGAGACAACGTAGCCGGCCTCGACGAGGCGGGCGCGAAGTCCGGCGGGCAGCGTCGAAATCGCGTCGAGGGTGGGCGCGACGTCGCGGTAGAGCCCGCGCAGGAGCTGTGCGGCGCGATACGGAGGTTCGCCGAGCCCGGCGACGAGCGCCTCGACTTGCGTGATCGTGAGGCCTGTGAGGCTGGTCATAGAAGCTCTACCGCCCCTGGCAATTGTCCGCGTGTGCCCGCGAGGAACTGCTCACCCGTGAGGATACGGCCGCCGGGGCGCTGCAGCTCGCGCAGGACGAGCCTGCCATCGCGGAAGGCGACCGCCGGGCAGCGGTTGACCACGGAGAGTGCGCCGGGCTGCGCGTCCGCGTCCGCAAGCGCGACCTCGGCCCGCCAAATGGCGAGACGCGCGCCTTCGTAGGTGACCGAGGCGCCGGGCCAAGGGCTGTATGCCCGGACGGCACGTTCGGCTTCGTGGGCGGTCATCGTCGCACGCAGGCGGCCGTCGTCCTTGCGGATCTGCCAGCACTCCGTGACGAGCGACGCATCTTGCGCGATCGCGGGGAGCGAGCCATCGAGCCATCCGGGGAGGGTTTCGACGAGGAGCGCGGCGCCGGCTTCGGCGAGGCGTGGTTCAAGGCGGCCGGTGGTGTCGGTGGGCGCGATGGGGACCGCACGCTGGCTGATGACGCCGCCGGCGTCCATTTTGAGCGCCATCTCCATGATGCTGACGCCGGCTTCCGCGTCGCCAGCGAGGATGGCCGCCGTGATCGGCGAAGCGCCGCGCCAACGAGGCAGGAGCGAGGCGTGGACGTTGATGCAGCCGCGCTTGGGGATATCCAGCACTGGGCGGCCCAGGATCTTGCCGTAGGCGGCGACGACGAAGAGGTCGGGGTGCAGGTCGCGAAGCGCTTGGCGGACGGGTTCGTCCTTGAGGGTCTCGGGTTGGAGGGTGGGGATGGCGAACTCCAAGGCGGCCAGCTTCACGTCGGGCGGGGCCAGCTTGCCCCCGCGGCCAGCCGGCCGATCCGGTTGGGTGACCGCCTGCACCACATCGTAGCCTGCCGCCACCAACGCGCGGAGCGAGGGGACCGCGAACGCTGGCGAGCCCATGAAGACGACCCTGGTCATGGTTGAGCTCGCACGACGACGGGGTCGCCTCTGCGCGCGCCCAATGTCGCGGCTGCGCTGGCCTGGTTGATAGCGATGGCGACGAACCCACTGCTATCGGGGTAGCAGAACGGCCTCGCATCGGGCGCCGCGCCGAACGTCCAGACACGCCGGTCGATGTGGTGGGCGCCGAGTTGGAGGTCGAACTGCGGGAAGAGCTCATGCGCCCTGACGGTCGTGACGAGGTTGCCGAAACGGTCGACGTGGATGACGCGGCCGCGGAGCTCGCCCTGGGGGCCGGGCCGCCCAGTGAACGGCCCGAGGATGTGCGCGTCGTGGCGCGGTGGGCCGAGGTGGCGAAAGTCGAGCCCCGCCGCGATGTGGGCCGCCGCCGGGGCGAAGATGTCGCGTCCGTGGAAGGTTGGCGAAACGTGCGGCCTTTGGAACTGCGGGTTCACCAACTCGCGGACTTCGACCGCCGCGCTTCCCAGCGCGTGCGATGCCGGGACGTCGCCTGCGCGTCCGCGGAGCGGCGCAGGAAACGCGGCCGAGAGGAGCCCGTTATCCGGGCCGATGAAGACGCGGCCCTCGGCGCGGATGGCGACGCCGCGGCGCTCCGTCCCGACGCCGGGGTCCACGACGGCCAAGATCACGGCCCCATCAGGAAGGACGGCCATCGCGCACTCAAGCGTCCAGGCGCCTTCGTCGACCGCGAACGGCTCGACGGCGTGCGTGAGGTCGATGATCGGCGCGGCCGGGGCGATCCCGGAGATCACAGCCTTCATCTGCCCGACGAACGCATCGCGCGTGCCGAAGTCGCTGAGGAGGACGATGGGTCGCGTCAGTTTTGCCACCTCTGGATGTCGAAAAAGCGTTGCGCGGGATTGGCGATGAGGCCGAAGGGGACCCCGCGGATCGCGCTCGATCGAGCATACACGTAGCTCGGGTAGCCCAGGACGATGCTCGGCGTCAGCTCTGCCCACTTCTCTTGGTACTGACGGTAAAGGTCCTTCCGGACCTCGGAGTCGTTGCTCGTGCGTGCCTTGGCGATGAGCTCGTCGACCACGAGGTCCGAAAAGTTGGCGATATTGAGGCCGGCGGTGCCGAGCTGTGAGCTGTGCCAGCCGAAGTAGGGGTCGGGGTCGGCGCCTTGGTCGAAGCCGGCGACGGCGGCGTCGTAGCGGCGCTCCTGGAGGAAGTCCTTTTGGAGGACCGCGAAGGTGGTCGCGGCGACGTTTGCGCGGATCCCGAGCGGCTCAAGTTGAGCGGCGATTTCCGTCGCGATTTCCACGCGCGCTGGGTCGTTGTCGGTCCGGATGGTGAACCGGAGCTCGGTGCCCTCCTTGGTGAGGACGCCACTCGGCCCTGGCCGCCAGCCCGCTCGTTCGAGGAGGCGGCGGGCCTCGGGGACGTCGGGTGTCGGCCGGTCGTATTCCTGGCTATAGGCCCAGCTCGCCGGGGAGACGGGGGAGGAGCTGAGGAGGGCGGTGCCGGCGAGCGTCCGGTCGAGCAGCCGGTCGCGGTTGAGGGCGAGCGAGATTGCCCGCCGGACGTTCGTGTCGGCGAACAGGTTGAGGGTCTGGTTGTTGAGGTAGAGGACGAGGTGGGCGGCGCGAGGGATGTCCGTGACGGTGAGGCCCGCGACTTCGCCAGCGGCCGCGCGCTCGTCTCGGGTGAGTGCTTCGCGGAAGAAGGCGCCCTGGATTTCGCGGGCTTGGAGCGCGCGGAGCGCGCTTGGGCTATCGGGGAAGAAGCGAAAGCGGAGGGTCGTCAGCTTCGGGGCGCCGAGGTGGTAGCGCTCGTTGGCCACGAGCTGGGCCTCTCGCGTGTCGAGCGACTCGAGGCGGTAGGGGCCGGAGCCGACCGGCGCGCGGTTGAAGGGGGAATCGAAGAGCTGGACGGCGGTGAGCCCGGAAAGCAGGTGCTCAGGGAGGATGCCGATGGTGGCGGAGCGGGCGAGGAAAGGGGCGTTTGCCTGCCGGAGGCGCAGGACGACGGTCCGTTCGTCGACGGGCTCGACTTCGACTCCGGTCCAGGCTTCGACGAGGGCCGGGTCGCCGCGGAAGTTGGGCTCGACGATCCGCTCGATCGTGAAGGCGACATCGCGCGCGCTGACCGGCTTGCCATCGTGCCAGGTGAGCCCTTGGCGGAGCGTGAACGTGTAGGTGCGCCCGCCATCGCTGATTTCGGGCAGTTCGGCGAGGTCTGGTGCGACCGAGCCGTCGGGGGTCAGCCGGAGGAGGCCGGAGAAGAGGAGCGATACGAGGTCTTCATCGACGCCGGAGGTGGAGGCGAACAGCGGGTTGACGCGCTGCCAGGTGCCGACGACGCCCTCGATGTACGAGTCGCGCGGGCCGGCGGGGAGGTCGTCGGCATCGTTGTCTTGCCGGACGAAGTAGGCGGTTGCGGCAATCGCGCCCACGAGGGTCAGGAGGGCGAGTCCGATGAGGAGCGGGCGTGCGGGGTCCGCCGTGCGCTGGCGCAATGGATTACTTCTGTGTCTGGACGCTCAGGAAGGACACGAAGATGAACACCACGACGAGAATGATGGTGGCCTGGAAGAGCGTCCGTTCGAGGCCACGCTTCGTGCGGTAGACGGACCCACCCGACATGCCGCCCAGGGCAGCCCCGACGCCCGAGCCCTTCACCTGAAGGAGGACGCAGAGGATGAGGACGACCGAGATGAGGATTTGCAGAAGGTTGAAAAGCATACTCGTTACCGGCTGAGCAGGAGTTGCGCTTCGGCTGGCGGGCGCGGCGCGGGGATCGCCATCGAATCCCGTTCATCGTAGAGCCGTAAAATGGTACCGGCGAGCTTGGCAGAGTCGTGCCGGTAACGGTTGTCTTCCGAGACGACGTCCGCCTCGACGATCCGGATGCCCGCGAGGGCGGCAAAGCCGCCGTTGCGGCTGATGCCGACCGGGTTCGAATGCCAGGCTTCGGGCAGTTCGGTGGCGATATTGTTGTTGGCGATGACGGCGTGGACGAGCCCGCGGCCCGCGTGGAGCTCGAGGGCCTCGACGTGGTCTTGCACCGTGTAGCCGTCCGTTTCGCCTTGTTGGGTGGCGACGTTGCAGACGAACACCTTCATCGCGCCCGTTGCTTCGAGCGCGCGCCGGATGCCATCGACCAGGAGGTTCGGGAGGACGCTCGTGAAGAGGCTGCCGGGCCCGATGACGATCAGGTCGGCATCAAGGATGGCGCGGACCGCTTCGGGATGTGCTTCGGCGTGGGGCGGGTTGAGGTACACCTCTTTGATGGAGGCGCCGCGTTCGGAGATGTTGTGTTCGCCGTGGACGAGCTCGTCTTCGTGGGTCATCGCGCTGAGGGTGACGTCTTCGAGGGTGGACGGCAGGATCGTGCCGCGGACGTTGAGGACGCGGCTCGTCTCCTGGATCGCGGCTTCGAAGTTCCCAGTGACTTCGGACATCGCGACGATGAACAGGTTTCCAAAGGAGTGGCCTTCGAGGCCGTTGCCTTCGGTGAATCGGTATTGGAAGAGCTTTGACATGAGGGGTTCCGCTTCGGCGAGCGCGGCGATGCACTGGCGGATGTCGCCGGGGGCGATGACGCCGAACTCTTGGCGAAGGCGGCCCGTGCTGCCGCCGTCGTCGGCCACTGTGACGATGGCGGTGAGGTTGCTGGTGTGCTCGCGGAGGCCGCGCAAGAGGTTCGAAAGCCCGGTGCCGCCGCCGATGGCGACGATCCGTGGCCCGCGGCCGAGGATGCGCTTGTTATAGATCGTCTGGGCGAGGTCGCGGTCGGGGCGCACGAAGGAGTAAAGCAGCGACTGGTTGAGCTTCCAAGTCGCGAGCCCGACGGTGGAAAGGGAGAGGCTCATGAAAAGCAGGCCGCGCGCCCAGCGCGGGATGAACTGGAGCGTGATGTAGTAGAACGCGCCGGGGAAGGTGTAGCTGAGGTAGGCCTCGCGGAGCACGTAGGAGATGCCAAGGCCCATCAGCACAACGCCAAGCAGGAGCAGGAGCAACCATCGCTTGATGTGCATTCCCGGGTAGAGCCACTTCAGGGCGCTGTGGGAGCGTAGGTCTCGTGCTGTCATGCCGAGGCCGCAGTATACCACCTAAGGCCGATACCGCTAGGGATTGTGATCATTTCGACAGCTCCGCAGTCAGCAGGGTTTGGGCGACTTGCGGATTGGCCCGCCCCCGGGTCTCCCGCATGACCTGCCCAATCAAGAATTTGATGGACGCTTCCTTGCCTGCGTGGAAGTCGGCGACGGCCTTTTCGTTGGCCGCGACGACCTTTTGGATGATGGCGATGAGGTCGGCGTCGCCGCTGATCTGGGCGAGACCGTCGGCCTCGACGATGGCGGCCGCGTCTTTCCCGGTGGCGGCCATCTTTTCGAACACGTCCTTGGCGACTTGGCCGGTGATTGTGCCGGATTCGACGAGGCCGATGAGCCCGGCCAGGGCGACCGGCGTGACCGGGAGGTCGTCCAGGCTGCGCCCGGTGGTGTTTTGCCAGCGGAGGACTTCGCCGAGGACCCAGTTGGCGGCGAGTTTGGCGGCGCGGACGGGCTCGCCCGGAATGGCCGCGCGAGCCGCGTCGAAGTAGTCGGCGCGGAGGCGGTCCTCGGTCAGCGAGGCCGCTTCGTAGTCGGAGAGGCCGAGTTCGAGGAGGGCCTGTTTGCGTACGTCGGGGAGGACCGGGAGCTCGGCGGCGACGCGCGCCACCCACTCGCGGCTCAGACGCAACGGCGGCAAGTCCGGCTCGGGGAAGTAGCGGTAGTCGTTCGCCTCTTCCTTGGAGCGCTGAGAGACGGTGACGCCGCGTTCGTCGACCCAGCCGCGGGTCTCCTGGATGATGCGGCCGCCTTCACGGAGGAGCTGCGCTTGGCGCTTCTCTTCGAAGAGGATCGCGTCGTGGACGGCGCGGAAGCTGTTCATGTTCTTGACTTCGACCTTGGTCCCAAACGCCGGGGCGCCGCGTTCGCGAAGGCTGACGTTGGCGTCGCATCGGAAGTTGCCCTCTTCCATGTTCGCGTCGCTGACGCCGATGTAGCGGAGGATTTGGCGGAGCCGGACGAGGTAGTCCCGCGCCTCGGCGGCGCTGCGGATGTCGGGCTCGCTGACGATCTCCATGAGCGGCGTGCCGGAGCGGTTGACGTCGACGAGGCTATAGCCCTCGCCGGTGACGGCGTCCGTGCGATGGAGCAGGCGGGCCGTGTCCTCTTCCATGTGGACGCGGGTGATGCCGATGCGCTTGGGTGTTTCGCCCTCGACGTGGACTTCGAGCCAGCCTTCGCGGCAGATCGGCAGGTCGTACTGCGAGATCTGGTACCCCTTCATGAGGTCGGGGTAGGGGTAGTTCTTGCGGTCGAACTTGGCGAACTCGGCGATGGTGCAGTGGAGCGCGAGCCCGGTCATGGTGATGAACTCGATAGCGCGTTCGTTGATCACCGGGAGCGTGCCGGGCATGCCGAGGCAGACCGGGCAAACGTGGGTGTTCGGCTCGGCGCCGGTGTAGCCGGTGCTACAGGAGCAGAACATCTTGCTCTTGGTGATGAGTTGGCAGTGGACTTCGAGTCCGACGACGGTTTCAAAGTCAGTCGCAACGGCAGTCGCGGCCATGCAACACCTCCACCGCCCCCGCCAGGGCCGTGCAGCCAGTATAGGCACGGGGGCGGTGTTGGGTCTCTTTAGGCGGGAGCCTTGAGCAGGCCCTCGATCTCCGGGAGGTGCTCGGCGTAGTGGAGGAAGGTGTTGCCGGCGAAGAAGTAGAGGAGCATCGCGCTCCCGGGCTCGTCCGGGTAGCCGGGTTCCAAGAGGGCTTCTTCGGCGAGCCCTTCGATCGTCGCGACGGTGCGGGCGTGGGCCTCGCGGAGGGCGGCGATCACCGTGCGGCCCGGCGTGGCGCGGCCGAGGGCTTGCACCGCGGCGTTGATGGCATCGATCTCGCCGCCGTTCCAGACGACGTTCGAAATCCCGAGGGCCGGCGGGATGGGCTCGCTGGTCGCCTGAGCCGCGACCTTGCGTTCCCACGAGGCGAGGTGGTGCAGGTGGTCGCGGGCGCTCCAGGCGCCCGCGGGAGCGGGGACGAGGGCGGCCTCGTCCGCGTGCTCCACGATGTCCATCAGGCGCGCGAAGGCCGGTGCGATCCGGGCCAACAGTTCGCCCCGGACGGATTCGCCAGCAGCAAGGCGGGCGAGCCATTCGTCGCGAGTCGGCGCGCGTTCTTCGGCCACGCGGCGCAGGCTACACGAGCCCGTGCTTTGCGGCGAAGCGGCCAGCGTCCGCACGGTTCGTGCAGGCGGCTTTGCCGTAGATGCTCGTGATGTGGCGCATCACGGTATTTGGGCTGATGACGAGCTTGTCCGCGATTTCGCGGTTGCTGAGACCGCCCGCGAGCAGCCGGAGCACCTCGACTTCGCGCTCCGAGAGCCCGGCCGGGTGACGCGGGGTCGCTGTGACAGCGCTCGGCGGCGGTGTGGCGAGGATCGCCTCGACGTCGGCGAGGACGGCGCGCAGGCCATGGGCCTCGCCGAGCTCTCGGGCCCGGGAGAGCGCCGCCGCTGACCCGTCCGCGTTGGCGCCGCGCAAACAGGCGCCGAGCCGCACCTGCGCGACCGCTTCCCAGGAGCGGGCGCCAAAGGCGACATCGGTCGCGATCGCTCGGTTGTAGAGGTCGACCGCGTGGCTGACGTGTCCCTGTGCCTCCGCGCACTGACCGAGGAGGAAATCGACCGGGCCGTAGGCCATGGAGGCCTGGCCGCCGTAAACGACGCAGCCGGCCCACTCGCTGGCCACGGCTTCGACGCGGGCCGCCTCGCCGGCCAGACGGTTGTGGACGAGGGCGTCGCCGAGGGCGAAAAAGACAATCGGGAGGGCGTTGATTTTCGGCATCTGTTCGAAGCCGCGCTCCGCGAGCATCCGGACGTCGGCCGCCGCTTCGTCGTGCTTGCCGGCCTGATGGTGGATGGCGGCCAACGCGGCGCGCCAAAGCGGGACTTCGGGCGAGCGGGCGGCGAGGGGGAGGAGGATCGGTTCGAGTTCCGCCAGGCGGCCCTGGGCGTGGCGGACGAACATCATCTGGCCGGCCCAAAACTGGAGGGCGTTGGTGCTCCCGATCTGCTGGCCGAGTTGAAGGCCCGCAAACATGAGGCGTTCTGCCTCGGGCCAATCCCCGGCGATCTGAGCCTCCAGCGCATCGAGGCCGAGGACGTGCCACTCGCGCTGCGGCATCCGGAGGTCCTTGGCGAGGGCACGGTAGCGGTCCACCGCAGCACGCATTTCGACCGGGCGTCCATGCCAAAGGTGCTCGCGGGCTGCCCAGAGGTAGCCTTCGGCCAGCGCGTCGCGGTCGCCGACTTCGCGCCCGAGCGTGATCAGTTCCTCGGCGTGGCGAAGCCGGTGTGGCGAATGGATGCCGAGGGCGACGATCCCGCCTTCGAGGGTGTGGGCGAGGGCGCGCCGGTCGCCGAGGTCGCGGGCCATGGCGACGGCCCGGTGGGCGAGCGCCGCCGACTCCGCGTGGCGGGCCGGCGTGAAGTGCGTGACGCGCGCCAGTGCGGAGATGGCGATCGCGTGGGCGGGGGCCGGCCGCCCCGCAAAGGCGGCGCTCGCGTCGTCGAGGAGGGCGATGGCCTCGCTGTCGTAGTGGTCGAAGGTCGCCTCGCCGGCGCGGCCGATAGCCGCGGCCGCGAGGATCTCCGGCCCGTCGGCGTCGCCCGCAGCGCAGCGGTCCTTTCCGCGCTCGGCGGCCTGGACAAAGGTCGCGTTCGCCGCGGAGATATCGCCCAAACGGCGGTAGGCCTCGCCGAGCCCGAGGAGCAGCCGGGGCGCTTCCGCACTGGCTGCCCCGGTGTACTGGCGGTCGACATCGATGGCCCGCAGGTAGTGGTCGCGAGCTGCTTCGTAGGCGAGGCTGGCGGTCGCGTCGGCGGCGGCGCGCGCCAGGCAGCTGATCGCGCGGGCCGTGGTGCCCAACGGCGCAGCTTGGAGGAAATGGTGTGCAAGCTCGGCGTACGAGGCGCTGCCGGCTTGCTCCAGCGCTTCGGCCGCGCGGAGGTGGGCACGGGCGCGCCCGGCCATGCTGAGCCCGGCGACGAGCGTTTCCTGAATAAGCGCATGGGCGAAGCGGTATTCGCCCGGGCCGACGGTCGCGACCGTCCGCGCCTGTTCGGCCGGTTCTAGCGCCTCCAGGATATCGTCACCGCGACGCCCCGTGGCGAGCTCAAGGTGGCGCAGACGGAAGTCGCGGCCGAAGACGGCCGCCTGCCGGAGGAGCGCGACGGTGTCCGGCGCGAGCCGGGCGAGGCGGAGGTCGATGGCTTCGCGCACGCCGGGCGGCACGGCGATAGCCGCTCCTCCCTTGGCTTGAAGCATGCCGTCGGCCGCGAGGATGCGGATCGTCTCGCCGACGAACAGCGGGTTGCCGTCGGTTTTTTCGAGGACGGTGTCCACGAGCTGGTCGGCCGGCGTGATCCCGGTGGCTTGGTGGAAGAGGGCGCGGACGCTATCACGCTCCAGGCCGGTGAGCGCGATGCGGGCGCTGAGCTTGCCGCGGGCGACCCGCGCCGCGCTCTGGGCGACCATCGACTCGGGCGAGGCCTCGGTGTCGCGATACGTCCCCAGCGCGAGGATACGGGCGCTGCCGAGACGGCCTTGGGTTGCGAGGTATTCGAGCATTTTGAGGGAGGCTTCGTCGGCCCAGTGGAGGTCGTCGAGCACGAGGACGAGTGGGACGCGCGAACTGGCGAAGTGGAGCACGGTGGTGATCGTTTCGAACAGCCGGAAGCGCGCTTGGGCGCCCGCTTCGGAATCGGAGAGGAGGCGCGTGCTGCCGTCGGAAAGCTCGGGGACGACCTGGGCGATGACGGAGCGGTCGGCGCCGATTTCGTGGAAGAGGCCAGCCGGGTCTTGGCCGTGGAGGTAGTCGCGGAGGATTTGCACCCAGGGCCAGAACGGCGGGGCGCCATCTCCTTCGTAGCAACGGCCCCAGAGGACGCGCGCGCCCTTGGCTTGGGCGCCCTCGCTCGCCTGCTCCACGAGCCGTGTCTTGCCGATGCCGGGCTCGCCGGTGATGAGGGCGACGCTGCCGGCGCCCTCAATGGCGGAGGTCACGGCCTGGTCGAGGGTCGCGCTCTCGGCGTCGCGGCCAACGAACGATGTCCGAACCAGCGATGATGCCCGCAACGCGTCCTCCCCGGCGGAGTATACCCACGATCGGTACGCAAGGTGGCGAGTATTCGACGTACTGTCCGTGTGTTCCGTGGCTCCCCGCCCTCCGGCGTGGGATACTCCGGGGCGTGAAGGGACTTATCCTCTCGGGCGGGAAAGGGACGCGGCTGCGGCCGTTCACCTATTCCGGGGCCAAGCAGCTCGTCCCCATCGCGAACACGCCCGTCCTCCATTTTCCCGTCCGCCAGCTTGTGGAAGCCGGGATTACCGAGATCGGCATCATCGTCGGGGAGACCGGCGGCCAGATCCGCGACGCGATGGGCGAGGGCGAGGCCTTCGGGGCGCGATTCACCTACATCCCGCAAGTGGAACCGCTTGGGCTCGCCCACGCCGTCGCGATCGCCGAGGGCTTCCTCGGGGGCGAGCCGTTCATCATGTACTTGGGCGACAACGTCCTGCTCGGCGGGATCGAGTGGTTCGTCGACGCTTTCCGGCGGGAGGGGACGCCGGCCGTGATCGTGCGGTCTGTTCCGGACCCATCAGCGTTCGGCGTGGCGGAGGTCGCAGATGGCCACTTGGTGCGGATGGTCGAGAAGCCCAAAGAGCCGCCGACCGACCTGGCGGTGATCGGCGTGTATGCGTTCGTCCCGGCCGTGTTCGGCGTCATTGCGCGGCAAAAGCCGAGCGCGCGCGGCGAGTTGGAGATTGCGGACGCGATTAACGGGCTCGCTGCGGCCGGGATTCCGGTGCGCGCGGCCCGGACCGAGGCGGCGTGGATCGACACGGGCAAGATGGAGGACATCCTGGCGGCGAACCGGGCCATCCTCCGGACGATTGAGCCCGGCGTGGACCCTTCAGCCCGATTGACGAACGTGGACGTGCAAGGCCAAGTCCGGATTGGCCCCGGCGCGATACTCCGGGATGCGAGGGTGCTTGGCCCGGCGGTGATCGGCGCCGGGACGGTCGTCGAGGGCTCGACCGTCGGGCCGGATGTGGCGCTCGGCGACCGCGCAGTGGTCCGCTATTCGACGGTCGTCAACGCGATCGTGATGGAGGACACGGTGGTCGATTCCTGTGATGCGCTGGTCGACTCGATGGTGGGCCGCGATGCACGCCTCACGCGGATGCCGGCCGCGAGCCGGGTGGCGCTCGGCGACCACAGCCGGGTGGAGGTCGGATGAAGGCGCTCGTCACGGGCGGGAGCGGGTTCATCGGCAGCCACGTTGTGCGGGCGTTGCTGCGCGATGGCTGGGCGGTCCGCAACCTCGACAAGCTTACCTACGCTTCGAACCAGCTCAACTTGCGCGATGTCCAGGAGGATCCGGGCTACGAGTTTCTCCAGGGCGATATCTGCGACCCGGAGGCCGTGGCGGCGGCCCTGGAGGGCGTCGACCTCGTCCTGAACTTCGCTGCCGAGTCCCACGTCGACCGGTCGCTGTTGGACCCCTTGGTCTTCGTGCGGACCGATGTCGAGGGCGTGGTGGTGCTGCTTGAGGCGTTGCGCAAGCAGCCGAGAACGGCGCTCGTACATATGTCGACGGACGAGGTGTTCGGCACGCTCCCGGCGCCGTTGGAGGCCGGCGAAGAGGCGCCCTTTAACCCGTCGAGCCCGTATTCGGCGAGCAAGGCGGCCGCCGAGCTCCAGATCCGCGCCTACGCCCACACCTACGGCATGCCGGTGACCGTCCTTCGCTGTTGCAACGTCTATGGGCCGAACCAGCATATCGAGAAGTTCATCCCGCTCTTCCTCACACGTGCACTGCGGGGCGAGGCGCTGCCGCTGTACGGCGATGGCCGGCAGGAGCGCGAGTGGATCTTCACGGCGGACCTGGTCGACGCCGTCCGGCTGGTGGTGTCGCAGCTGCCAGCGACGCCCGGCATCCAGGCGGTGCACGTCGGCTCTGGGGAGCGCCGCGGGAACTTGGATGTCGCCCACACGATTTGCGACCTGGTGGAGCGGCCACGCGAGCTGATTACGCCCGTCGCCGACCGGCCGGGGCACGACCGCCGCTACGCGCTCGACGCGACGAAGCTCCGCGGCATGGGTTGGCAACCGAAGGTTTCGTTCGAGGCCGGCCTCCGGACCACTGCCGCGTGGTATCGCGAGCACCCCGATATCTGGGGGGCGGCGGCCAGCCCTGAATTCGTGGCGTACTTCCGGGACCAATACGAAGGGCGTCTCGAAGGCGAGCGTTAGCGGACGCGGATCTCGGGTTCGCCGCGGCGGGCCCGCCCGATCCGCCAGAGCGGCTCGCTGGCTGCGCGGAACGCTGCCTCCATCGCCTCGGCTTTGCCGGGGCGCACGCCAAGGAGGAGCCCGCCGCTCGTTTGTGGGTCGGAGATGAGTGCTGCCAGGGTCGGGTCGATGCCGCGACGGAACGAGGCGTGTTGTTCGGCCCAGGCGCGGTTCCGGTTTTCGCCTCCGGTGTGGACGCCCATCTCGGAGGATTCGCGAGCGCCTGGGAGCAGCGGGAGCGACGCCGATTCGATCTCGGCGACGACACCGGATCGCGACGCCATCTCCCAGAGGTGGCCGAGGAGCCCGAAGCCGGTGACATCGGTGCCGGCCCGGACGCCAGCCGCGACCGCGAGCCGGGACGCCTGTTGATTGAGGCGAACCATTGACTCTGCCGCCGAAACGGCCCAACTCGGGTCGGCCCGCTTCTGTTTGCTCGCCGAGAGGATGGTGCCGGTGCCGAGCGGCTTCGTCAGGTAGAGGAGGTCGCCGGGACGGAGGCCAGCTTTGGTGAGCATCTTCTTGGGGTGGACGAACCCGAGGACGGCGAGACCGTACTTCGGCTCGGGGTCCCAAACCGTGTGGCCGCCGGCGATCACGCCACCGGCTTCGGCGACCTTCGCCGCGCCGCCGCGGAGGATGTCGGTAACGACGGCCGGCGGGAGGTCCTGGGGGAAGGCGGCGACGTTGAGCGCGAAGGCGACTTCGCCGCCCATCGCGAACACGTCGGACATGGCGTTCGCAGCGGCGATAGCGCCGTAGGTTTCCGGGTCGTCAACGACTGGGGCGAAGAAATCGACGGTCGCGACCAGGGCGCGCGTCGCCGACAGCCGGTAAACGGCTGCGTCGTCGGGCACGCCCAAGCCAACGAGGAGCTCGGGGTGCTGTTCGCCAGTGAACATCGAAGCGAGTGGCTGCAGGACCTGCGCCAGGGCCTCCGGGCCCGCTTTCGATGCTCAGCCGCCGCAGCTCGTCAGGTCGGTGAGCCGGATGATCTCTTCACGCGTCACGGAGCCATCGTAGATGATCGGCCTGACAGACGCCGGGACGGGACGCGCGCATCTCAGGCGGGCGGTATCCTCGCCCGTGGAGCGCGCCCGTGCCGGATGCCCAACCCGAGGTCAGCGTGATCGTGGTCGCCTACCGCCGCCTCGACCTCGTCGAGCGGGCGGTCGCGTCCGTCCTCGCGTCGACGGGCATCGACCTCGAAGTGGTGGTCGTCAACAACGACCGGGGACTGCCGGTGGGGGCCTGGGCTGCGACGGTGGGCGATGCTCGCCTCTCGGTTGTCGAGGCCGGGTTTAACAGCGGGTATGCAGGAGGCGTGAACCGTGGGGTTGCCGCCAGCCGTGGGCGCTACGTGTTTTTCCAGAACCAGGACCTGACGGTCGCCCCGGACCACCTGGCGCAGCTCACGGCGTTCATGGAGGCGCATCCGCGGGCCGGCGCTGCGAGCGGGAAGATCCTGCGGTCGGGGGGAGAGGCGCCCATGATCGACACGGCCGGGATCTTCATGAAGCGGCACCGCGGGGCCTACGACCGCGGCGAAGGCACGCCCGACGTTGGCCAGTTCGACACCGTGAGTGAGGTGTTTGCCGCGAGCGGGGCCGGGTTCTTCGCCCGCCGAAGCGCCCTAGAGGATGTTGGGCCTCGGGGCCGCCCGCTCGACGAGGCGTTCTTCATGTACAAGGAGGAGGTGGACCTTTGTTGGCGGCTGCGGCTGCGCGGCTGGGAATGTTGGTACGTCCCGGCGGCGGTGGCCTGGCACGGCCGGACGTCGGCCAGCCTCGGCGGGCGCGGGTTCGTTGCGGGCGCGCGGGACTACTGGCGGCTGGTGCGAGCGCGGCCGGCGCACGTCCGCCTGCATTCGCTGAAGAACCAGTGGTTGATGCTTGTGAAGGACGCTGACCTCGCGGACGTAGTACGTTCGCCCCAAATTTTGGTCCGGGAGGCGATGCTCTTCGCCGTTACGCTGGTGACGTCGCCGCCGATCGCGGTGCGCGCGGTGCTCTCGTTCCTCCGGGCGGCCCCCGCGGTCGTTCGAGAGCGCCGGCGGGTCCAATCGCGGCGCGTCGTGGGCCGCGGGGCGCTCGCCGTGTGGTTCCGGCAATGACAGCGATGGCGGCCCGGCGCCGGGGTTGGCTGCGGGTGGCTGGGGTCACCGCCGGGAGCGGCCTGCAGCGGGGCCTTGGCGCCCTCTTGGTCCTCGTGCTGGTCGCGATCGCGAGCCGGACGGGCGAGGCGGGCGATGCGGCCCTCGTCGGCGTCGCGGCCGCGATCGCGCTGATTGCCCTGAGCGTCGCCGATTTGGGCAGCACGCCAGCGATGCTGCGCGACTTTGCCACCCAGTCGCCGACCCGCACGGAGTTCTTCGCGCTCGCTCGCGTCCGGGCCTTCGCGGCGCTTATCGCTGGGCTGGCTGCGGCTGCGTTGGCCGTGCCGGCGGGCGGAGCGTGGGCCGAGGCGGTGGGTATCGCCGCACTGAGCCTCCCCTTGGCGGCGCTCGTGGGGACGGCGACGCCGAAGCTGGTCGCCGACCGTGACGGCCTTACGCTGGGCGTCGGCGCAGTCGCGGGCTTCTTGCTGGGGCTGGCGGTGGCGGCCGGGCTGGCCGTCCTGGATATGCCGGCGGCAGTGTTGCTCTTGGCGTTGCCGGCGGCGCGGGGCGTCGAAGCGGGGATCCTGTTCGCCGGCTGCCAGTTCCGGCGGCGTGGGCGGCAGGGCGAATCGAGCCGCTTCGACGTGCGCTGGCTGGCGCGGGCCTGGCCGCTCGCCGTCTACGGCGTGCTCCAGGTCGTCTACTTGCGCTCTCAGGTTGTGGTGCCAGCGTTCGTCCTGGACCGGGCGGGTGCGGGCCACGTTTCAGAGGGGTTCAACCTGTATTCCGCGGGGACGTTGCTACCGGGCGTGCTGGCGCTGGCGACTTGGCCGCTGATTGTCCGCGCCCAGCGCCGCTATCCGGGCCGGCTCGCGGCGACCATCGTCCGTTATGGGGCCGTCTCGCTCGCGTGCGTCTTGCCGGCGACGGCAGTCCTGCTCGCGGCGCCCGGCTTCGTGCTCGACCTGGTCTTTGGCGAAAGCCCGGCGAGCCTTGAAGCCTACCTTCGCTGGACGGCGGTCGCCCTGCTCTTTATTGGGCCGAACACGCTCCTCCTGACGGCGATCGTGGCGCGAGACCGCCAGCGCGGCCTCGCGGGCGCCTGGGCAGTCGCTTCGGTCGTAGCGGTTGGGGCGAACCTCGCGTTTCCCTCGCTCTGGGGCGTCGCGGGAGCTGGCTTGGCCGTCGTCGTCGGCGAGGCGTTGCTGACGGTCGCGTTCGCCCTCTTGCTCGCGATTTCGCCTGCGCGCGCGGCGGCGGCGTTCCATCGGAAGGTTGCTGGGCGTTCCATTGGGGCGCTCGCGCTCGCCGGCCTCGGCGGGGGCGTTGCGGCCGGGTTGGCGGCCCCACTCATCGCGAACGCGGTGGTCTTTCCCGACGAGCGGACGGGGATCCTTGCGCTGCTTGCGCTCCCGCCGGTGTTATTCGGGGTTGCCAAGGTGTCGGGGTACGACTTGTTCGCGCCGGCCTCGATTTTCGCGCTCGTCTGGTCGACGTCGCTGGCGATCGCCCAGCTCCCGTTCTTTCCGGACTTCAACTGGACACCCGAAATGTGGCTGCTCGTCACACTTCCGCCGGGGATCTTCGTGGCGAGCGCGGCGATCGCGACGGGGTCGACGGGCTTCAGGCCGGCTGCGCGGACACGTCTGGTGGGGCTCCCAACGCCGCCGCCGTCGTGGATTCTCAGCGCGATGGTGGCGTTCGGGCTCCTTGGTTGGGCGTATTTCTACGCATCGCTCGGCACGTTTCCGTTGCTCTCTGGGGAGATCGATGCTGTCCGGTTCACGGCGTTTCCGTTCCCGGCGCTCGTCGCCAGCCGCTTTAGCCACGTCGTGGTGATTGTCTGCGTGTTTCTCGCCTTGGCCACGACAGGCCGGGCGCGGTTCTTTTTCGCGGCGATCGCGGTCGCCGGCCTCGTGCCGATGCTCCTTTCCGGGGGGCGCCTCTATCCGGTCTCGGCGGTGGTCAGCGGCGCGCTGGCGGCGGGGCTGGTCCGCGGCCTGGACCGGCGGCTCGTCGTGGTGGGGGTGGCTGGCTTCGTCGCGATCGTCGCTGCGTCGTCGGTGCTTTGGTTCGCGCGCATCGACCAGCAGGGCCCGAACCCGTTCAAGAACTATCTCGAAGGCGAGCTGCTCCACGAGCGGCCGGCCGTCCTCCAATGGACAATCCCGGTACAGATGGCGGCGTCGGCCAACATGCTCACGCTTGGTGACGTGGTGGAGAGCCGTGCGCTCGACTACGACCGCGAGCCTGGCTGGTACTCGCTCCGCTTCCTCGACCGGCTCGGCCCTGCGAAGGACCTTGAGATCGTTGCGCGGGACCACTCGCGCTTCCAACAGGTGACGACGACCTACCTTGGTGAGTTCTACGCCGACTTCGGCATCACCGGGGCGCTGCTCTACTCGCTGGTCGCGGGCGGGCTCTACGGCATCTTGTACCGCTGGATGCGGACGGCGCGAAGCTGGGTCCCGCTCGTGCTCTACGGCTATGCCGCCTTCTGGCTCGTGTTCGCCGTGTTCCTTGGGTATTGGGCGACGCACGGCGTCTGGATCATCGACTTGCCGCTGATCGTGTTCCTCGGGTGGCTGATGGACGGGCGGGCTGCCCGGAGCGGTGTCCGCCAGGGCGTGGCGTTTGCCGGGCGTTCCCCACAAGCCTCGGCCTGAGCGGTCGCACGGCCCTTGCGCCGCCGTGCGGGCCGCTCGAACATGCCGATGGGGCCTTGGCCACGGGAGAGCACGATGCCGCGCAAGATCATCCTCGTCGAGCTGAACGAAGTCCCCTTCACCGTGTATGACCGGTTTGTTGTCCAAGCGCCAGCGAGTGCGGTGGCGAAAGTGTTCGCTCGCTCGCGGCACTACGTGACCGTGGCGGCGGAGGCCCACCAACTCGACCCATGGATCACCTGGCCCACGTTTCATCGCGGCGTGAACGACGAGCGCCACGGGATCTATCACCTCGGTCAGAACCTTGAGCAGGCAGACCGGGACTACCCGCCGGTTTGGCGGATCCTTCACGATGCCGGCCGATCGGTCGGCGTTTTCGGCTCGCTGCACAGCAGCCACACGCCGGAGGACATCGACCGTTACGCGTTCTATCTGCCGGATGTCTTTGCTGAGCACACGGCGGTGCATCCGCGCTCGCTGGCTGCCTTCCAGGAGTTCAACCTCGCGATGACGCGGGCTTCGGCGCGCAACGTCGACCGCCACATCCCGGCGCGGGAGGCGGCCGCGTTCCTCCGCGACCTGCCGAGGCTCGGCGTCCGCCCGGCGACCCTTCGGGCGATAGCCGGGCAGCTCGCCGGGGAAGCGCGCCATCGCGAACGCAAGACGCGCCGGCGCGCGATCCAGACCCTGTTGATGGCCGACGTCTTCCTCAAGCTGCTTCGCGGGACGCGCCCAGAGTTCGCGACGTTCTATTC
>JBJXFX010000133.1:0-60352 GCA_046152925.1 Dehalococcoidia bacterium
AACTCGGCCACCAGTGGACGACGGCGGACGCCTTTCGCCACCTGGCGGCGGTCGCGGGCGGGGCCGGCCAGATCTACCCGATGCTCGATGCGGGCGTCCTGAACGCGTTCAACACAACCGCGGCCGCCGAGAACAACACCCGGGCGATCGAGGGGCTCAAGGGCAAGACACGGGACGAGGTCCTCGCGGCGATCACCGCCGGACACGCGGCAAGCGCAGACTTCGTGGCAACGCTCGACGAGTCCGACCTTCAGAAGGTCGTGAAGCTCGGCGGCTACGAGATGCCGAAGGCCGAGATCTTGGCGCAGGTGTGGATCCACCACACGCTCGCCCACGCCTACGAGGCGAGCGCGCGCTGGCCGCTGCTTTAGGCCTCAGGTCAACGTCTGCAAGCGCGCACCGAAGCGTGGCGACGCCGCGCGGATGAACCGCTGGTCCAGCGTCCACAGCTCCGCGTCGAGGTCGATTGCCGCGACGAGGTAGATCGTGTCGAAGAGGCCGGCGTTGATCGCCCGCGCGAGGCCGTAGGCGCGGCGCAGCCATTCGACGTCGTCGACGAAAGCCAGCCGGAGACTCACAAAGTCCAGCAGCGCCCGAGCGGCGTCGGCGTGGCGAATGCTCCGGCGGCGCTCGAACTTCAGGAGAGCATGGTAGAACTCCTGTTCCGCGATACGCGGCGCGTGCCACTCGATGACGGGCAATATCATCAAATCGGCGGCGCGAGCGTCGAACTGCGACGGCAGCGTTGCAGCGAGCAGAAACGAGGCGTCAGCGACTGCCTTCACTTCGGAGGCTCAACCTCGTCCGATTCGTCGTCGTGCTCAAGCGCGTCCAGAATCTCTGTGATGCTGAGCGGCCGGCCCCCGCGCGCAGCCAGAACCTCACGGTGGTGCTCAAGGATCCGCTCCTTCAGACGCTCAGCCTCCGCGTAGTCCTCCGCGGTGGGCACGCGCGGCGGGCGGGCGAGGATCTCAGCCACGGTGTACACGCGGTCCATCTCCCGATCATAGCACCGCCGGCAAGCCCCACAATTTCACCACAACCGCCGGCCATGGCTGTCAACATTGACGCACCACCGCCCCCTGCGTAGATTCGGCCATCGGCATGACGAAGCATCTCGAAGGCAAAGTCGCGATCGTTACCGGCGGCGCTGGCGGCATGGGTTCCCAGATCTGCCGCATTTTCGCCGCACAGGGCGCCAAGGTCGTCGTCGCGGATACCGGCGCCGACGTCGAAGGGCGCGCCGGCATGGACCCCGCCCGCGTCAACGCGGTCGTGGACGGCATCAAGGCGGCCGGCGGCGAAGCGGTCGGCGCCATTGGCGACATCGCCACGATGGACGTGGCCGAAGGGCTCGTACGACTGGCGCTGGACACCTGGGGCAAGCTCGACATCGTCGTCGCCGCCCACGGCATCCTCCGCGAGCGGATGATCTTCAACATGGCCGAAGAGGAATGGGACGAAGTCATCCGCGTCCACCTCAAAGGCTGCTTCACGATCACGAAGTTCGCCTCCATCTATTGGCGGCAGTCGGGCACTGGCGGGCGGCTGATCTACTTCTCATCGTCGGCGGGCATCCGGGGTTCCTCGGGCCAACCGAACTACTCGGCTGCGCACGCAGGCAAGATTGGGCTCATGCTCTCTTCCGCGAGCGCCCTGGCCAAATACAACGTCACCGTGAACGCGATCTCGCCGGGCGCAGCGACACGCATGACCGACCGCGGCCGCAACGCCGCCGCCGGGACGGGCACGCTGAGCGAAAGCGCAGTCGGCACGGCGATGGACCCAATGAACGTCGTCCCCCCGATCGTCTTCCTCGCCTCCGACCGGGGCGCGAACATCACCGGCCGGGTGGTGGGGGCGACGGGCCACAAGATCACGATGTGGCGCGAGCCCGTCTGGGACGCCTCGCTTTATTCAGAAACGCTGGTCTGGGACATCGACGAACTCTTCCGGGTGATGCCGTCGACGCTCGGGGCCGCGGGCTGGCCGCCAACGCCGCAACAGTTCCCGTAGGAGGCGACGTCATGACAAAGCACCTCGAAGGCAAGGTCGCCATCATCACCGGGGCCGCGGGCGGGATCGGCTCGGCCCTCTCCGCCACGTTCGCCGCCCAGGGCGCCAAGCTCGTCGTCACCGATACCGGCGGCGACGTCGAAGGGCGCCTGATGGACACATCGCGCGTCGACAACCTTGTCGCACGGATCCGGGGCGAAGGCGGCGACGTGGTCGGCACCGCCGGCGACATCGCCGACATGGACTTCGCCGAAAGCTGCGTCCGGCTCGCGCTCGATACCTACGGCAAGCTCGACGCGATCGTCTGCGTCCACGGCATCCTTCGCGAGCGCATGATCTTCAACATGCTCGAAGACGAATGGGACGAAGTCGTCCGCGTCCACCTCAAGGGCTGCTTCGCCCTGACGAAGTTCGCGTCGATTTACTGGCGCAGCTCGATGAACGGCGGCCGGATCATCTACTTCACCTCCGACGCGGGCGTCTTCGGGAGCGCCGGTCAGCCGAACTACTCGGCGGCGCACGCGGGCAAGCTCGGGCTCATGCGTTCCAACGCCGCCGCGCTGAAGAAGTACAACGTCACCTGCAACTGCATCGCCCCGGCAGCATCGACACGTATGACCGACCGCGGACGGGCCGTCGACCGGAACACGCCGCCGCCGAGCGAGAGCGCAGCCGGTACCGACCGGGACCCCGCCGCCATCGCGCCGATCGCCGTCTGGCTGGCGAGCGACGACGGTGGCGCCGTTTCGGGCCGTGTTTTCGGCGCCGCCGGGCACCGCATCTCCGTCTACAACGAACCCGTCCAGGAGCGAGCCTTGTTCGGTTCGAAGCCGGCCTTCGACATCGACTGGCTGTTCGACAATTGGGACAAAACGATGGGCCAGGACCGGCTGTACGCGCTGCCGCGCCGCCTGATGGTGCCCGGCCAGCAGCAGGGTTAGCGCCATGCCAGCGCCGCTCGACGGCATCCGCGTCCTCGACCTCAGCATTGGGCCGGCCGCCGGGATGGCCACGATGGTGCTTGGTGACTTCGGCGCGGACGTGGTAAAGGTCGAACCGCCGGGCGGCGACCCGTACCGCGCCGTCGCGAACGCGCCCCTTTGGCTGCGCGGCAAACAGAGCGTCGTGCTCGACCTGAAGACGGCGGAAGGCCGCGCAGAACTCCAACGCCTCGCCACCGCGGCCGACGTCCTCGTCACCACGCAACACGAGGAGCAGGCGGCGGCGCGCGGCCACGACTATGCCTCCCTCTCCGCCGCGAACCCGAGCCTCGTCTACTGTCGGCTGACCGGCTGGGGCCCGAAGGGGCCGTACCGCGATTACCCCGCGTACGAAGGCGTGGTCGCGGCCAAGTCGGGCCGGATGCTGATGTTCAGCGATGTCGCGTCCCGTCCCGGACCGGGCTTCGCGGCCGTGCGGGTCGGGATGCACGCGTCGTCGCAGTCGATCGTGGCGGGCGTCTGCGCCGCGCTCTTCGAGCGCGAAAGCAGCGGCCGCGGCCAACTCGTGGAGACGAGCCTGCTCCAAGGGATGCTGCCCTACGACCTCCTCGCGCTGCTCCGCAGCGAGCTCGCCTCGCGCATGCCCGAGGCGTTTCCCGGGAACCCGCTCGACCCCGCGCTCCGCGTGCCCACGCTGAACTATCACCCGCTCCCGACGAAGGACGGGCGCTGGCTGCAGATGGGAAACCTCTTGCAGCACCTGTTCGACAACTACCTCATGGCCGCCGGCCTCGAAGAGGCGTTCACTGACCTGCGCTTCGAAGGGCCGCCCGCCGGCTGGGCGCCCGCCGACCGCGAGGAGTTCCGCGACAAGATGCTGCGCCACATGCGCACGAAGACGGCCGCGGAGTGGCTCGACATCTTCGTCGAGCACGGCGGCGTCGCGGCAACCGAGTATCGCCACACCCAAGCGGCGATGGACGACCCAGACCTCATCTGCAACGGCCACGTCGTCGAGCAGCAGCACCCGAAGTTGGGCAAGGTGCAGATGCTGGGCGTCCTCGCGCGCCTCAATGAGACGCCGGGCACGCCCGGAGGCCCTTCGCACGAGGCGGGCGCCGATAGCGCCGCCCTGCCTGCGCTCTGGGCCGCCCCGCAGGCGACTGCCCAGCCAGGGCCGGCCGCGCCCAAGCGTGGAGGGCCGCTCGAAGGCGTCACCATCATCGAGTTCGCGACGATTATCGCCGCCCCGCTCGCGGTCTCGATCCTCGGCGACCTCGGTGCGCGGGTGATCAAAGTCGAGCCGATCGGCGGCGACCCCTACCGCGGCCTCGGCCTCTTCGGGATGATGGCGGCGAAGACCAACGCATCGAAACAGAGCATCGGCGTGGACCTCAAAGACCCTGAGGGGCTGGCGGTCGTCCAGGGCCTCATTCGAAACGCGAACGCGGTCATCCACAACTACCGGCCAGGCGTGCCCGAGCGGCTCGGCATTGGCTACGAGCAGTGCGAAGCGCTCCGCCCTGGCATCGTCCATGTCGGGATGAACGGCTACGGGCCCGAGGGTCCGGGCGCTCATCGCCCCTCGACCCACCCCGTGCCGGGGGCTGGCATCGGTGGCGCGACGCTCCAGGCCGCCGGCGCCCACCTGGTCGATAGCGACGACCTCGCTGTCCTCCGTGCGGCGGCTATCCGGCTCTTCCGCGCGAACGAGGCCAACCCCGACCCGAACACGTCGGTCGTGCTCGGGAGTTCCGCCATGCTCGCACTGCTCGCCCAACGCCGTTATGGGGTCGGTCAGCGGGTGTACGTCGACATGTTCGGGGCCAACGCCTATGCGAACTGCGACGACATGGTGCGCTACGCCGGCAAGCCGCCGCGCCCCGAAGTCGACGCCGATGTCCTCGGCCTCTCAGCCACCTACCGGCTTTACCCGGCGGCGGACGGCTGGGTGTTCCTCGGGCTCTGCACCGACGCGGACTACGCCGCCTTCCGCGAGGCAACAGGTTTCGACCACGAAGGGCGGTACGCCTCGCCAGGCGCACGCGCGGCGGACGATGCGCGGCTCGCGAGCGAGCTTGCGGCCTTCTTCGCGAGCCGTTCCGCCGACGCCCTTGAGGCGAGGCTCGCGCCGGTGGGCATTGGCTGCGTGCGTGCCGACCGGCAAATCCCGGGCGACTTCTGGCACACGGACCCGCACGTCCGCGAGAACGGCTTCATCGTCGGCGTCGAACATGGCCGGTATGGCCGCTCGCCGCGCTGGGGGACGCTGACGACATCGGACCGGACGCCGTCCACACCAGGCCCGGGCTGCCTCGGCGGCGACCACACGCGGGCGCTGCTCGCCGAACTCGGTTACGGCGAAGGCGACGTCGAGCGGCTCTACGCCAAGGGCGTCGTTTGGTCGGAAGAGGTTGGGCGGCTCCAGGGTTAAGCCTTTGGCGCCCGGAACGCGTATGATGCGCGCCCATGGGACAGTTCGCTGCCCGAGGCGCACGACCGGCGCTCCTGCGGCGGCCCTCGGTTGGGCCCGACAGCGAGGCCGCCAACCACTTGCCAGCGAAGGGCGCACTCACGCCGTCAACGGTGCTTGGCTTGCAACGGCTTCAGGGCAACGCCGTGGTCAGCCGGATGCTCGCGGGGACGCAGCCCGCCCCCATCCAGCGTTGCAACGGCGAAACGCACGCCGGTTGTTCCTGCGCCGAAGAGCAGGGGCCGAAGCCAGCGAGCGAGTAGACCGCGAACGCGCCGCTACAGCCGCTCTTCGCACTCCGTCCGCACCACGTCCTCTACCGTCTCGCGACGGGAAACGAGGATGGCGCGGCCCTCGTCCCAAAGCACTTGCGGGACGCGCCCGAGCGAGACGTAGTTCGACGACATCGCGACCCCATACGCGCCCGCATCGTGGAGCACAAGGAGGTCACCGGCCTCCGGGCGCGGGAGAAGGCGCGGCTGGATGACCTCTTGGTCGTCGCGCGTGAAGACGTCGCCGCTTTCACAGAGCGGGCCGGCGACAGCGAAGGGCTCGGGTTCGCGGCCTGCGCCCGCGCCAACGACGGACATGTGGTGGTAGCTCCCATACATCGCCGGCCGGATCAGGTCGTTGAAGCCGGCGTCGACCATGATGAACGTCTGCCCGGGGCCCTTGTCGTTCGAACGCGTCGCCTTTACGTCCGTGACACGCGAGATGAGCGACGCCATCCCGGCGACCGGGTAACGGCCGGGCTCGATCTCGACCCGGATGGCGCGCTTCGCCAACTTCGAAAGCAGTTCGTGACTGTGGCTGAGGAAAGCCCGGTAGGGCTCGATTTCGAAACGCTCGGCGTTCGGGCGATAGGGATGCGGGATACCGCCGCCAAAGTTCACGGCCACCGCCCGCGGGAACCGCGGGAGCAGCGCGCCAAAGACATCGCCGAGCTTCCGCATGTTGTCGTCGAACTCGCGGATTTGCGGCCCGGTGCCGACATGGGCGTGGAGGCCGACCACCTCGAGCCCGGCGTCATTGGCCATGCCCAGCGGCCCATCCAGGTCCTCGTGCCAGATGCCGTGCTTCGACGACGGGCCACCGGTGTCGCACGCTTGGACGTGGCCGTGGCCGAACCCAGGGTTTACGCGGAGCGCGATCGGCCCGCGATAGCCGGCTTCCGCGAGGTCGCGGATCTGGCCCGGTGAGCCGACGTTCGGCAAGACGCCCTCCGCGAGGACGACATCGCGGCCGTTATCGCGAAAGACATCGCAGGTCAGCATCACGACGGGCGGCTCGTTGCCCATCGGGAAGCCGGCTCGCTTCGCCCGCAACACCTCGTTGCCGCTGACGGCGTCGATCCAGAGGCCGGCGGCCAGCGCCTCCCTGAGGATGGCGCCGTTCGAGTTCGCCTTCATCGCATAGCGCGCCTGGACGCCCTCGCTGTTGGTGAGGTGGACGATGTCACGCATCCGCTGGCGGAGGATGGCGGCGTCGTAGAAATAGAAGGGCGTGCCGACCTTGGCGGCGATCTCGGCGAACGGGTAGTCGTTGGGCATAGGGGATATGGTGCCGAGTGGCCACGGAATGGGAAACGCCCAACGCCCAACGCGCGCTCGTTCGTGCTAGGCGAAAATCGCTAGGGGTATAATCTGCATCGTTGGACCGTGAACGATCCCTTCAAAGGACTGTTCCGACTGCTCTCCAAGAGACTCGCTCATCTGGCTAATCGCCTGGATCGACTCCTTCATTTGAGCGAACCGCCCGAGCGTTGACTTACGAAACAGGTCGATTCCTGGTGAATCTTGTTGCCGAACAACCCGTGTCACCTTTCCAAGGACGCGAAATGATCCATCAAGGATGTCATTTAGCGACGGGTCGATAAAGAAGTGACTATCTATGGTTAGAACGCACCGGAAACCTGAGTCAATCTCCCCGATGAGATCCTTAGAACCGGGACTGTCAAGTAGCTCGATCATCGTCCGCAACATCTTCTGCACATTGCCCAGGTCGGTCCCTGGCGCGTCTCCTGCACCAGTCGACCCACTAGATGACTTACCGCGTTGCCGATTTACTCCTGTGCGCACTGATGTGTGGTCATCTTGGAATAGCCTCATGGCGTCCAGGAGGCTTTGCATTGCAACCAGCGTAGAGAGCACGGGATTGTTCTTCATTGTGCATTGTACTTCTACGAATGATCCAGGCGTTAAGTCTTGAAGGTCAGCGGGTGACCTGACCGGAAGAACGAGACCCTCATTTAGCAGAATCGACCGCGTCTTGGCAAACAGCGACGCTGGAGTGTGCACCAATTGGGCCGTTGTCTTTCCCCCTGTTACCGACTCGCCCCCCCTGGTATGTTCGGCACCTATTCCAACACCAAAGAACCCGAAGAGGTTGCCCAAGCCAATTCCAGAACGCACCGCGCCATCGTGTCGATCGGCGCTCGAATCTGAGGTTTCGATAGTTTGAAACTGCGAAAACCCATCTTCAAGCGACGCCAAGACATCGAAAGTGAGGCGTTGATTCAAGTAGAGGGTAAACGGAAGTTCATCGGCGCTCAGCGATCCAGTGCTCTCCAAAGGGCCTCCTCGGACTCATAGCTTGAGGGCGACGACTCGCCAACGCAACGGCCCACCTCTCCGGGGCGGCGTCGGTGTTCGGCCAACCACACGAGCGCTATCCTCGAATCGTGAACGTCCTCGCGATCGAGTCCTCGTGCGATGAAACGGCGGCCGCGGTGGTGGTCGACGGCCGGATCGCGGCATCGTCGGTGGTCGCGAGCCAGGTGGAGCTACACGCGCAGCACGGCGGCGTGGTCCCGGAGCTCGCGAGCCGGCAGCACCTCACCGCGATTGGACCGGTCGTCCGCGAGGCGATTGACACGTCCGGCATCCCGCTGGACCGGATCGACGCGGTCGCGGGGACGCGCGGACCAGGACTCGCGGGCTCCCTGCTCGTCGGCTACAACTTTGCGAAGGCGTTGGCCTACGGCCGCGACCTGCCGTTCATCGGTATTAATCACCTCGAAGGCCACGTCTACGCCAACTGGCTGATTGATGGCCCCGAGCCGCGATTCCCCGCCCTCTGCCTCGTCGTCTCGGGCGGCCACACGGACCTGGTCCTGATGCGCCACCACGGCGACTACCAGCGCCTCGGCGGCACCCGTGACGACGCCGCTGGCGAGGCGTTCGATAAGGCTGGGCGGCTGCTGGGCCTGCCCTTTCCCGGGGGCCCGCAGATTGCGAAAGCAGCGCTCGAAGGCGGGCCTTCGTCGCTCAAGTTGCCCCGAGCCTGGCTCCCGGGCACCTTCGAATTCAGCTTCAGCGGCCTCAAGACCGCCACGCTCCACGCCGTCCGCGAGGGGCGCTGGGACGTGCCTTCGATCGCTTGGGAGTTCCAGGAGGCGGTCGTCGACGTGCTGGCTGGCAAGGCATCGCGGCTCGCACGAGAACTGGGCGTCGCCGAGGTGCTCGTCGCGGGCGGTGTGGCGTCCAACACGCGACTCCGGGAGGAGCTCGCGAAGCGGTGCCCCGTGCCGGTGCGCATCCCTCCGCCGAAGCTCTGCACGGACAACGCCGCGATGATCGGCGCGGCGGCCGGCCACCGCCTCGCCCTCGGCCAACGCAGCAGCTTCGACGAGGACATCTTCACGACAAACGACTGGGCGCGCGTAGGCGCCGGCCGGTGAGCGACGGGATCGCGGGACTCGCCGCGCGGATCCGCGGGCGCGAGATCAGCGCTGTGGACGCCGTCTCGACCTCACTCGCCCGGCTCCGGGACGTCGATGCGGCGACCAACGCGGTCGCCGACTTCAACAATGCACGGGCGCTCGCGGACGCCGAGGCGCTCGACCGCGCACTGGCCGCGGGCCAACCATGCGGCCCGCTCCACGGTGTCCCGCTGACCATCAAGGACTGGATCGATGTCGAGGGCTACCTCTGCGGCGGCGAGACCGACCGCTTCCGCGACCGCAGACCGGAACGCGACGCGACGGTGGTCGCGCGGCTCCGAGCAGCTGGCGCCGTGATCGTCGCGAAGACGCGCGCATGGGGTAACGGCTCGCCCATCGGACGCGTCGCGCATCCGCTGGACGCGCAACGGACGCCAGGCGGGTCCAGTACGGGCGAGGCGGTGGTGGTCGCGAGCGCAGCAACGCCCGCGGGCCTCGGGAGCGACTCGGGCGGCAGCGTCCGGCTGCCCGCGGCTTGGTGCGGGCTCTTCGGCTTCAAGCCCACCGCCGGCAGAGTGCCCACGACGGGCCACTTCCCGCTGGTCGGAGCGTTGAGCGACGGCCGGACGCAGATCGGCCCGCTCGCTCGAAGCGTCGAGGATTGCGAACTCTTGCTCCGGGTGATCGCCGGGCCGGACGGCCGGGACCCAGGGGTTGCGCCGGTGGTGCTGGCGTCGTCGGAGACCGTCGACCTGCGCGGTGCCCGGTTCGCGGTCGTGCTGGGGGAGGGCGACTGGCGGCCAGGCGCAGAGACGGCGGCCGCGGTCGAGGCGTCCGCGGAGAAGCTGACAGCGGCCGGCCTCACCCGTGTCGAGTGGCGCGGGCCTTCGCTCGCCGAGGCGCTCCGTGTCACGCAGGGTTATTGGGGACGGCACCTGCGAAGCGGGGCCGAAGCGGCCCAACAGCTCTGGGATTGGGACAGGTTCCGTCGCGCGACGCTGGAGGCGACGCGCGACGTGGACTTCGTCCTTTTGCCGAGTGTGCGTGAGCCGGCGCCGCTGCACCGCGAGCTCACGGGAGAAGACTACCTCTACCTGCTGCCAGCGAGCCTCACTGGGGCCCCCGCGATGGCGATCCCGGCTGGCGACTCCGCAACGGGCTTGCCGCTGAGCGTGCAGATCATCGGGCGCCCCTGGGAGGACCACCGCGTACTGGCGGCGGCGAAGTTGATCCCCTACCCCAGCACGCCGTGGCACTTCTTGTACTTTTTGCCGCTTCCGCAGGGGCAGGGGTCGTTGCGGCCGGCCTTCGCAGCCACCGCCGTCGCGGCGCCGCCTCCGGTAGCGCGCTTCGCCGCCGCGGGAGCCTCGTCCTCGTCGCCCCGGTTAGTCCGCAGGTTGGCCGGGTTCGGCGCCGTCGAGCGCCCGAGCGGGACGGCGGCCGCTGGCAGACGCACGCCGTTGCCCGCCGGAGCCGGGCGGGCCTCAGTCGCGGGCGCGGTTGTCGTGGTTTGGGAGGCCGCATTCGTGGTCGTGCCGGTCGGGGCTTGGGCCTGTGCAGCACGCGCGGTCGCCGCCTCCGCCGCCGGGCTGCCCTGGCGCTCCACCTTCACCTTGAACACGGTGCGCGCCACCTGACGCCGGATGTTCGTCTGGAGCTGCTGGAACATATCGTAGCCTTCGCGCTTGAAGGCCACGAGCGGGTCGACCTGCGCGTACGCCTGGAGACCAATGCTCTGACGGAGGTCGTCCACCGCCGTGAGGTGCTCGCGCCAGTGGTAGTCGATCGCCTCGAGCAGGAGCCAATGTTCGACCTGGCGCATCAGCTCCTCGCCGACGGTCTCTTCGAACACTTCGAAGCGGTCTTCGGCGCGATCCAGGACTTCGTCGAGCAGCTCGCCGCCGAGTTCGTCTATGTCCTCGTCCGACGGGACATCTTCGGCCGGGAGGATGTCCCGGAGCTCGTTCTGGAAGAGCTCGCGGCCGGCGGCGTTGTCGAGCCCAGCATTCTTGGCGATCGACTCGATTTCGCCCGTGAGCATCGCGATCACGTTCGTGCGCGTGTCGGCATCGGAAAGGACGCGCTCGCGCTCAGCGTAAATCACCGAGCGGTGCTCGTTGATCACGTCGTCGAACTCGACAAGGCGCTTGCGGATGTCGAAGTTGTGGCCTTCCACCTTCGACTGCGCCTGCTCGATTGCACGCGCCACCATGCGCGACTCGAGCGGCAGGTCCTCGGTCATGCCGAGCTTGGACATCATGCCGGGCACCCACTCCGGGGCGAAGCGCTTCATGATGTCGTCGCCGAACGAGACGAAGAAGCGGCTCGAACCGGGGTCGCCCTGGCGGCCGGCGCGACCGCGGAGCTGGTTATCGATCCGGCGCGATTCGTGCCGCTCCGTCCCGATAACGTGGAGGCCGCCAAGCTCTTGGACGCCGGGCCCAAGCTTGATGTCGGTGCCGCGGCCCGCCATGTTCGTCGCGATCGTGACGGCGCATTCGCGGCCAGCCTCGGCGACGATGTGCGCCTCGCGCTCGTGCTGCTTCGCGTTCAGGACGTTGTGTTGGATGCCCTTGCGGGTGAGGAGCTGGGAGAGGTACTCCGACTTTTCGATCGAGGTCGTGCCGACGAGGACGGGCCGGCCCTTTTCGTTCATATCCGCGATTTCCGTGACCACGGCATCGAACTTCGCTCGCTCGTTGATCCAGATAACGTCGGACTGGTCGTTCCGGACCATCGGCCGGTGGGTCGGGATGACCACGACATCCAGGCCGTAAATCTTCCCGAATTCTTCCGCCTCGGTTTCGGCCGTACCGGTCATCCCGGAGAGCTTTTCGTAGATGCGGAAGAGGTTCTGAAAGGTGATGGTCGCGTGGGTGACCGACTCCCGCTGGATGGGGACGTTCTCTTTTGCTTCCACGGCCTGGTGGATGCCGTGGCTCCAGCGGCGGCCAGGCATCAGCCGGCCGGTGAACTCGTCGACGATCACGATTTCGCCATCGCGGACGACGTAATCGCGGTCGACGCGCTTGAGGAATTCGGCGTCGAGGGCAGCTTCGAGGTGGCGGGCGAGGCGCGCATCGCCTTCGAACAGGTTCTTGATGCCCATCGCCCGCTCGAGCCGCTCGATGCCGAACTCGGTGAGCGCGATGTGCTTCTGCTTGTGGTCGACGGCGAAGTCTTCGTTCTCCTGGAGGCCGCGGACGGAGCGGGCGAACGCCTGGTAGGTCCCGCTCGCCTCCTCGGCCGGACCGCTGATGATCAGCGGCGTCCGGGCTTCGTCGATCAGGATGTTGTCCACCTCGTCGACGATCGCGAAGAAGAGGTCGCGCTGCACTTTATCGGCCTTGGCGCGGACCATGTTGTCGCGGAGGTAGTCGAAGCCGAGCTCGTTGTTCGTCGCGTAGCTGATGTCGCACGCGTAGGCGTCGCGGCGGTCACAGGGGCGGAGGTCGTCGAGGCCGCCGGAACTATCTTCCTCGCCCGGTTTGTAGCCCGGCTCATAGCGGTAGGTGACGCCGTTGTGTTGGATGACGCCGACGGACATACCGAGCGCGTGGTAAACGGGGCCATACCAGGTGGCGTCGCGGCGAGCGAGATAGTCGTTCACTGTCACGACGTGGACGCCGCGGCCGGTGAGCGCGTTGAGATACACAGGCGAGACGCCGGTGAGCGTCTTGCCTTCGCCGGTGCGCATCTCGGCGATTTTCCCCTCGTGGAGGACGATGCCGCCGATCATCTGGACATCGTAGGGGCGCTCGCCGACGGCCCGCTTCGCGGTCTCGCGGGAGACGGCGAAGGCTTCGGTGAGGAGGTCGTCGAGCGCTTCGCCGTCGGCGAGCCGAGCGCGGAACTCTGCGGTCTTGGCGAAGAGCTGTTCATCGGAGAGGGCGGCGATTTCGGCGTCGAACTCGTTGATCTCGTCAACGATCTTCTGGAGCCGCTTGATCTCGCGTTCGTTCGAGTCGCCAAGGATGCGGCTGATGAATCCGAGTTTGGGCATAGTGGCTACAAGTGTACCGCAGTTGGCAAGAGGCGGCGGTCAAGCACGGTGGGCTTGGTTCCTAACGCGCGACACGGTTCGCAGCGCCCTCCACCAATCGGAGCACATCCTCGTGCGGCACCCAACGGCCAGCTGCGAGGTCAGCCTCGCCACGCTCGATCCCGGCAGCCTCGGCCGGCGAGAGCGGCTCGTCGTCAAGCGGCGCGTCCGCAAACGCCCGCTTGAGCCGGTCCAGCTGGAGCTGCTCAAGCAGCGCCTCGACCTCTTCGATCGCGTCATCAGGCAAGTAATCGATGATCGCGTGGACGGCTTTGCGACGGGTCATGCGATGAGTATACCGCGCCAAGGCGTCCCTCAGGCCGCCAAGCGGCGGCGCACCCGCGGCCCTAGCCACCAGAGGACCAAGACGATCACCACGGCGGCGACGGCGTAATCCAAGTAGTTAGCGTATTGGTCGACCTTCTCGAACTGCGTGCCGAGACCGTACCCGGCCATGATCAGCACGGTGTTCCAAATCAGGCTGCCCGCGGACGTCAGTGCGAGGAACGGGAGCAGCGGCATCCCCTGGCCGCCCGCCGGGAGCGATACGAGGCTCCGGACGATCGGCACGAAGCGCCCGAAGAACACGACGCCGCGCCCGTGGTTGTGGAAGAAGCGCGACGCCTTATCGAAATCCGAGGCCTCGACCAGCGGGAGCTTCGTCAACCATTGCTTCGCCCGCTCTTCGCCGAACCAGGCTCCCAATCCGTAGAGCACGACCGCGCCAGCGACGGACCCGACCGTCGAGGTGACGATCACGAGCGGGAGGTTGAGCTGGCCGCGCTCCGCGAGGAAGCCCGCCAGCGAGAGCACGATCTCGCTCGGGATCGGCGGGAAAACGACCTCCACGAACGACAGGACACCGACGCCGACTTCGCCCATCGCGTCGATCACGTCGGCGGCGAACCCAGTGAACCCGGTGAAACCGTGGCCAGCCTCTTCTTCGGCGCTGGCGGCGAACAGCGTCGCGGCCGGAACCCAGGGCAGCAAGGTCAGCAAGAACGCGAGGAGCACGCGCTCATGCTAGGGCGAGCGGCGGCTAGCGGCCTCAGAAGCCGTTCGAGCCATCGACAAAGCGCAGGCCATCGACGAGCACGCCGCCGACAGACATCTCCCAATGGAGGTGCGCCCCGGTGCTGAGCCCCGTGCTGCCGACAAAGCCGACGGTGTCGCCCGGCTCCACGACCTGGCCCTCAGCGACGGAAAACGAGGAAAGGTGCGCGTAGCCGCTGAGGACGCCGCCGCCGTGGTCGACGATCACCATGTTGCCGCGGAGCTGAAGTTGGCGGGCCATCGCCACCTGGCCGCGGTTCGCCACCGTCACCGGCGCGCCGAGCGCAGCCCCGAGGTCCGTGCCCGAGTGGTGGCCGGTGATCGGCCCGGAGTTGTACGAGCGCTGTTCGCCGAACCGGGTCGTCAGCACGCCTTCGACAGGCAAACGCCACGCCCCAGACCAGAGTTTGGCGGGCGTCTGCAGGCGGTAAATCTCGGCCAGGATTTCAAGCTCGCGCGCCGTCACCCCGGGGTCGAGCAGGGGCTGAAGGCGGGCCGGGAGCGTCACCGAGTCGACCGTCCAGCTGGCCTCGCGGACGGTGAGCGGCACGGTCATGCGGCCCTGCGAGCCAGTGCCCTGGACGAAATCGATCCGTGCGGTGTGGACGCCGGGAGGGTCGTCGGCGTCGACTCCGATGAAGGCGTACATGCTCTGCGAGCCCTGGGTAAGCGGGTACGTCCGATCGAGAAAGGTGATCGAACCGCCCTTCACGGAACCGAGGACGGATACGAGGTACGTCCCGGCTTGGAGGACGGTTTCGCTCGAAAGGAGCAGTTCCGGCGGAGGCACGGGTGTCCCGGTGGGCCCGCCGCGAGGCGCGGAGGAACGCGGGACGTACTTGATTTCGGCCCCGGGGTCGCCGCCACAAGCAGCGAGGCCGCTCGCGATCGGCAGGATGAAGACGCCCAAAAGCGCGCGCCGTCGCATGTCAGCCTAGCGTCGCGGGGCGGGCGGCTTGGCGCAAAGGCCGTCAGGCCGTTTCTGGGGCCGGGCGCGGCACCCGCACCGGCGACCCCCGCAACACCGGCAAGGTCGCGATCAACAGCAGCGCGATTCCCAGCGTCGCCCATTCGAGGATCGGCACGACGAGTTCGAGCCCAACCACCTGGCTGACGGCGCCGACCGGGGCGACCGCGAGCATCGAGCCGCCCATCACGAGCGGGAACAGCCCCATCACCCGGCCGCGCATGTCGTCGGCGACCGCGTACTGGATCGTGGTCATCGCCGTCACCATCGCACCGGTCATCGCCGCGCCGAGGACGGCGTTCGCCGCCGCCGTAAGGACGGGCTCACGCGAGTGCGCGAAGACGATGCCAGCGACGGCGAAGCAGACCACCACCCCAGCGAGCGTCGTTGCTCTGCGCGTCGCCGAAACCCAGAGCGCGAACACGAGCGACGAAACCAACGCCCCGACGCCCCAAAGCATCGCGACGAGGCCGAATTGGGCGCGTGAAAGGTCGAGGACTTCCGTCATCCAGACGGGCCCGAGCATCCCAACACCGGGCATGCCGACAACCTGCATGGTCGCGAGCATGCCAATGATCGCGAGGATGGCGGAGCTGCCTTTCGCATAACGCAGGCCGGCGCGCACATCTTGGAGCGTGCCGCGCACGCTGCGGCGCTTCGTCACCGCGTTGCGGCTCGAGTACTTCAGGAGCGAGATGCTCGGGAAAATCACGGCCCAGGCGACGAGCGAAACGAGCACCACCTTGCCGGGGCCGATCGTCCCGCTGAGGAAGCCGACGATCGGGATGATCAACGGGAAGGTGAGCTGCTGCGCCACGTTGTTCAGCGCGATCGCGCTCGCCATGTTCTCCTGGCCGACGATGACCGGGATACTCGCTGTCCTTGAGGGGCCGTCCGTCGCCATGTTCGCCGCGGAGAGAAAGACGAGGCCGATGACCGCGGCGATCGTGGCGTCGCCGAAAGGCTTGGTCACCATCGTCAGCCCCATGAGGGCCGTCACCGTGAACGCGGTGCATTCGCACACCAAGAGCACCTTGCGACGTTCGAAACGGTCGGCGAACGCCCCGCCGAGGAAGCTAAAGAGGAGCATGCCCGCGCCCCGCACACCCATAATCAGCGACGAGACCAAGGCGGTCTTGCCTTCGTAGGTATCGGCCGCCCAGAACGTGAGCGTGATGAACTGCATGGGCATGGTCAGGTTCTGCATCACCGTGGCGGCCAGCAGCAGCCGGTAATCTCGGAAGCGAAGCGAGCGGAGCGGGCCGGGCAGATTCGAGCCTCGCGCGGGGGCGCGCACAGTCATTCACGGAGCATAAACGAGTTAGGTCGCGGTGGCTCCCCGGTGGGCGGCCGGGGGTCGCCGAAAGCGCCGAAGGCGCACGGCCAGCACCGCTCCAAGCGCGACCGTTTCCACTGACGCCGTGAGCGCAAACGCCAACGGGATCGCCGTCGTGCCCATGTCGCCGATGAGCAAGGAGACGACGAGCACGCGCCCCCCAAGCTGCACAGCGTTCGTGACCAGCGGCGTACGGGTATCGCGGAGCGAGACGAGGCCGCGTGAAATGACCTCTGTGGCGACGTAGGCCGGCAAGGCCACGGCGTAGACCAGCAGGACGTCGTAGGTCAGCGCCCCCGCGACCGCGTCGAACTCGCCGTGTTCGAAGAGGCGGCGGACCAGTTCGCGGCCGAGCACCGCCAGACCGAGCGCTGCCGGGATCGCGAGGCCCACGACGGCGCCGAGCGCGACGAGCACGATCTTCTGCACCGTCTCCCACGACTCCGTGGCAGCGGCGGCAGCCATGCGCGGAAAGGCCGCCTGGCCAACGGCCTGCCCCAGCAGCGAGATGGGCAGGCCAATCAGCAGCCATGCGTTCGCGATCGCCGCCAGCGCTTCCGGCTCGCCAACCTTGGAGGCGAACGCCGTGTCGATGATGAAGCCCGCGTAGCCAACGCCCACGGAGAGGCCATTCGGGATGAGGAGGCGGACGACCTCGCGGAGCCCCGCATCGCCGGGCGCCCATAGGGGCCGAAGCGCGCCCCGGCCCGCGAACGCGGGGAGCAGGATGAGGAGTTGCAAGGCACCGCCAGCGACGGCGCCCACGGCTGGCGCTTCGATCCCGAGGCCGGGGTTCAGGCGGGCCAGCGTGATCGCCCCGATCAGCGCCACGTTATGTGCAGCGAACGAAAGCGCCGTCAGGAGAAACTGGTTCCGGCTGTTGAGCAATGCGAGCGCCACACTCCCGACGGCGAGCATCAGCGGCTGGAGCAGCATGATCCGGGTGAGTCGCACGGTGAGCTCGGTCGTTTCGGCGTCGAACCCCGGCGCGAGGATGCGGCTGACGAAGAGCGGCGCGAACAGCTGGGCGATCAGGATAAGCACGGCGAACGTCGCCACCAGGGTCGTGAGCACGACGCGGGTCAGGCGCCACGCAGCGGCCTCGCCCTGGCGCACCGAAGTCGCGAGCAGCACCGGGATCATCGCTGAGGAGAGCGCTCCGCCGGCGATCAGGCTGAAGAGCACGTCCGGCAACCGGAAGGCTGCGTAGTAGGCGCTCGCCTCGTCGCCGGCGCCGAACTGCGCGTTGAACAGCACCTGGCGGACCGCGCCGAGCATCGCCGAGACAAAGAAGGCCGTCGCCAGGACAACCGTCGCCTGCGGGACGCTGAGCTCGCGGAGGAGGAAGCCGAGCCCTCTCCGCCGCGCTCGTTCTGGCCCGCCGGGCTGCCCCTCGCGGGCGAGGTCGAGGACCTCGACCGCCTGTGCGGAGCCCATCCAGGCGCCCTCTGCGAGGGCGCTCATGCCCCGCATCGCCACGCGCCGCGCATCGCCGATCGGCACCTCGACCGAATTCCCGAGCAACCTGCGCCCTCCCGTCCCGCGATGCTGCCTTCTCCTCCGTTCGCGGTCGAGCCGTTTACGCGCTTCTCGGCTGCGCCAGGGCCCCGAGCCTCGCCGGGCAGCTGCCGCCGGCCCTACACTCCAGGGATGGACCGCGAGCGGCTGAAGACGCTGTTAGACGATATCGCCGCCGGGCGGGTGACCCCGGCCGAGGCCGAACGCGCGATTGCGCTCGCCCCCGCGACCGACCTCACCTTCGCCACGATCGACCACCACCGTGCACTGCGCGACGGGCTCCCCGAGGTGGTCCTCGGCTTGGGCAAGACGCCGGCCCAGGCGGCGACGATCGCCGCGGCGATTGCCGAGCGCGCCGGCCGCGTTTTGGTCACACGTGTGACCGAGGCCCACGCGGAGGCGTTGCAGGCAGCTCTGCCGGCTATCACCTACGACGCCGAGAGCCGTCTCGCCTGGCTCGACCTCCACCCGCGGCCGCTGATTGGCGAGGTGGCCATCGCCTGCGCGGGGACCGGCGACCTCCCGGTGGCGAAAGAGGCCGCGCTCACGGCACAGCTGATGGGTGCACGCGTAGAATGTTATGTCGATGTGGGCGTCGCCGGACTCCACCGTCTCGGCCCGCACATCCAGGCGATCCGGCGCGCCAACGTGGTCGTCGCAGTGGCCGGAATGGAAGGCGCACTGGCGAGCGTGATCGGCGGCCTGGTCGCCAACCCGGTGATCGCCGTTCCGACGTCCGTCGGCTATGGGGCGTCGTTCGGCGGCGTCGCGGCCTTGCTGGCGATGCTCAACAGCTGCGCAACTGGCGTCGCCGTGGTCAATATCGATAACGGCTTCGGGGCGGGCTTCATGGCCGCGACCATCAACCGGCTCGCAGTCGAAGGCGGGCGGGCGTCGTGACCACGGCCGTGTTCGATTGCTTCTCCGGCATCGCCGGCGATATGACGCTCGCCGCGCTCGTCGATGCCGGGGCGCCGCTCCACGAGATCGTCGACGGCCTCCGCCGGCTCGACCTCCCGCCCTTCGACCTCGCGATCGAGGATGTCTGGCGCGCCGGGATGCGAGCCAAGTACCTGCGCGTGACCGTGAGTGAGGAACGCACGTACCAGCCGCCCGAAATGCGGGCCATGGTATCCGCCGCCGGACTGCCCCAGCGCGTGACCGAACGGACGATAGCCGCGATCGACGCCCTCGAGGCGGGGGAACGCGCCGCCCACGCCACCCAGACCGTCCATCTTCACGAGGCGGGTGGCGTCGACGCGATGATCGACCTCACGGGAGCGATGATCGCCTTGGAGCTGCTCGACGTGTACCGCGGTGTTTGCCCCGTTATCACGGTCGGGGCCGCGACGATCACGCGGTCGAGCCACGGCGCCCTGCCGGCTGCACCAGGGCCTGCGGCGGCGCACATCCTGCAGCGGGCTGGCTTCGCGCTCCGGTTCGTCGAAGCAAGTCACGAACTCGTCACCCCGAGCGGGGCCGCGATCCTGGCTGCGGTCGCAGAGCCGGGCTCAGCCGTCGTGACGCCAGTTCGTCATGGTTGCGGAGCCGGCACGATGGACCCGCCAGGGCGCCCAAACGCGGTCCGGATCTTCATTGGCAACGAGTCTCCGCCCGTGGATGCGCACGGACTGCGCCACCTGGTGCAACTCGAGGCGAACATCGACGACATGCTCCCGACGCTTCTCGCTCACGCGCGCGACCGGCTCCTCGCCGAAGGCGCACTCGACGCCTGGCTCGAACCCATTGGGATGAAGAAAGGGCGCCTGGCCACGAAGCTCTGCGCTCTCGTCTCCGCAGATGACGAATCCCGATTCGCCGAGCTCATCCTGCGGGAAACGACATCGCTCGGTGTGCGCGTCACGGCCTATCGGCGTTACGAGCGGGCCCGGCGCGTCGAGACCGTGGCCACGGGCCTCGGCATGGTGCGGGTCAAGCTGAGCGACAACGGGCGGCCGTTGCCCGAGTTCGAGGACGTCGCCGCGCTTGCCGCTACGAGTGGCCGGCCGGCCATCGACATCCAGCGGCAACTCGAGCGTGAGCTCGGTGAGCGCCGCTGATCTATTCAGCGCGCGCCGCCCGGGCCACGGTTACGCCACTTCGAAGATGAACTCGACCTCGACGGGCACCCCGAGCGGCAGCTCCGCCAGCCCCACAGCGGCCCGCGCGTGCTTCCCTGCCTCGCCGAATACGTCGATGAGCAGTGCCGAGGCGCCGTTGATCACCTTGGGCTGCTCGGTGAATCCCGGCGCGCTCGCCACGAAGCCGGTCACCTTCACGACACGGGTCACTCGGTCGAGCGACCCGAGGTGGGAGCGCGCTGCCGCAAGCCCTTGAAGCGCGCACTGCCGGGCGAACACGGCCGCCTCGTCGGCGGTGAAGCGTGCGCCTACCTTGCCTTGAGCCATCGGACGGCCTTCGCGCAACGGGATCTGTCCCGAAATGAACAGGAGCGAGCCCGACTGCACGCACGGAGCGTAGAGCCCGGCCGCCGCGGGCAACTGCGGCAGCGTCAGCCCAAGCTCAACGAGCCGCTCCTCAGCGGTCATTCGCCGTCCTCTTCATCTTCATCTTCGAGATCAGCCTCCGAGGGCCCCTGATCCCGGAGGAGCGTCTTGACCACGTGGTCAAACTCCTCCGCGCTAAAACACTCGATGGTGATTTTTGCGCCCTTCTTGGCCGGCACGATACTCACGCGCGTGCTCAAGGCACGGCGGAGGGCGCCTTCGATCTCGCCGTAGGCGGACGACGCGCGCGTCACGGCGCTGCCGGTGGTCGCCCGTTCCACGCCAGCTGCCTGCTCGGCGAGGAACCGGCGGACGAGCGCCTCCGTATCGCGCACGGTGAGCTTGCGCTTCACGACTTCGCGCCAGGCATTCAGCCGGGCCCGGCTCTCGGGCAGACCGAGCAAGGCCCGCGCATGCCCTTCCGTAATTTCGCCGCCGACCAAGCTGCGCCGGATTTCTGGCTCCAACGCGAGCAGCCGTAGCGCGTTCGCGACCGTCACGCGGTTCTTGCCGACGCGCCTGGCCACCTCTTCCTGGGTCAGGCCGTACTCCTCGGTGAGCCGCCGGTAGGCCATCGCCTCTTCAATCGCGTTGAGGTCGGCGCGCTGGATATTCTCGATCAGGGCCAACTCGAGCAGTTCGGAGTCCTCGGCCTCGCGGAAGATCACGGGGACGGTCTCCAGGCCCGCCAGGCGCGCTGCTTGCAGACGCCGCTCGCCTGCCACCAGCCGGTATCCCCCTGCGTCATCGCGGCTGACGACTACGGGCTGGATCACACCGTGTGCCCGGATGGAGTCCGCAAGGTCCCGGAGCTGCTCGGCCTCGAAGTTCTTGCGAGGCTGCTCTGGGTTGGGCGCAATGAGGTCGATGTCGAGCTCTTCGGCGATGCCCCGTCGCGCCAAGGGCACCGGTGGCGGTGCAGGAGGCGGCACGGTGGCGATCACGGCCGTCGCCGCGGCGGGCGGCGCGTCGGTTGGCGGGGCGGCGGCCGCCGGCGAGCCAAAGAGCGCATCAAGTCCACGACCGAGACCGCGTTTTACTTCCGTCATAACCACTGACCTCCGAACTGAGTGGGCGGGACACTGATCCGGGCTGGCCTCCCAACCTCACCGGACCGATACAGGTCGAAGTGCTACCAGTTATGTCACACTGAGACCCCCGTCCTGGCGAGCAACTCGTCGGCGAGCGCCTCGTAGGCCTGCGCGGCCTTGCCGCCCGGCTCGTACACGAAAATCGACTGACCGTGACTGGGCGCCTCTCCGAGGCGCACGGAACGCGGGATGAGCGTCGCGAACGCCTGGTGAAAGTGAGAGCGGACCTCGTCGACGACCTGGCTCGCCAGCCTTGTGCGTGCGTCGAACATCGTGAGCACGACGCCGAGGATAAACAACGACGGATTCAGATTTCTCCGTACGAGATCGAGCGTGTCGATCAGCCTACTGAGCCCTTCGAGCGCCATATACTCGCACTGTACCGGAATTACGACGCAATCGGCGGCAGTGAGCGCATTAATCGTGAGCAGGCCAAGTGACGGCGGGCAGTCGATCAGGATGTAGTCATACTTCGGCCTGACGGATTGCAACGCATTGGCCAGCCGCCGCTCGCGCGCCATCAGCGGGACAAGCTCCACCTCGGCGCCCGCCAGGCTCGGACTGGATGGCAACACGTCGATCCGCTCGGCTGGGACTGCCACGACACACGACTCCGTCGCCGCCTCGGAGAGGATGGCCTCGTAGACGCCCGGCCGCCCGTGGCCGCTCGCCCCGGCGGCGCTGGTCGCGTTGGCTTGCGGGTCTAGGTCGACGAGCAGGACGCGCTGGTTACGGCGGCCCAGCGCCGCCGCCACCGACACCGCAGTGGTCGTCTTCCCGACCCCGCCCTTCTGGTTCACGAACGTGATGACGCGACCACTCATCAGGCTGCCACCCTTTCCAACCGAGCTTCGACCATGGCACGGTCCGGCACTCCTGCCAGGCCATGCCCCTCCACCGCGAGCGCACCCGCGGCCAATGCGAAGCGTGCAGCCGTTTCGACGTCCTCCGTCTCGGCGAGCCGCACGATGAAAGCGGTAGCAAAACAATCCCCGGCGCCCGTAGGGTCGACCGGCCGGGCTGGGAGCGCGCGATACGCCCGCATCCCAGCGTTGTCGTACAGAATCGCCCCATTTGGCCCACGAGTCACGAAGACGCGCATTCCTGCTCCAACAAGGCGGGCCGCAAGCGCTTCATAGCCAGGTGTGTCCTCGTCGCTGAAGAAGGCCCAGGCTCCTTCGACGATAAGCGGCCGGACACTCGGCCAAGGGCGGGCGCGGGGCCGGACGCGACGTCCGAGAGCAGACCGAAGCACGCCTTGCAGACAGACGCCCGCCAGACGCGCGCCTAGCGGACCCTTGACGGCGCCGAGCTCGTGGTAAGCGGGGGCCACGATGACGGCGTCGCCCCCGACCGCCAGGGGCATCGCCAGCGGCGACCCACGGTCGAGGATGAGCTGGGTTCGAGCCCCGGCCTCGTCGTAGCGATTCTCATACCGCGCCGGGCGACCGCCGCTCGGCGACACGTGGAAACAGCCGGTGAAGGCGTCGCTCCCCGAGGCCTCCGCCCCGTGGAGGTGGACGGTCGCGCCGAGGCGCTGCGCAGCAACTGCCGAAAAGAGAGATGGCCCGCCTGGGCGCCATCCACCTGGCACCCGGTCTTCGCACATGTTGCCAACGACGGTGACGTCCGTGGCACCCTCCCAACGTTCACTGGCGCGGACTGATCACAACCTTTCGGCTCTCGCCTTCGCCAACGCTATTTGTCATCAGTTCCGGGTCATCGGCGAACGCCAAATGGATGAGCCGGCGCTCGTTCGGGGCCATCGGCTCGAGCGTGATCGCGCCGCCTGTCTCGCGGACGCGGTCGGCCATCCGCTTGGCGAGCGAAATGACCTGCTCTTCCCTTCGGTGGCGGTAGTGCTCGACATCAATGGTCACTCCGCCCATGTCGGGGAAGCGCCGTGAGACGATGAGGTTCACGAGGTACTGAATCGAGTAGAGCGTGTCTCCGCGGCGGCCGATGAGCAGGCCGAGCCCCTCACCACTGAGGTCGATCACCGCGCGGACCGAACCAAGGCCGTCGCCAGCCGTAACAGGCTCGCGGATGGTGATCTCCGCCGGAACGTCGAAAATCCGAAGCATGTCGTCCAGGACGGTCGCTGCAAGCTCCACATCTTCCGCATTGATGTCCGGCGCGACGTACTCCTCTGGCCTGCGCTCCCGCGGGGGCCGCGGAGGGCGGCTCGGCGCGCTGCGAACCGGGCGATCAGTACGATCCGGACGACCACCGCCACCACCACCACCTCGAGAAGGAGGCGCCTCAACGGGGCGCTCGCCACGCGGACGCATGAAATCGCTCTCCGTCAGGCGCGGGACCGCCTGTTCGGCGCCGACGCCCCGCGATTGCCCCGACCGCCCTCTGGCGCCAAAGCCCGTCCCGCGGTCGCGACCGCCCCGCTCGCCGCCGCCTGCCCGGCCGGCCGTAGGGGTGGCACGAGGGATGCGGGTATCCAGCGGCTGGGGTGCATCGGCGACGACATCCTCGGGGGCGAGCCGCGTGACGCGGACCGTGGCCTCTTTCGACCCTCGGCCAAACAGCCCGCCACGGCGTCCCTCGTCAAGGACGACGAACTCTACTTCTTCCTGACGGGCACCTAGCTTCGCGAGTGCGCTAGCCAGAGCGTCTTCGACGGTTTTGCCGCTTGCTTCTGCTTGGTTCATGTGCAGTCCTCGGTTCTCGAGCGGGCTCAACGGCCGCAGCGACGGGAGAACCGCCGCCTGTCGCGTCGCCCGCAGGCTTCACTTTGATGTCCATCAACGGCTTGATCTTAGCGATCGGCAGGCCATAGACGAGGATGTTGAACAAAATGCCAATGAGTGAATTCACGATCCAGTAGAGGCTCACGCCGTTCGGAAAGCTGAGTGCGAAAAACCCGAACATCAGCGGCATCATGTAGGCCATCATCTGCTGCTGGGCCCGCATCCGTTCGTCGGTCGTGACCGTTGTGGTCGTCTTCGTCTGCAGAAAGGTCGTGAGGCCCACCAACAGGACCATGAAGATGTTGCTGTTCACCTTCAGGTCGAGCCCAAGGAAGTGGTCCTCGATGGGGATGGCGGACTGGATGTAGGCCCAGTCGTAGAGCCGGCTCCCGAGGCGGTCCAACGCCTCGGGAGACTCAGGAAGCGTCACGCGGATCGTGTAGAACAGCGCAAAGAGGATCGGGATCTGCACCACCATGCCGGTGAAACAGCCAAGGGGGTTGAACCCAACCTCCTTGTAGACCTTCATCATCTCTTCTTGGCGCCGCCGCGGGTCGCTGTACTTCTTCTGGATCTCCTGCATCCGCGGCTGAGCGGACTGCATGATCCGGGTCTGCTTGAGCTGCCGGTAAGTCAGCGGCCACGTGATCAGGCGGACGATCAGCGTGAAAGCGATGATCGCGAGCCCGAAACTGCTGAAAAGCACGTTGTAGAGGATGACCAGCAGGTTAATCATCGGGTCGACGAGCGCGATGTTGAAGAACTCGACCATCAGTTCCTCTCCCCTGGCGCGAGCGCTACCGAGCGAGTGACCGGGTCGGCGACGAACACGGTCCCCTTCGTCGTCACGAGAAGCGCCTTGCCGTCCCGAACCGTCAGCGGCGCCCTTACCGTCCCGGAATCTATCGGCACAACATTGAGGCGGCTGCCGTCCTTAATCGAGATGAAATGCACCGCGGGCTCCCTGGAAGCGACGATCAGCACGTCGCCAATCACGACAGGGGCCGACTTAATCTTCGCCTCCGCGTCGTAGGCTGCCGCCCAGAGCATCCGCCTCGAAGCAAGGTCAACGGCGTACACCTTGCCGCCGAAATCGCCGAAGTAGCCGACCCCGCTGGCGACGGCCGGGTTGCTCCAGAGCCAATCCGAAGTCGCAAACGACCCAGCGGACCGCCCGGAGGCCGGATCGAGGAAGATTGCCTCCTTCCCGAGGCTTGGGACGAAGATCTCGGCGCCTGCGACCCCAAGATCGGCGACGGCGCCATCTGCTTCAAAGGGAGCGGCCCACACCTCGCTGGCGTCCGCGAGGCTGTAGGCGCGCACGACACCATCCATGGTGGCAATCGCGACCCGCCCGCTGCCAGCAGGTACCGGCGGCGCCCAGACCTGTTCGCCGGCCTTCACGCCTGACACCGGCCAGCCGGCGGCGGTTGAGCCGTCGGTCGCCTTCCGCGCGTAAATCCGGCCCGTATCGGTGCCGAACACCAGGAGACCGTCGACGAGCAGCGGCCCGCCCGTGATCCCGCCTGAAATATCGTCCTTCAGCCAGCGAAGCGAGCCGTCGTTGGCGTTCAAAGCGATCAGCTTCCCGTCGTGGGAGCCGAAGTAGAGGGAGCCATCGGCCAGGATCGGGTCGTCATAGACCGCCTCGAAGCCAACCTTCTTCTGATCGGGCTTGTTCTTGTCCGGGAAGACCCAAAACACCTGCCCAGTCCCCGGGTCTCGAGCCTCAAGCTTGTCCTTATTGGGGAAGACGTAGATGGCGCGTTCGTCCTGCGCGACGGCCGCCCAGCCATCAGGCTTGGCCACGCCACCGCAAGCAACCAAGAGCGTCGAAGAAAGAGCGAGGGCGGCAAGAAGGCCGCGATGAGGAAGATGCACGGGACACCATACTAGCAGCGGAGCACCAACGAGATAGCGGAGGCCTGCGGGTGCCGACCCTCAAGTGCGTGGCGTCGTTCCGGATGGCTGCAGACGCGTGACCGCCGCCGCCGGGGCCTGTTTCACGTGAAACATCGTCTGTCCCTTACGGCACGGGGTCGAACCCTCTCCCTCCGCCCGGCCGGCATCGCGCCAGACGCCGGACGGTCAGCCACCCACCTCTGAGCGCGCCGTGGCGCTGCACAGCCTCGGTCGCATATCGCGAACAGGTCGGTTCGAAACGACAGGCCGGCGCCAGATAAGGCGAAACCACCACCTGATAGCCGCGAATCGCCCGGAGCAGCAGCCAGCTCACGCCCGCCGCTCCTCGGCGAACCGTGCCGACGTCCGCCGGGCCTCGCGCGCCAGACTGGGGAAGTCCGCGTGGAGCGCCGCCGCCCGCGCTACGACCACGTAGTCCCCTTCCGCCAGCTCGACGCCGAAGAACGCTGCACGAAGCCGCCGCCGGACACGGTTCCGGACCGTTGCCCGCTTGTCGAGGCGCTTCCCCACCGCAAACCCCAATCGCGCCCCGGACGCGGCTCTTCGCCGAAGTACAAAAAAGGGCCCCTGTGCGGAGGCCCCTTCCCGAAAGACGGCATCGAAGTCGCGCCCGCCGGGCATTCTCCCGGCCTGCATCGACTAGACCTGCGTCAGCCGCTTGCGGCCCTGCCGACGCCGCGACTTCAGGACATCGCGACCGCCGCGGGTGGACATCCGCTCGCGGAACCCGTGGACGCGAGCACGGTGCTTCTTGTGCGGCTGATAGGTGCGCTTCGTGGACATGGTCTTCTTCCTTCGCTGTGACGGTGGGGCACATAACCATATCACCCCTCCGCATTCAATCAACCTTACCGGGCGTAGAGCCGCCCGTAAGTGAGCCAGTTCTCGACCACCCGCTCCACGTAGTCCCGTGTCTCCTCGAAATCTATCGCCGAGAGAAACCCAGCGAGACTCGGCCCCTCGCCGGCCCACCGTGCCGCATTGCCCGGCCCAGCGTTGTAGGCCGCCAGCGCGACCACCGGAGACCCGAACCGGTCCAGCTGGACGCGCAGGTAGTAAGCGCCGAAGCGAAGGCTCGTGCCCGGATCGTCCAACTGTTCCACGTGAAACATCGTGTGCCCGAGCGCCTCCGCGATCGCGAACGCCGTGGGTGGGATCACCTGCGTCAGCCCCCGTGCCTCCGCCGGCGACACGGCCTGCCGGCCCCAAAGGCTCTCCTGGCGGACCAGCGCCGCCAACAGCAATGGAGAAACGCCGAACTCTGACGCCGCCGCGTTCAACTGTGCCAGGTACCCGAGCGGGAAGAGCAGCAACGGCTGTTCGGGACCAAACGCGTCCTGTCCGGGCCTCCCGGCAGCCAGCCGGGGCGCCAGATCCACCAGGCCGGCGGCGAGCGCGGCAGCCAGCGCTCCGCGACGCGCAGCCGGACCGCCGGTGGCATGCCGCTCCAGCGCAGTCCGCGCTTCGTCGCGCCATCCAACGGCAATGAGCCCCTCCGCCGCTGCCCCAGGCGGCGTGGACTCCTGCAGCGACCAATTCATGCGCTCCGTGGCCACCGGCCCCTGCCAATGCCACTCCGGGAGCGCGCGCTGCCCAAGCTCCGCGCGGGCGAGCACGCCCGCGATCTCCCCTTCATGAAGCGCCGCGAACGTTGCTAGTGCCGGAGCGACGTCCTCGCCGGCGGCCCGACGAGCGAGCAGCGCCCACAAACCTGCCTCGGCGTCCGACGGAGCCAACAAATCCCAGGTCGCAGCGGCCTCCGCAAACTCACCGGCCCTGAATTGCCCTGTCCCCGCCCTGAACGCGGCCTCGCGCGCGAAGGAGCCGCCATTCGCGGCAATCTCGCGGTATCGACCGACCGCCGAACGGCCGTCGCCGACGTCCTCCATCGCTCTGGCTGCCCACCAGCGAGCCCGATGCCCGTAGGCGCTCTCCCCGGACACCGCGTCGTAGAGCGCCACCGCCTCGCCGTCCCGGCCCTGGTCGTCCACAGCAGCCGCGAGGAAGTAGTCGGTCGCGGCTGTCCGAGCCTCGGTCGTCCGCAACGCCGCCTCGGCCTCCGGCAGCCGGCCGTGGCGGTACAAAACAACGCCAGCGAGGGCCGGATCGCCCACGTACCGGCCGCCTTCAACCGCCTCCAGCGCTTCTCTCGACCGCGGAAACGTCGAAAGCAGCGCGACGACCCGCAGCCGGGCACCGTCGATGTCGCCGGATGCCTCCTGCAGACTCGCTAGCCGCGCATACACCCGCGGTGAGGGCTGCACGCCAGCGAGTTGCTCCAGCCACTGCCGCTCGCCGGCGACGTCGCCCCGCGCGCCCGCCGCCCGTGCGAGCTCTTCGAGGGCCTCCGCCTGGAACTCGCCGCCGTCGCTGGGACTTGCGGCAAGCTGTTGCCATACGGTCGCTGCTCGTTCCGCCTGGCCGCCGGTCGAGAGCGCGCGCGCGAGCCAGACGAGGCGAAGCGGTTCGAGCGGCTCGCTCTCACTTGCGTCGAGATGGGCGATCGCCTCCACTGGCAGGCCCGCAAGAAGCAGCTCAGCGCCGAATGCGAGGGTCTCCGGGGGAGTCAAAGGCCCCTGTAACGCGCGAAACGCCTCGAGCCGGCCGGGATCGCCCCGGTTCGTCGCCGCAAGGAGTGCTCGTGCCGCCTGATCCCCATCTGAGACAGGCCGCGGAGACCGAGTGGCGGTGCCGAGCGACGTCCCCGTGCTCGAAGGCGTCGCGCTGCCCGAAGGGGAAGACGCAGTCGCCGTAACCGTGGTCTCCGCGTCGCCCGGGAGCGTTGGGGCCACGGGACGCGGTGAGGACCCGCCGCAGCCGAAGACCGCCGCACACCAACCAAGGCATCCGACGACAAGCGCGGCGCGTGGGTCCCACGTCCGGGTCATCTCCGTCCGACTCTACGAGCCCAGCGGAGGCGATTCAACGACAAACTGGGCCTGAAGGTCAGGGCCTCTTTGCCAAGAGCGGGCAACGCTCACAATAAACCTGCTCGTAAGCGCAGCTCAGGCGGCGGCAGCCAACCGGCCGCCCGCTCGCCGCGATCGCGATCCGTCCGAGCCGTGGCTTGCCTGTGGCCTTGATGAACACGGCGGCGCCTGGTCCGAGGTCCCGCGGGAGCGCGGCCCGCGCCGCAACCACGTCCGACGCGTACGTCAGCCGACCGGCATCCATGCCTGCCTCCGCAAAGGCGTTTGCGTAGGCCCCTTGGACTTCCGGTGCTCCCACGACGACGACGGCCTCCGCGAGGGCCGCGACTTCCGACGCCGTGCGCCGGTAATACCCCTCGTCGCCAACGGGGTCGGGGTCGAGCGCGCCGAGCACGAACGTCCGCCGTATCGGCGCGCCGAGCTGACGAGCGAAGTCGAGAAAGACCGCCATACCCTCGGGTGGCGCCTTCGCCTCGTCGACGATCGCGACCGCGCCATTGGCGAGCGTGTACGGCTGCAGCCGCCTCAAGGTCGGGCGCAGCGTCTCCAACCGGTTGGAGGCGAGCGCGAGCGGGACGCCTTCGAGGTCGGCGACGGCGAGCGCCGCGAGGACGGCCTGAACACCGCCGATTCCGAAGAGCCGCGACCGGACGAGAAACGGCTCGCCACGACGCGAAACGCCCTCCACTACCGTGCCGTTGGGCCAATCGAGACGGACGGATGTCGCCCGCAGGCCGGCCCCGGGCGCCGTGCCGAACGTCGCCACGGGCGCGCGCGTCTCGCCCGCCATCGCGGCGACGACGGCATCGTCCGCGTTCAGGACAAGTCGTCCCGATGGGGAGAGCAGGCGCGCGACCGACGCCTTTTCCTCGCGAAGCGCATCAACGGAGGCAAACGCGCGATGGTGCTCGGTGCCGAACGACGTAATCACGGCCACGTGAGGCACAAATTGCCTCATCTTGCGACCCAGAGACCCTGGGCCGGAGGCTCCGAGCTCCACCACCGCATGGCGGGCCCAAGGGCTTTGGCAGAGGATCCCCCAGGCAGTCGAGGCCATCATGTTGCGGCTAGCTTCGGCGAAGTCGGACTCCGGCAAACCCAGGGCGCACCGGACCGCCCGCACCGTGGTCGTCTTGCCTTGCGAACCGGTCACCGCGATGAGCCGCTGACGCCTGGCTACGCTAGCCCGGCGGAGCGCGACGAGCCCCAGCGTCAGTGGCGCGCCCCGGCGCAGGAGCAGCCGCTCCGCGCGGATCCGAAGTGCCAGGCCCCGCTCCGTCCAAGAGACTCGCTCATCCGGCACTCGCGCCTCCATGGGCCGCGCGTTGCACCACCGCGCGCCCCAACTGATGCTAGAGCCCAGTGCACCCGCCTGCCAGCAAGAACGTCGCGCCCTTTGGCGAGCCCTCGTGACCACGACCGGCGCAGCGACTCCGCCTCCCAGCGGGCACGGCCTGGCGCTCGCGGAGGTCACCCGCCGTCTCAACGCGTGGCTCCAAATCGACCTCGACGCGCTCGAAGCGAACGCGCGGCGTCTCGCTGCGGCAGTGGCCCCGGCGGAAGTGATTGCTGTGGTCAAAGCGAACGCCTACGGGGCGGGGATCGAGGGCGTCGCACCAGCGCTTGCCGCCGCCGGAGTACCCGCTTTCGCGGTCGTCTGGGTCGAAGAGGGCCTCGCGCTTCGCCGCATCCTGCCACACCACCGAATCCTCGTCCTCGGGCACACCCACCCAGAACTCGCGGCTGAGGCGGTCGCGGCGAACCTCACGCTCAGCGTCGACTCCCTCGAACTCGCCCGCGCCATTTCCTGCGCTTCGGCCGCCTCGGAGCAGCCCACGCCGGTGCACATCCATATCGATAGCGGCCTCCACCGCGATGGCTTGGCGCCGAGCGATGCGCTTGCCCTCGCGCAAGCGATCGCGGAGCTCCCGGGCATCGCGCTTGAAGGGCTGAGCACCCACATGGCGAACGCCGACGAGCTCGACGACAGCTTCAGCAGCGACCAGGCGGCCGCCTTCGCCCAGGTCTGCGACGCGCTTACCACCGCCGCATACGTGCATGCCGCGAACTCGGCGACGGCCCTCCGACGGCCGGGGCTGCGGCTGTCTGGGGTGCGGATCGGCCTCGCGATGCACGGAATCCTGCCCGAAAACACCGATTTAGACGGGCTCCGCCCGATCCTCTCTGTTCATGCCCGGCTCGCGAGGGTCTCGCGCATCAGAGCTGGAGAAGGCGTGAGCTACGGCCTCACCTGGCGGGCGTCCGGACCGGCCGAGGTTGGCTTGGTGCCGGTAGGCTACGCCGACGGCTGGAAGCGCGCCCTCAGCCGTGGCGGCGCCGTCCTGGTCGGCGGGCGCCCTGCACCCGTCATTGGCCGGATCATGATGGATCAGTTCGTCGTCGACGTGACGGGCCTCAAGGCCGCCGCTGCCGACGAAGTGGTCCTCCTGGGCCCCCAAGGCGACGACCGCATCGACGCCTGGTCAGTCGCCGAGACGGCCGGCACCATCGCCTGGGATATCACTGCCTCGCTCACATCGCGTCTCGCACGCGTTTACCACCGGGGCGGCATCGTCGAGCGCGTGGTGCGCGGCAGCCACGCGACCTAGCGACCTGGCTCCTACAGGAAGACGGTATCGCCTTCGGCAGCCGCCTCCACGTCCATGCCCGATGGCGCCAACGTTCGCGCGCGCGCTGCGATCGCCGCCACCTCGTGGTCGCTGTGGGCTGGGTCGTGATGGAACAGGGCGAGTCGCTTGGCGCCCGCCAGGCCTGCAAAAGCGACGGTCTGCGTTGTCGAACTGTGTCCCCATCCGACGTGGCGGTGGTATTCTTCGTCCGTATACTGGGCGTCGTGAATCAAGAGATCCACGCCATCGGCGAGCTGCGCTCCGGAGACCCATGCCGGGTCTGCGTCGACCTCCCCCCGGCCCAGCGCCGGCTCGTGATCCGGCAGATAAGCGAGCGACTTCGCACCTTCGCTGATCCGAAACCCGATGGTCGAACCGGGGTGAATGATCTGTGCCGCCCGCACCTGAAAGCCGCCAATGTCGACTTCATCGTCGAGAAAGCTGTGTACCGCGACCACGCCCGGAAGGTCTCGAAGCCCCACCGGGAAGAGCGGATTCGACAGGTAGCGGCTCAGGCGCTCGTGCAAGTGCTCGTGTGGTGATGGCGGTCCCCAGATGTGGATCGCCGCACCGGGCCGGAAAAACGGCCCGAAGAATCCCAGTCCCTGTATGTGATCCATGTGGAGATGGGTGAGGAGGATGTGAATTTCGGTCACATCCGGCCCAACTGTCCGGCCGAGCGGCCGGATCCCGGTCCCCGCATCGAGGATGAGCATCTGGCCGGAGTCGCCCCGCACTTCGACACAGGCCGTGTTTCCGCCGAACCTGACCGTCGTCGGCCCAGGCGTCGCCAGGGAACCGCGCGTCCCCCAGTAGCGAACTCTCACGATGAGACCCGTTCCCAGAACATCGCCACAACACCCATTGCGACCCCCCGGTGGCCGACCAGCGGAAACGCCGTCACCTCGATCGGATGGTAGCGGCCGTCCACGCCGTTGAAGCCCATCTCACGGTGCAGCGGGTGCACCATGGCCGCCCGGAAGGCGAGCACAAGCTCCTCCGGGGGCAACGGATCTCCATTCTCTAATATCATGTGGAACGTCTCGGCCATGTCCGCAATGTGCAACGGGTTCGACTCGTGAAAGCGCCTCCCGAGGATGCGCTCGGCGGCCTCGTTGAAGAAGACCAACTCGCCTTCGGGGTCCAAGAGCCAGACGGGCAGGGCAAGCGACGTCGCGAGCTGGCGAAACAGGATCATCTCGATCGGCTGGGCCATAACGCCTCCAGTCTAACGGACGCTGACTTCGCCGTAGCGAGAAGCTCCGCCCAGGGCTCCCCGCCAGCTTGCCGTCGCCGGACCTCAGCGGGCCCGGCTCCCGCCATCCACTGGAAACACGCCGCCGGTCACGAACTTCGCGTCGTCGGAGCAGAGGAAGGCGGTGAACGCCGCGATCTCGTCCGCCTCGGCATACCGGCCCATCGGGATGTTCGCGGCCGCCAGCCGGTGGACCGCCTCCGGGTCGTCGGGGTTCATCCCGCGCTCCAGGCTCCGCATCATCCGCGTTTCCACTGGCGAGGGGCAAACCGCGTTCACCCGGATGTTCTCGCGCGCCCATTCGAGCGCGCCGCTCTTGGTCATGCCGATGACGGCGTGTTTGCTCGCGCCGTACGCGATGATATTGGGCGTGCCACTCAGCCCGGCGACCGACGCCGTGTTCACGATCGAGCCGCCGCCCGTCTTCCGCATCGCTGGGACCACGTACTTCATGCCGAGCCAGACGCCCTTCACGTTAATCGCGAGGACCTTGTCGAAGATCTCCTCGGGGTATTCCGTGCTGGGCCCGACCCAGCCTTCGATCCCGGCGTTGTTGAAGAACGCGTCGATCCGGCCGAAAGCAACGAGTACCTGCTCTACATAATGCTCTACCTGGCGAGGCTGGGAAACGTCCGCGGGCACCGCCAGCGCCCGCGCGCCCTCGGCTTCGATCGCCTTTACGACGTCCCCCAAGGGCGCCGATGCCAGGTCGACCGCGACGACATTCGCCCCCTCTTGGGCGAACCGCCGGCAGGCGGCGATGCCGATCCCGCCCGCGGCCCCAGTGACCACCGCGACCTTGCCTTCGAATCGACGCATCTCCACACCTCCAGAGGTGCGCGTACGCTAGCCGACGAGGTGCACTGGGATCCACTTCCAGGAAACACGCGACATAACCTAAAGATCCCGGACCTGCGGGATGACCTTTTCGGCGAACAACTGCGCAGAGCGAGCTGCCATCTCGACGGGGACGCCAGGCCAGATGGTCCAGTAGTAATGGCGCTCGAACGGAGCCACCGCGTGCGCCCGCCGGAGGTCAGCGGCCACTTGGTCCGGCGTCCCGACGAGGTAAAGCCCGCGCGATTCAAGGTCAGCGAAGTCCTTCGGCGGGTCGCCAAACGCGGGCTGCCCGGCCGCCTTGAACCAGCTGGCATAGTTCTGGAGCTGGTAGAGCGCGTGGGGACGGAGCTTGGCCCAATCGCGTTCCGGGTCTTCGCTCGTGAAGATCCAGCGCCCGCCTGAGGCGATCCGCGGGTGCTCCCAGTCCTTGCCATACTCCTTCAGCGCATCGACGTACTGCTGCCGGCCGGCCGGGCCGCCGCCGAGCAAGCCGTCGCCAAGTCGCGCCGCCCGCCGGATGGCCTCGCCCGTCGTCGCGCCGAACCAGATCGGGATGTCACCACGTGGCGGCTTTGGCGTGCAGCGGACGTTTTCGAACTGAAAGTGGCGCCCAGAGAACGAAAACTGCTCCTCGGTCCAGCACTTCCGCATGATCGTGACGGCCTCTTCCGTGATGCTGCCGCGGTGCCGCCGGTCGATGCCGAAGGTCGCGAATTCCTCCAGGCGGTAGCCGACCGCCGGGCCGAAGATGAACCGGCCATCGCAGAGGTTATCGACCACGGCGCAGTCCTCGGCGAGGCGGATCGGGTGGTGGAACGGCATCAGGAGGATGTTCGTGCCGATCGTCACCCGCTTCGTCCGCATCGCGACGGCGGCCGCCATCGGCACGAGCGAAGGCAGGTAGCCGTCGTCGATGAAGTGGTGTTCCGAAAGCCAAATGTCGTCATAGCCCCAGCCCTCGGCCGCCGCGATCAGGTCGAGCGTCTCGGCGTAGAGGTCGGGCGTCCTTCGGCCGGAATCCTTGGGGTTGCGGAAGTCGAACCAGAGGCCAAATCGCATGGGGGAAGCCTACCGGCTGCCATCTGCGCTGTCTCGCTTGCTCGGCGCCGCGAGATTGGCAGCGCGCCCGGCGGACGAACGAGCATCGAACCCGTGTTGGCATAGGCCCATGGTCCCCCGAAGGCGATTGGTCATAAAATTGGAGACATAAAACACCCTCTCCCGCGAAGTCGGGAGCAGGGGCGGGGGTGAGGGCCCAACGCGTCTCATCGCTCCCCGTTTCCACTGGGAGGCACTTCTCACCCCGCGAAACAGGCGTCCACAATCTTGAGCGGAATCCGCGCTCGGCGCAGTGCTTACCGCGGCGTCAGCTGCCAACGGGCGACGCCGCCCGCCGCGGCCCCATCGAGCTCGACGGAGAGCGTCATGTCGGCCACGCCCTTCTCGAAGGTCGCCATCATCACCCGCGTCCGGTTCGGCGAGGCCGATCGCACCAAGTCGGATGCGTCGGCCCGAATCACGGCCGAACCGCGGTACTGCAGCTTGACCTCGTAGGAGCCGGGCGGGCCTGAGAACGTCATCTGTGCGACCACGCGCCAACCAGAGCCCCGCAGCTCCGGGAGGGGCTCCCGCGTGAAACTCAGGTCGAGGGCTGGGAGTTCGGAGCCGCTGACGAGGTCGGTCTTATCGCCTTCGAGCCGAAAAAACGCCAAACGCCAGGGGGCTTCGCCCTGGATCGGCGCAACCGTGATGCGCTCGGCCTCTCGGGCGGCGGTGGCACGCGCTCCCGCCGTCGCCTGCCTCGGCGGCCGATCTGGGTCGGGCTGCGTATCGGCCAGCGCGAACGAAAGGCCGATCCCCGCGGCGACGGCGAGCGCGGCAAGCGCGATGAACTCCCGGAAACCCAACAGCATCCTCCCGAGTATCGGGGCCGCGGGCCGGCCCAGCCACTGGCGCCTTTACTTGTTGAGCAGCTCCGCGGGTCCGCCCGGCTGGCAGGCACGGCAGTAGCTCGTGATCCGCTGGTTCGCCGTGATCTCGCTAATCGTCGCGCCGCAGCGTGGGCACGGCTGACCGCCCCGGCGATGGACATGCACGAAGTCCCGCCGTTCCTCGTAGTCCAAGAGGTCGCCCTTCACCATGCGCTCGCGGGCGAGCGGCGTGGCCCAGGTCATCGTCGTCAGCGCAGCCTGGTAGAGCAGGCGCTGGTCGTCCTCCGTGAGCGAGGTCCTCGGGGTGTACGGGTTGATCCTGGCCTCCCAGAGGATTTCGTCGCTGTAGGCGTTGCCGATGCCCTGGACAAACTCGGCATTCGTGAGGACGCCCTTAATGGCGCCCCGGTAACGCTTCACGGCCTTCAGCCAGGCTTCTTCGTCGAACGCTGGGTCGAGGAGGTCAGGGCCGTTCGTCGCCCAGTTCGGGATGGCGTCCAACTCCTCGGCTGTGACAAGGTAGATCTTGCCCATCAGCTTCTCGTCGGTGTAGCGAAACTGACGGCCCGTGTCGATCCCGAGCACGAGGCAGGTCTTCGCCGCGACTCGCTTGGTTGGCTCACAGTACTGAAAGCGGCCGGTGAGCATCGGGTTGATGGCGAGCACGCGGCCGCTGGCGAGCGGGAAGAGCAAGAACTTGCCATGGCGCAGGACCTCACCGAACTGGTCACGCCGCAAGGTCTCGCGCATCTCTTTTGGTGGCGTACGAAAGACCGGCGGAATCCGCGTGTCCACGCTCGTGATGGCGTGGCCCAGGATGTGCTCGTTGAAAAAGCCGCGGATCGCCTCGAGCTCGGGGATTTCAGGCATGGAGCGAGTCTACATGCGAACGCGCAGCGCCGCGCTAAAGAACGAAGCCGAGGGGATGGGCTGCCGGGGGCGCCAGGCAGTCATCCCCTCGTCTGAGACGCCAGAGGGCCGCCTATGGGCCGCCCCAGGCCGAAATCGGTGAGTTCCCTTGCCATGCAACGCCGCTCCAGCTCCCAGGGAGCAGAGCGAGGTTGGTCGCGTTCGTGATCGCCGACCAGCCCCCGCCGAACTGCGTCCCGCGCCACCGCACCTCCCCGGCGCCCGCGGGCGAAAGCAACGCGATCCAGTACTTGGTCCCGGCGACGACCGTCACGCCTGGGACTGTCACCGTGTTCCAGGCGCCGTTCACCGGTGAGGCGATCGGGGCCGACGTCAGGAGCTGCACCGGCTTGTTGCTCACGTCGGTATAGAGGCCGACGACCACCTGCGTCGCTGCGCTGCCAGCGTCGAGGTAGAGCGCGAGCTTGGTGACCGTCCCCGATGTCGCCGCCGTGAACTGGAACGCCTGCGCCGAACCGGCGATGTTCGAATCTGTCCACGTCAACACTTGCGTTGTCCCGACGAGCGGGGCAGCTGGAGGTGGCGGCGGCGTGGCCGCGGTCGTGAACGTGAGCGGCGCGCTCGTCCCTTCGTTCCCCGCCGCGTCCCGTGCCCTGATCACGCAGCTGTACTGCGTCGAAGGCTGCAAGCCCGTGATCGTCTGGCTCTTCGAGAAGGTGAGCGAGGCGTCGAGCGCCGTTGAACCCGTAAGGCTCGCCGGGCTCGTCCCATAGCGGACTTGGCCAGATGCCGCCTCGTTCGTGGTCCACTGCACCGTCGCCGTGGTATCGGTGACGGTTACGACGGCAGCGCCGGAGATCGAGGGTGGCGTCACATCGGGCCCCGCCGCCGCCCCGATGCGGACCATGTGGGCGACCGAGGGAACGCCCTGGGCGTTGATCAGGAAGAGCATGTAGTACCCAGGCGGCGCGATGTTGCCGTTCGCCGGCATCGTCACCGAGAGCGTCGAGCCCGAAACAGTGAAACTCAGCGGGGCATAATGCTGTCCCATATCGAGACTGTGGGTGACGGACCCGAGGTTTGCGAGCGCGACTCGCGCCACCGTACCCGCTTCCGGAGACGTCACGGCCACTGAGGCGCCCCATGCGGCCGAAGCGGGCGCACCCGCGATCGTCGGACGCGGGCCAGCGGACAGGTAGGCCGGCGCGTACGTCTGCGCGCCGAAGTAGTCCGTCGTGTTGTTGTAGCGTCCGCCTCCCGCCGAGAGCACGCGGCCATCGGGCAAGAGGACGGCGGTCGAGTGGTACATCCGCGGCTGCGCGATCGCCGGGAGCACCGTCCACGTCTCGGTCGCGGGGTCCCAAAGCTCGGCCGGCAGGACGCCCGTCGTGGCGCCCGTCGAGACCTTGGTCGACCCGCCCACCGCGAGCACCTTGCCATCCGGGAGGACGACCAAGTTGTGCATGTAACGCGCGTAGGTCATCGGCGCGATCGTGCGCCACTGGGGCGTCGCCGCCGTGAGGTCTACCACGGCGGTCGTCGTTAGGGCGTCGCTGTTCGACCCATACGTCCCGCCCCCGGAGATGAGGATCCTGCCGGGGAGGTACATCGTCGCGCTCGCGTTCGCCGCCGGGGTCAGGCCGAGGCCGGTCGGCGTCCACGTCCTGGCGGCCGGGTCGAGGAACCGCGATTCGCGGGTCACGTTCGCGAGCGTGAACAGGCGCCCGTCGGGCAGGAGGAAGGTGAGCGGGTACTCATCGTCCTGCTGGCTGCTCGTGTCGACACCGCTGACATACGACCATGCGTTCGTCGCCGGGTCGTAAATCTCCGGGGTATTGGCCCATTCGCCCCAAACGGTGTTCCCGCTCAGCGCGAGGACGCGCCCATCGGCGAGCGTCGTCGCGCTCGGGTACCAGCGAAGCTCCGCCATATCCGCGGCGGCCGACCAGGTCCCCGTCGCAGGGTCGAAGATGTTGACGTCCCGGATGCCCGCGACGGTCGAGGTCAGCGCCGGGTCATGGCCGCCGACCACGAGGAGACGCCCATCGGCGAGCTGGACGTGGCCAGAGCAGAAGAGCCCCTCGTTGACCGAGACGTCCCGCATTTGGTTGGTTGTCGGGTTCCAGAGCTTCGTTGTCGTCGGCTTCTGCCAGGCATCGAAGAGGAGCACCTCGCCGGTGTAGAGCATCGCCGCGTGGACCGCCACGAGCGGCCAGTTCATCAGCGAGGACCACTGCCCCGTCCCCGTGCCCGCCGCCGCTGTCTGGAAGGTGCGCGCCGGACTTGAGGTCGCGAGGTTGCCGGCGGCATCGCGGCTGTGGACGCGGTAGGAGTAGGTCGTGTTGGGCAAGAGGCCCGCGAGCACGACCGTGTGGCCGGTCGTCAGCCCCGTCTGGAGCGGGCTCGCCGACCCGAAGCTTGATGTCGTGCCGTACTCCACCTGCGTGGTCGCCGGCTCATCCGTCGACCAGGTGATGGTCGCGCCGTTCGCGGTCACCGACCCGGCCTGGATGAAGTTCAGGGTTGGCGGCGTCTGGTCGCCGCCCGTCCCGCCGAAGGGCGAGTCGGGCGTCCAAACGGCGCCGCCAACGAGCGTCCCGGTGGCACTGGTCGACGACGAGTCGGAGGTCGATGTGCCGCTCCCTTCGTCCAAATGCCAGAGCCCGGCTGTCGAGCCATCGTTCGCGAAAGCCGCCGAAGGCGGGACGAAGTTCCCCGTGTAGCGGACGACCTTGGAGATGCGGACCTCGTCGATCGTCCCGGCGAAGGGCGAGCCACCGCCCGCGCCCGCCCCGAGATAGAGCGGCCGCGTCGAGCGGTCGACGCTGCCCGTCTGGGGCGCCGCGGACACGAGCACGCCGTTGGCAAAGAGGCGGAGGTTGGCGCCGTCGTAGGTGGCCGCGACGTGGTGCCACTGGTTCGTCGGCAGCACCCCCGAGGTGACCGAACGGTTCGTGCCGCTGATCCGGACTTCGAACACCACCTGGACGCCGCTGCCACTCGGTTGAGCGCGAAGCTGATAGAAGTCCTTGTTGAGCAGGCCGCGCGCAGTGGTCATCGTGCCCGGCTTCATCCAGAGCTCGACGGTGAAGTTCGTGGTCAGCCGGAGCGCCGTTCGGTTCGGGACGCGGATGAATTGGCCGCTGCCAGAAAGGCGGACGGCGTTGGGGGCGGCCGCTTCGCTCGCCGGTGGACGGTCGGCGACGGCCCCGAGCGCGAGCACCACCGCAAGCACGGGCAGCAACGCGAAGCGCCCCCACGACGACCGACGAGCGCCCATACCCATCCTCCGGAGCCGGGATCGCCCGGCAGCAAGCAGCGCTCATGCTAGTTCCGCAGCGTGGACAGAAGGTTGACGGTGCGTGGCCATGGTTACGGCGTGCGGGCGAGCTCCTCGTAGACGGCCCCGCTCACCCGCGCGATCAGCTCCCAACCCCACGGCTGGTCGCTCAGGACAGCGATCACATAGGTCCCCGTCGGCCCATCGACGAACCCGGCGTCGTGGCCCGCGCCCCCGTCGTCGGGCCAGGCCCCCCACTTGGCCCCGGCGTTGACGCCGTCCGGGATGCCCGCGAGCACGGCCTCGCGCATCTCCTGCCGGGCGAGGAGGTCCATCACATAGCGCCAGGTTGCGTCATCGAGGCCGATGCCGAGCGTCAGCGCTTCCATCAATGCCGCCATGTCACGCGCGGTGGTCGGCAGGCTGCGGTCGTTCACGGTCGTGTCCCGGAGCCCGATACCCCGCAGGGTGGCGTCGACCGTGTCCCCACCGAAGTGATGCAGGAAAGCGACCGCCGTGACGTTGTCCGAACGAGTGACCATCGCTTCCAGGGCGTCGCTGACGGCGATCGCCCCTTCGTCGTTTGAAGGCAGTACACCGCCGGTGCCGAGGTCCTCCATGAAGTCTTCCGCTGTCAGCTGGAGCGCGTCGTCGAGCGCCAGCGTCCCGGCGCTCAACCGAAGCGCCGCCTCGTAGAGGACAGCGAGCTTGAAGAGGCTCGCGGCGTAGTAGACATGGTCTGCTTCGACTTCGGCGCTCAGGCCGTCCGTCAGCCGTTTCACGACCACGGAGACGGAAGCGTCCGTCTCGCCGACGGCCTCCGCGACGACCGCCTGCAGACGGGCGTCGGCGCGCGGATTAGGCGGGGTCGGTGGGCCGACGGTGCCCGGCGCGCGGACGGCTTCGCGCGCCGGGAGGCCACGTGTGGGGCTGGCTGTCGCCGGCGGCGGTGGCTCGCGGGGGATTAATTCGGTGCGCGCGCCCGTTTCGCGGCGCGGGACGCTGGCAATGAACGCCAAACAGGCCGCCACGACTACGGCCACGACGATCAGACCGCCAGCCAATCCAGTTCGGTTCATGGGTCTCCGGAGTAAGTCGCCACGATGCCGACGCTAGTGCGGCTTCGCTCCCATGACAAGCACCTGAGGTAAACGCCGTCCTCACCGGTCGAGCCGGATGAAGCGTCTGTGATAGGCTCCCGCCACCACGTCCCGGAGCTCGCAAGATGGAAATCGGCCTCCTCTACGACCTGCGCAACCCGCCCGAATGGCACATCCCCACCCACGAGCTTTACGCCGAGACGCTGGACCACATCCAAGCGATGGAGGCGCTCGGCTTCCCCGTCATCTGGGTGACCGAGCACCACTTCATCGACGACGAGTACCTACCGTCGTGCCTCACCTTCGCCTCCGCGATCGCGGTGAAGACGAAGAAGGTGACCATCGGCACCGCCGTCCTCCTCCTCCCGCTACACGACCCGATCCAGGTCGCCGAAGACGCGGCCGTGGTTGACAACCTCTCGAACGGCCGCCTGCGCCTCGGGCTCGGCATCGGCTACAAGCTTGAGGAGTTCGAGGCCTTCGGCGTCCCGCGCAAGGAGCGCGGCAGCCGGATGGAAGAAGGGATCGAAGTGATCAAGCGGGCCTGGGGAAACGGCCCGGCTGGCTTCGAAGGCAAGCACTACCGCTTCGACAACATTAACGTCACCCCGAAGCCCGTGCAGCGCCCCGTGCCTGAAATCTGGCTGGCTGGCCGCGCGGATGTCACGGTCGAACGCGCGGCGCGCGTGGGCGACGGCCTCCTCGCGGTCGGCGACGCCTCGCTCCACCGCAAGTTCAAGGACGCGTGGGCGCGGAATGGCCGCTCCGGCCCGGCGCGCGTCGGCGCCTTCGCCTGGTCCTATCCGGCCGACAACCCGGGCATGGCCTGGGAATCCTGTGGCGCGCACACCGCCTACCGGGCGAAGAACTACGCCGACTGGTATGGCGCAGCCGCCGACCTGCCAACGGACCGCACCTGGCGCTCCGCGGCGGACGCCGGCGCATCTCCCGGGACCAACGCGAACCTCTTCCAACACCCGGAGCAGACGGTGGAACACCTGCTGACCTTGGCGTCGAACGGCGTCGACAGCGCGATCTACTTCGCGACCTTCCCCGGCCTCCGCCCCTCGGCGACGATCCCGTTCTTCGAGCTCATGGCGAAAGAGGTGCTCCGGAGGGTGTAAGCCAGACAGAGCCCTGAGCGACAGCGAGGAGTGCAATGGCCACGCCAGCGAAGGGCTCTGCTCACGACACCCCAACCCTGCCAATCAGAGCCCGGAACGACAGGGACGGGGCCGCCCCCGCCAACCCGCGTCCCAGCCACGCAAAATCGCGGCGTCCCAGCCCAACCTCGACGCCGCTGCCTCCGCCACGGTCCCGTCGCTCACCCGCTCCGGCCTCTGCTCCGAGCCGTCAGAAATGGGGCCGAAACAGCGCACCAATCAGAGCCCGGAACGACAGTGACGGGGCCGCCCGCGCCCCAGCATCTCCGCCGCGATCGCCCCACAGTCACCCCTGCTCCCGTAGAATCCCCACCCATCACCTCCTCAAGGAGCCGCACCCCCATGTGCTACGACATCAACGCCCGGCCACCCGCCCCGCCCATCGCCGGCGGCGCCGCTGATACCGAAGACCTCGTCCTCACCGCCGCCGACGGTACAAAATTTGCCGCCTTCGGCGCCCGCGCCGAAAAGGCCGGCGGCCCCGGCATGGTCGTCCTCCCCGACGTCCGCGGCCTCTTCCGCTTCTACGAAGAGCTGGCCATCCGCTTCGCCGAAACCGGCGTCCACTCCGTCGCCTTCGACTACTTCGGGCGCACGGCCGGCGTCGCCAAGCGCGACGCCGACTTCGGCTTCATGGAGCACGTCCGCAAGACGACCCAGCCGACGATCGCCCAGGATGTCCGCGCGGCAATCGACTACCTGAAATCGCCCGCCGGTGGCGGGTGCACCTCGGTCTTCACCGTCGGCTTCTGCTTCGGCGGCTCGAATTCGTGGAACCAGGCCGCCGAGGGCCACGGTCTCGCCGGCGCGATCGGGTTTTATGGCATGCCTGGGCCCGGCTTCGCCGATGGCGCTCCCGGCCCGGAATCGAAGGCCGCCAGCATGGCCGCCCCGATCCTGGGCCTGATGGGCGGCGGCGACCCGATGATCACCGCGGCCGCCGTCGAATCGTTCGACAAGGCGCTGACAGCAGCAGGCAAGCCGCACGAGATCATCACCTACAAGGACGCGCCCCACTCCTTCTTCGACCGCAGCTACGACCAGTGGAAGGACGCCTGCGACGACGCCTGGCGCCGCATCCTCGCGTTCATCGACGCGAACAAGAAGTAACGTATTTATCGTCTTCAACAGCGCGAAGGGCCGGCGCAGGTCCGGTACGCTTTGCAGGGTGCAGACCCTGGACCCGGCCCTTCGCCCTTTCATGAATGCCGACCGCCGCTTCACCGCCTGGCCGCGGCGGCAGCGGCTGCAGCTCGCGACGCTTCAGGTCGTCGCCGGGGAGTTCGAATCTGGACGCCGCTATTCCGAACGCGAGGTCACGGACCTCATTGGAAACTGCTTGACGTTTGGCGATGCCACCCGCGTGCGGCGCGCGCTGGTCGATTGGGGATTCGTCGGCCGCGAGGCCGATGGCTCGAGCTATTGGCTGATTACGACATTGGCGCCGGCGATAGTGTAGGCCCGGGTTAGCGCGCCGCCATTTCGGCCAGCGCTTCGCGGATCGCGGGACGCGCCCAGAACCACGCTGGCTTCACCCGCAGCCCCTCTACGACGACGCTTTCGAACCACGGCTCCGCCTCGGAGAGCCGGAAGTGCCCAGCGTCATCCAAGACGTAGAACTCCGCCACCTCGCGTTGCGGGTCGATCAGCCAGTACTCGGGCACACCGGCCTCTTCGTACTCGTAGAACTTCGCGCCCCGATCCGTCGCCCCGCTACCGGGGCTGACCACCTCGATCGCGATGTCTGGCGGGCCTTCAAGATAGTTCGTCCGGAACCGCTCGTAGTGTTGCTTGAGGACGACGATGACGTCGGGAGCACGCCCTCGGTTGCCGAGCAGGACGTTGAAGGGATCCGATCGCGTCCGGCCCAGGCCGGCATCGTCAACGACCAGCCGCAGGAGAGAAATCAGGAACGCTGTTATCTCGTTGTGAAGCTCGCTCACGCCGACCATGGGCACCGCCTCCCCGTCGACCCACTCCTGATGCGGGTCGCCTTCGAGCGCGAGGAACTCCTCGTAGGTGAGCTTGCGGCCCCCCGCCGCGGCATCGAGCGTCGCCGCCTGTGTCATGGCACCATCTTAAACCCGCACGCTCGTCCCCTGTCAGCGGAGGCGCCGGATTGGCGTCAGGAACAGCACCGACAACACGCCCAGGCTCGCAATCGCGACGCCGCTCGTCATCGCCGCGGCTTGCGGGCCCCAAAACGTCGTGATCAGCCCGGCCTGTGCGTACCCCAGGGGCAAAGCCACCTGGAAGGCCAGGTTGGACACGCTCGAGACCCGGCCCAACCTCGCGGGGTCGGCGTTCTCCTGGATCAGCGGAAACGCCATGTTGATGAATGACGCGGCGCTCAGCCCCCAAGGCACCATCAGGGCGAGCGAAATCGCGAGATGCTCGCTCAGCCCGTAGAGGATAAAGATCAGCCCACCCCAGATTGGCGACGCGCAGAGTAACAACCCTCGACGGGGGATCCGGATTATCGTCAGCAGGATCGACCCGAGGATGACACCGATCCCGAAGCCACTCGACAGCAGTCCGACGAACTTGTCACTCGCACCCAAGACGTCGGTTACGAGGTCCACGGCCGTTACGCGGAACGGGCCCATCAGGAAGAGCCCCGGCAATAGCTGAAACAGGATTAACCAACGGATTGTCGGCGTGCGGCGGACGTAGGCGAGGCCGTCCTTGAGGTCGCCGAGGACCGACCGGCCCGCAGTCCCCAGCTTCGGCAGCGGCTTCAAACGCGTCGCCGCGAGCGACCCCAACAGCAAGAACGCCACCTCCGCACAGAACGCAGTGGTGAGACTGAACACGTCGGCGAGGATGCCCCCGACCGCCGGCCCCAAGAACTGGAATGCCGACATAAACGCGACCGTGCTCAGGATCACGCCGTTCTGCAGCGCCGAACGGGGGACGATGTGCGGCACCATGCTCCCACGCGCGGGCTGGCCAAAGGCATCGCACGAACCGACGATCGCCCCCAAGAAGAACACCGGCCAGATCCCATCGAACCCCGTGCCAGCGAGGGCGATATAGACCGACGAAACCGCCGCCGCTACGAGCGCGACACGCGAGAGGATCGTTCGCCGCTGGATCCGGTCTGCCGCGACGCCGCCGAGCAGAATCAGCGCGACCGCAGGCAGCGACTGGCAGATGAGCGCGATAGCGATCAGCAAGGCCCGGTCGTCTTCTGGCACCCGGTCCCGGATATAGAGGGGCACCGTCACGATCTGGATACCGACTCCCATCGCCGAGAGAAAGCTCGAGAACCAGTACCAGCGGTACTGGACAACCTTGAACGGGTTCCGGAAGGTGGCAGAGGGGTCAAATTCAGCGGTGGCGGCCATCACGGCAGACTAGGCTCGCCGGCCCTAGGCGCCACCCCTCCTACCCCGTTGATCGCGGGCCTGGTAGGTATGAAGGCATGAAAGCAATCGTGATCAGCAAGCCCGGCGGCACCGATGTCCTCGAATACCGCGACCTCCCGGACCCCGTCCAAGGCCCCGAAGAGCTCCTCGTCCGCGTCCGCGCGGCGGCGCTCAACCGCGCCGACTTGCTCCAACGCGTGGGTGGCTACCCGCAGCCGGGGCCGAAGCCGGCTTTCGAAATCCCCGGCCTCGAGTTCGCCGGCGAAGTGGTCGCCATCGGCGAGCGCGTCACGGACTTCAAGCCTGGCGACCGCGTGATGGGCCTGCTCGCGGGCGGTGGCCAGGCCGAGCTCGTCGTCACCCACCAGCGCCTCGCCATGAAAGTGCCGGACAACCTCTCCTGGGAGGAAGCGGGCTCGACGCCCGAGGTCTACATCACGGCCCATGACGCCCTGCGCCAGTGCGACCTCGTCGCGGGCGAATCTGTGCTGATCCACGCGGTCGGCTCCGGGGTGGGCGTCGCCGCCGTCCAAATTGCCAAGGTGATGGGCGCGAGCCTCGTCCTCGGCACCGCCGGGACGGACGAAAAGCTCGACCAAGCGAAGGCGCTAGGCATGGACGCGGGCGCGAACTACAAGTCCGGCGACTGGGCGCCACCCATCTTGGCCGCAACCGGCGGCCGCGGCGTCGATGTCCTGCTCGATGTGATCGGCGCCGACTACTGGGACCGCAACCTCAAGGTGCTCGCCCTCAAAGGCCGGATGGTGATCGTCGGGATCATGGGCGGCGCCTCGACGCAGGCGAACCTCGGGGCATTGCTCATGAAGCGCGCCTCCGTGCGGGGGACCACCCTCCGAGCCCGCCCGCTCGAAGAAAAGGCGGCCGCGACGCGCGCCTTCGAAAAGAGCGTGCTGCCGCACATCGCCAGCGGCCGCGTGAAGGTCGTTGTCGACAAGGCCTTCCCGCTCGCCGAGACGGCCGCGGCCCACGACTACCTCGCCTCGAACGCGAACTTCGGGAAAGTCGTCCTCACGATGTAGGGCGGGGCTACTCGAGTTCGGCGGCCCCAATCTCGACGATGCCGGATGGGATGGGCGCGCCAAACGCGACGGCGGCCTCGCCGGAGGGGGTAGCCACCGTCACCGTGCGCGCCTCGGGGTCGACCAGCCAAACTTCCCGCACACCTGCGTCGAAGTAGGCTGGCAGCTTCGTCCGGCGGTCGTAGCGGCTGGTGGAGGGCGATGCGACCTCGACTACGAGGTCCGGCGCGCCTTCGATCCCCCGTTCGACGATCGTCGAACCCCGCTCAGCGCTGATGTAGCCAGCGTCCGGCTGGAAACCATGTTCTTCTGAAAGCGCGACGCCAAGCGGAGCGACAAAGGCGTCGCCACCGTTCTTGTCGGCGAATCCTAACAGTGCGGCGGCGATCCTGAGTGTGACTCGTTGATGTTCGAACGAAGGAGATGGCATGACGATCAGCACCCCATCGAGAAACTCGTAGCGGTTGCCGTCGTCCGGCATCGTCCACCAGTCCTCGATCGTGAACGGACGGCATGGATCTCCGTATGGGTTCGCTGGGACGACCGGGCGGGCGGGAGCTTCGAGCACCATGCCGAGAGTGTAGGCGATCGCCGAGGGCTCTACTTGCCCGAAAGGTCGTCCCAGCCCAGCGCTCGCCGTAGAAAATCGTGGTCCGCGAGCAGCGCTTCGTCCGGCAAGTACATCCGGCCATACCGCTCGAGGTACAAGAGCTGCTTGGCCGAAAGGAACGTCTGGCGTTGGAACTCGGCCTCGAAGTGGCCCGCGTCCATCGCCGTCCGGAACGCCTTCGCCCGCGCGCGGTTCCGCTTGATCTGCTCCCGCCAGCTGGGCTTCACATACTCCACACCGTGGTTCACGGCCGCGACGCGCTCGGGCGGCATGAACAACGCCGCCATGCTCACGTCCTTCATCGGCTTCGAAAGGACAGGCTCCATGTAGAGCCGCGAGAGCTCGTGGATCTGCTCCGGCGTGTAGCCGAAGCCGTCCATGAGCATCACGCCCTGCGTCTTGATCACGTGGTCGCCGACCCGCCGCCAGGCATCTTCGTCGCCGAGGCCAGCCTCGATTAGGCTGCGGAAAAAGCCTTGCGTATCCGGGTCGAGCCGCGCGACAACGCCCCAATCGAGCATCGCCAAGCGCCCGTCGCGCAACACGAAGAGGTTCCCGGCGTGGATGTCGGCGTGGAACGCTCCCACGCCCAGCGCCGTCAGCAGCCAAGCGCGGAGCAGGTCACGGACGAGCGCGGCGGGCTGCGCCCCGAACTCCTCGGCCTTCGCAAGGTCGTCGATCGGCGCGCCGTCCATGTACTCCATCGTGAGCACGCGGCGCGCCGTGAATTCGTGGTAAACGCGCGGGATTACTAACCGTTCGAGCTCGAAGTCGGCGAAGAGGCCACGGAAGTAGTCCATCGTCCGCGCCTCGTTGCGCAGGTCGAGCTCCTCGGCGACCTGGTGGCGGAGCCCGACGATGTAGCCGACACCGTTGTACGCCACATCGCTCCCCTGGCGGGCCGCGAAACGGAGCGCCGGCTCCATCACGTCGAGGTCGGCGGCGACGACGCGTTCGATCCCGGGCCGCAAGACCTTCACGGCAACCGGCGTGCCATCCTTCAGCCGAGCGCGATGCACGGCCGCGATCGAGGCCGCGGCGATCGGCCGGTCCTCAAACTCGGCGAACACCTCGCCGATGGGACGGCCGAGCTCGCGTTCGACGCGCGCGCGGACTGCCCGTGCGGGGATCGGCGGCCCCGCATCGAGACACGAGCGAAACTCCTCGGAGATTGACTCCGGGATCACGGCCGGCGACGAGGCGATCGCTTGGCCGAACTTCACGTACGTCGCGCCGAGGTCTTCGAACATCACGCGGATCGCCCTGGCCGCCGGCCGTTCGTGCGGCGACGTGCTGCGCAGCGCTTTGCGCGTGAGCACCGGTGCGAACGCGCGGCCCGCGGCGCCGACCGTGCGGCCCACCCGCCGGGCTCGGACGCCCAGCCCCGGGGTCGGAAGCGTGATCGGCTGTGGCTGCTCCCAGGTCGCCTCTGACATCATCCGAGGTTCGCACGCCCCTCGCCGAGGCGCCATGCGGCGGTCGGTTACCCGGTGGTCCGCTTCTGCGCCAGCGCCGCCACCATGCTCCGGCCGATTGCGCCCTCCTCGTCGTAGAGCATGCACTCGCCGACGGCCACCCCCTCGCTTGCGTGGTGGTGGGTCGAATCGAAGCCGATCCACTCGCCGCGCGGGTCGCGGTGCAGGTACACCGTGATATCCGTGTTGATATACGCGAGCCCGGTCGAGCCCGAGTGCGCGAGCGGGCTCGAAAAGTCCGCCGCGAGCGCCACGCGCTGGAACGGCGTTAGGGGGTCGGCATCAACGAGCGGCCGGATCTCCCGCATCCAGACGCGCTTCGGGCCGACCGTGCCGAACGAGCGCCCCTGGTCGCGCGTCTCCCACATGGGCGCCCAGTCGCGCGGGATATCCGCCGGGAGTTCGCGCAGGGGGATCTCTTCCGGCTTCGGGAAGTCCCAATCTGGCGGGCTCCAGATCTCTCCGGCGGGCGCGGCGCCCTTGCGCAGCAAGACGCCCGTCGCCTGGCCCATCGAGACGCCGTCTGCGAAACACTCCGCGTGGGCGACCTTGATCCGGCCGCCTTCGCGCAGCAGCTTCGTGGCCACAGTCAGCGGGACAAAGCCGGGCAGCCGCCAGAGGTCGATGGTTAACCGGGCGAACTGAAAGGCGGGGTCGCCGAAGCGGACCTCGATCGCGGCCCCTAGCAGCCCGGCGATCACGCGCCCGTGAAGCGACTTGGGGTCCCAGGGACCGCGGCAAATCGGCTGCGGCATGAATGCGTCGCCCTGGCGGCGGAAGAACGGTTCAGGATCCATCCGCCGTCCCCTCGGCGAGCCGGTTCCAGAAGTCGTCGCGCGCACGGTGTCGCTCCTCTTGAGGCACGGGTCTTCGATTCGGGCCTGCCAGTCCCTCCAGCAGACGGCGATCGATCTCGAAAGGAATCGCCTGTGAGCGGTTAGGGGCCCGAGCCAGCTTGAGAGCGCTCGCGGCCGACCGATCGGTAGCGATGAACTCGTCGGCGACCTGACTCCCCACGGAGGTCGGAGAGTCCTCTCTCGGCGTGTCGTACACCGGAGGTGGGCGAACGCTGGTGCGCCTCTGGATGTGTGGATCGAGGAAGTCGCGACGCAACACGAGGATGTCGTCAGCCTCGCGAATCAACGTGCTCGCCTGGTTCTGATCCCCGAACGGCTCAACCCCGACCAAGACGACCTTCACGCCAGCATCCTGGGCCTCGATCATCCCCTGTCGCAGGTCCTCATCGCCGCTGAGGAGGAAGGCGGTCACGATCGCGTGCTCAGAAGAGAGCTTCATCAGGTCGCGGATGATGAGGGCATCGACCCCATTCTGAACTCCCCGTGAAAGCCGGCCCAGTCGCAGCTTAACGCCGATCTGATGGCTCACAGCGAGCTGGGTGGGGGTTGGCACGCCGTTGTCGGCGCCGTCGTACCAGTATGTCCGGAGCAGATCGATGCCTGCGTGTTCGCCGGCCAAGCGGTGCAGCGCCGGGATAAGTGTGGCGAATCGAATCTCAACCTGGTCCCGTGAGGTCGACTGGACGCACAGCTGGCCACCCGCCGCGTAGAGGTAGCCGGCGTCGACGAACCAGGCGAAGCGGTCAACCACAGCCCGACCCCCCAATTACAAAAGGGCCCCAAAAGGGGCCCCAACAAGGTGCCGGCAAAATCCAGCGCTGCTATCGTATCGCGCTGGGCCGCGAAATCAAGCGGCGGTGGCTTCGCCCTCGAATCGCCCTAGTCCCGAAGCCCTCCTACCATGGCAGGCGATGTTCGACACGATCGACGATGTCCTCTCGGCCCTCCAGGAACGCGACTACTTCGCCGACCGCACGATCGCGACCACGATCTTCCTCGCCGCCAAGCTGAACAAGCCCGTCTTCCTCGAGGGCGAAGCCGGCGTCGGGAAGACCGAGATCGCGAAAGCGCTCGCTACCATCCTCGGCGCCCGCCTCATCCGCCTCCAGTGTTACGAAGGGCTCGATGCTTCGCACGCCCTCTATGAGTGGAACTACGCCAAGCAGCTCCTCCGGATCAAGCTTGCAGAAAGCGCCCACGAGTCCGGCGCCGAGGTGGAGCACGCCATTTTCAGCGAGGAGTACCTCATCCGGCGACCGCTGCTCGAAGCCCTGAGCGAACACGGCCCCGTCCCGCCGGTGCTGTTGATCGACGAGGTCGACCGCGCCGACGAGGAGTTCGAGGCCTTTCTCCTCGAGATCCTGAGCGATTTCCAAGTCACCATCCCGGAGCTCGGGACGATCAAAGCGGAACGGCCGCCACTCGTCATCCTCACGTCGAACCGCACCCGCGAAATCCACGACGCGCTCAAGCGTCGCTGCCTCTACCTCTGGGTTGGCTACCCAACGTTCGAACGGGAACTGGAGATCGTGCGGACAAAGGTGCCGCAGCTAGACGCACACGTCGCCGCGCAGATCTGCCGGTATATGGAGGGGGCGCGCCGCGATGACTACTACAAGCGCCCTGGCGTCGCCGAGACCCTCGACTGGGCTCGCGCCCTCGTCGCGCTCCACGCGAGCGAACTCGACAAGGACCTCGTTGAGGCGACGCTCGGTGTGATCTTCAAGCACGCCGACGACGTCGAAGCCGCCCGCGCGAAGCTGGGCTGACGCGTCTGGGCGACTGTTAACAATCGTGTTCGCCCGCGACCCTACACTCCCCTGGCCACGCACCACGCCTTGCGGCGTGCGCCCGACCAACCGCCGGAGCAGAAAACCGTTGCAAGAGACCCGACGCGTCTCCCATGAAGAGCCGCCCCGCCACCGCCCGCACCCGCCGACACAATGGCAGCGGATCGAAAGTCACACCCGGACGCTCGACCGCGCGATCCGGATGACGCAGATGGCCGACCAGAAAGCGGCCCCGGTGCTGGCCCTGCACGTCTCTCTGGCGGCCGTCACCGTGAGCCAATCCGGACAGCTCGGCGCGGTGCTTCGCGCCGATGGCCACACCGAGTGGTTGGCGGGCGCGGGCTGGGCACTGCTTTTGGCCTATGCCTGCGCGGCGCTTCTGGCCGCGTGGTATATCGTGATCATCTATGTGCCAACCGCGCCCCGGCGCGGGGCAGCCCGCACCCATCTCGGCTCCATCTTCTATTTCGACGATATCCAAGCGATGCCGGTGGATGAGTTCGAACGGCTCAGCATCGACATGGACATCGACAACGCCGAGCGCGACGTGATCCGCCAGGTCCATACGGTGAGCACGATCGCCTCAACGAAGCTCGTGGGCGTGCAGCGGGCCTTCTTCTGGAGTGCCCTCGCACTCGGTGCCTGGCTTCCGCTGATCGTCATCGGGCGCCTGTAGGGCGCCCGCGCCGTTGCACGGGTCCCCGGAGTCAGCCCGCCGCCGCGTTGCGTGAACCAACCGCCCGCACTGCCAAGCTCCCCGCTACCGCCGCAACGAGCGAGGCCCCCAGGATCCCGATCTTCGCTTCGGAAACGAGGCCCTCGCCCTCGAAAGCCAGCTCGGTGATGAAGAGCGAAACCGTGAACCCGATCCCCGCCAGCACCCCCATGGCGCCGACGTGCGCGAAGCCCACACCCCTCGGCAGCGAGGCCCACCCCAGCCGCACGGCGACCCAGGCAAAGAGGAAGATGCCGGCCGGCTTCCCGAACACGAGCCCGAACGCAACGCCTGCCGTCACCGCGCTCCCCGTCGCCGCCTCAATGCTCTCGCGGTCGATCACCACACCCGCGTTCGCCAGCGCGAACAGCGGGACGATGAGAAAGCTCACCCAGGGGTGGACCGCGTGTTCCAGGCGGTCGAGCGGGCTCTCGGCGCTCGACGCCACCTGGCCTAGCCGGTCCAACGCGGCCTCGTCGCCCTCGAAATCGCCCTCGCGGCGGGCCGCCCGCGCCTCGGCCAGGAGCCGCTGGACCTCCCGGTCGGCCTCCGCGACGCTCCGGTCCGCTCTCGCCGGGACCAAGGCGGCGACGATCACGCCTGCCAGCGTCGCGTGGACGCCCGACTCGAGCACCGCGACCCAGAGCGCCACCGCTAGCGCCACCCAGACGACGGGATGCCCCATCCGGAAGAAGCCGAGCGCCGCAAGCGCGCCCGTGAACAACAAGGCCCAGCCGACGGCGTCCCAGGCAACGCTGTCGGTGTAGAAGACGACGATGACCATGATCGCGCCGAGGTCGTCGACGACAGCGAGGGCGAGCAGCATGATTTTGAGCCCGAACGGCGCCGACCTGCCGGCAAGCGCGAGCGCCCCAAGCGCAAACGCGACGTCCGTCGCCATCGGGATCCCCCACCCGGCCGACCCATCGCCTCCCGCGTTGAACGCGGCGTAGATCCCGGCCGGGACGACCATTCCTCCGAGGGCGGCGGCCACGGGCAGCGCCGCCCGGCGCGGCGAGGCAAGCTCGCCGTGGACAAGCTCGCGTTTAATCTCGAGGCCGATGACGAAGAAGAAGATCGCCATCAGGCCGTCGTTCACGAAATGCCCGAGGTCTTCGTGGACCGCGATCCGCCCGACTTCGAAGGTGACCGTCGCGTGCCAGAGGTCGGCGTAGGCGCCATCCCAGGGGGAGTTCGCCCAAAGCAGCGCAACGGCCGTTGCCGCAAGGAGGACGAGGCCGCCAGCGGTTTCGGTCTGGACGAACACTTGGGCGGGCCGGAGGACGCGCCGGGCGGCCGCCTGGCCGCGTGGCGGGCCGGCCGCGGCCTTCTTCGAGGATTGCGACATCGCGACAGTGTACGTGTCCGGGCCGCTACCGCCGGGTTCCGGGCCGCCCGCCTTCCCGCGCAGCGGCCTGCCGGTTCGCGGCGCCGATCGCCAACCCGATGATCACTCCGTTGATCCCGCAAGTATACATAATTGCGGTGAGACTCTCTGTCCGGATGCCAACGAAGGCCACCGTCGCGACCCCGGCCGCGAAGATCACCGCTGCCAACCAGTAGCGCCTGAGGAGCCTCGCAACACGCACGACGCGGATCGTCGCACAGTGGCGGGGCTGGCGGCTACCGCCGCTTGACGATGGGCCAGCCCACGCCGTTCTGCACGGCGATCGCGGCGAGCTCCGTCCCCGCGAAGCCAGACGCCGCCAAGACGCCGAGGATGAACGGAGCTTTCCCGGCGATGTAGGATTCGACGTCATCCCGGTGAGCAGCCGCGAGGCGCCGCTTCAGGGCGCCGTACGCTGCAGCCGCTTTCGGGTGCCCACGGAGATAGTCGCGCAAGACGAGATGATTCCGCAGCGACGCGTGGCCTTCACGGCAGACGTAGAGGTGGTGCGCCAGCGTCCCGGCCGGGGCGAAGAACGCCTCCCGGCCAGGGATCCCGAGGTCGCCGCGATGCACGTAGCCCAGAGTCGCGAGGGCCGCGACCGCCGCGGCGACAGCTCCGTCATCGTCCCGGACGACCACGTCGATGTCGATGATCGGCTTCGCTGCGAGCCCCGGCACGGACGTACTCCCCACGTGCTCGATCGCGAGCGCGGCGCCTTCGAGCGCAGGCGCGACCCGGTTGCGGATCGCCTCGAACCAGCCCGGCCATGCGGGGTCATACGTGACCACCTCGATGTGGCTCACCGCAGGCCGAACAGCTTCGCCCAGTCCTCGACTGCGGCTTCCTGCCCATGGACGAGCTGGATCGTGAGCTGGTCGAAGCCCGCCGCTGCCAGCCGCTCGACGCGCTCCCGCAGCTCCGGCGCGGAGGCCGTAAAGGTGCCGCCCCGGATCATGTCCGCCGTGACGAAGGCGCGTTCGTCGTCGCGCACGAAGAGCAGGTGGCCCTTGTGCAGCGAGAGGTAGCGCGCATCGGCCGGCGCATACGACTCGTAGAGTTGGCGGTAGGCGCCGGCCGCCTCGCGCATCGCCGGCTGGAGCCGCGAGAAGTTCTCGATCATCCCGTGCCAGCTGACGGCCGAGCCCGGGCCGGCCTGGGCCATCGCCCGCGGGCTATCGGCGGGTTCGCCCGGCTCCAGCACGCAGCCGAGCGAATAGATCGTCTTGTAGAGCGTTGCGGGGTCGCGGCCGGCGTCCCGGCAGGCCTGGTCGATCGCCCCCACCTGGTGGATCGCGGCCTCGACCGGACCCATAAACGTCATCCAGCCGTCCGCCGCCTTCGCCGTCAGGGCGCGTCCCCTCGGCCCGAAGGCGGAGATGTGGACGGGCACCGGGTCATCAAGGTTGAGCATCCCGTTCTCCGGGTTGAGGAAGCGCACCTTCCGGGTCGTGCCCTCGGTCGCGAACTCGACCGTTTCGCCGCGGAGCATCGCCTGGACGACGCGGATGTACGCCGCCATGTCGTCGAGCTTCTGCGCGGGGAGGCCCATCGTGTTCCGTCCCGTGAACCCCGTCCCGACGCCGAAGATCACACGTCCCGGCGCGAGACGGTTGAGCGAAGCGAAGGCGTTCGCTGCGACCGGCGCGATCCGGTTCGTCGGGATCAGGACGCCTGTCCCGAGCTTGATCCGCGAGGTGTGTTCCGCCGCGAGGGCCATCGAGACGAACACGTCGGTGTACAAGAGCTGCGAGTCGTAGAACCAGGCATGCGTGAACCCGATCTCTTCCGCGCGCTGGACGACGCGCCACGAGTCTGTGCTGGGCGTCAGGGCGATGCCGAACTCCATGAACCACCTCCGGGCTGTGAATCCTACGCCCAGTCGCATGCCAGAGGGAGCAACGGTTACGGTCGCACGCCCCGTCTGCGCGTAGAATGCCGCCAAACCGCACCGAGGAGTGTGCAGCCATGCGCTACACGCCAAGCCAACTCGCCGATATTGAGGCGATCCGCGACATCGCCCATCGCTATTGCAACGGCGTCGACCGCCTTGACCCGGAGGTGATGCGCTCCGCCTATTGGCCCGAGGCCACCGACAACCACGGCGGCTTCAACGGCAACGCCTGGGAGTTCGTGGAACACTGCATGGTCGCGCACCTGCGCTGGTACTCGACGATGCACTGCCTCCTCAACCACTGGATCCAGCTCGACGACGACGGAACGCATGCGCGCGGCGAGATCTACAACGTCACCTACCTCTTCCGCGGGGAGCGCGGAGGCGGGGATGTCGACACTTGGTGGGGGCGTTACCTCGACCGCTACGAACGCCGCGGAGACGAGTGGCGGATCATTGAACGCGTCTGCGTCCACGAGGCGACACGGACCGACCCCGTCGCCAATGCCATGGGCATCGGCTGGCAGGGCTTCCGCCAGGGTGACTTCGACCGCCCGGCCAACGGCCGCCCGATCGGCCCCTGAGCGAGGGCGACGCATGACCGCTGAGAGCAGCTACCGCACGATGCGCGAAGTCGCCGAGGACGAGCGGCCGCGGGAGCGGTTGCTTCGCCACGGCCCGGGCGTCCTCAGCGATGCCGAGTTGCTCGCCGTGCTCCTCGGCTCCGGGACGCGCGGCGAGAACGTGCTCGACCTCGCCAGGAGGATCATCGGCGACTCCGGCGGGCTCGCCTCGCTCCTCCGCGCCGAAGCGCCCTACCTCCAGCAGGTCTCCGGACTCGGGCCGGCGAAGGCGGCGCTACTCCTGGCCGCGTTCGAGATCGGCCGCCGCATGCAGGAGCTCGAAACGGAAGATCGGCCGCTGCTCCGCACGGCTGAGGCCGTCTTCCGCTACCTCGGCCCGCGCTTCATCGGCAAGACGAAAGAAGAGCTGTTGGTGCTCTCACTCGACACCCGGGGCCGCCTCCTCGGCAGCCTTCGCGCGATTCAGGGGACCGTCGAAAGCCTCCAATACCGCCCCGCCGAGCTCTTCCGCGATGCCATCGCGCTCGACGCGAGCTCCATCGTCCTCGTGCACAACCACCCCTCCGGGAACGCTTCGCCCAGCGCCCACGACGTCCGCTCGACGCGCGACCTGATGGCCGCGGGCCAGCTCCTCCACATCCCGGTGGTGGACCACGTCGTCATCGGTCACCGCACCTGGGTGAGCATCGCTGGCCTGCTGGAACGCGAACAACGGCTGCAGCGCACCTCGAAGGGCGAGGAGTGAGCACGGTTCGCTACCGGCCGAGGCCTTCGAAGAGCCACCACTTCCGCGCCGCGCGCTCCTGGTACTTGAGCCCGAACCGCCCGATCGCCGTGTCGCGGATGTGCAGGGCCGCCTCTTCTGGCGAGTCGGTCACGCGGACCAGGTCGAGGTCATCGGGGTCGATCAGGCCGCGTCCCGCCAGCCGCTCGCGCAGCAACTCGACCACTGGCCCCCAGAACTCCGACCCAAAGAGCACGATCGGGAAATCCTTGATCTTCCCGGTCTGGACGAGCGTGAGCGTCTCGAACATCTCGTCGAACGTACCAAACCCGCCGGGCAGCGCGATGAACCCGTAGGAGTACTTCACGAGCATCACCTTGCGGATGAAGAAGTACCGGAACGTGACGACGAGGTCGAGATACCGGTTCGCGGCCTGTTCTTGGGGGAGGATGATATTGCAGCCGGCCGAGTGGCCCCCGGCCTCCTGGGCGCCGCGGTTGGCCGCCTCCATCAGCCCTGGCCCGCCGCCGGTCAACACCGTGAACCCCGCGTTGGCGAGCTCAGCGCCGACCGCTCGGCCCCAGGCATATTCCGGCGTCTCCTCGCCCAGCCGGGCGGAGCCAAAGACCGTGACGCACGGCCCGATGAAGTGGAGCTGCCGGATGGCGCCGGCGTACTCGCGGCCCACGCGGAGCAGGTGCGCCAGCTCCGCGCGCCTGCTCATCGGCCCTTGGAGATAGCGCCGCACGCCGTTGCGGCCGTTCGCGCTATGTCGTCGAGCCATCGCCCTCGATCGTCGCTTCCGTAGGCGTTGGGTCAATGCGGGTCTCTCGTCCCCGGCCCGGGGCAGGCGCGCTAACGGGTTGCCAGTGGTGTTATCCTTGCCTCATGTCCAGCCGCGAAGCGCTCCACCAGCTGGTTTCGGCGTTGCCAGAGGCATCCCTCGACGAGGCCGAACACCTCCTGCGCCGCTGCAACAGTTCCTCTGTGCCCCTGAGCCCCGCAGCAACCGGCGAGGGGGTCTCCGAAGTCTTCGAGTATGAAGACGAGGAGCTCTCGCCGGCGGAACTCAGAATCCTCGCCGACCGCCGCGCTGGGCGGCTCGGGCCGAGTGTCTTATTCACCCAAGCTCAGATCGAGGCGCTCATCGCTGCGGCCAGCCCCACCAATGGCTAGCCGAGTCGTCTGGAGCCAAGCGGCGATCCAGCAATTGATGGCGATAACACGGGCCGAGCCGCGAACCGCAAAGCGGGTGAGCGACGCGATATTCGACTACGCACGGGAGGGCCGCGGCAACGTGAAGCGGTTGCAAGGCGAGCCGAACAGCTGGCCCCTCCGCGTCGGCAACCTCCGTGTCATCTTTGCGCTATCGACGGACCTTATGGACATCACGTCGATCGATGACCGCAAGGACGCCTACCGCTGAGCCGTAAACCTCGGCTCCAAGCCCAATCGCAGCCCGTCCAATCAGCCCGAACCGAGCGCAGCGACCCACGCCGGTAGCCCGAACTGCTCCGGCTCCCGGATCACTCGTCGCGTGCAAGCGACGTACGCCCGTTCGGCATCCAAGAAGATCGCCGCGACCAGCCCGCGCATGTTCGCGGCCTCGTCGGGATTCGCAGGCTCGCGAAGTGCCCCGAGAATCGCGATGCACTCGCGGATCCGCATCCGCCGTGTCCGCTTGAGCGGCGCCCGGTTCAGATGCATCACCTTGATCGTCGCCTTCGCCTGCGCGTCGTTGCCACGCGCGAAGGCGTTGCCCAGCGGGTCGAACGCCAACACGGTCTCCGGGTCGAGCGCGCCGGATGGGTCTACGAGCAGCGGCCTTTCGAGCGACAGGTCGGCGCCCGGCACAGAGGCCCGGACCGATCCACTCGCCAGCGGGAACTGGTCGAGCTTGCCCGCGGCCGGCCCGCCGCCGGGGTTATCGGGCGTCGCCGGGTCCTTGCGGCGCTGGTTGCAGAGTTGGCAGGCCGGATAGAGGTTCGTCCAGTCGTAGGCGAGCCAGTAATACCCGGGGTGGCCAGCCTCCGCCGAAACAGCGCCCTTCGGCCGGAAATGGTCGACGTCCCAGCTGCCCGTGACGCCGATCGGCGACTCGCAGTAGGCGCACTTCGAATGAAACAAGGTGAGCAGCGGCAGGCGGACGCGTTCATCGCCATAGAGGTCCGAGACCTTGTGGGCGGCGCCCTCCGCGATAGCCTTCTGGCGTTGGAGGGCAGCGGCGTCCTTCCAGCTCTGCACCGGCTCCACCTTTGCCCCGTTGCGCAGCGCCTCCCGCTTGACCCCGATCATGGCTCCGGCTGCCGGCCGTATCTGGTGAGCAGTTCACGCACGGCGTCGGCCTGCGGCCCGGCCTGGACCTCGGGGATCGCCATCGCCCGCAACTCCGCCCCGAGCTGCTTGAGTTCGCTTTCGTCGGCAGCGGCAGCGCTGGCAGCGCTGGCAGCGGGGCCGCCACGCCGGCGCCGAGGCGGCGGTGGTTTGGCGGCGAGCTCGCGGTAGCGCCGCAGCTTCTCGACGGTCTCGGGCGAGTAGACGTCGGCATCGAACAGGTTGTCGTCGACCAGCATGTCCTCGGCCGAATAGCCCGTGTAATTGGGCACCTCGACGCGGACGACCGAGCCGTCGTCGAGCCGTTTGAGCGAGACCAGCTCCTCGGGTTTCACCGAGAGCGCGACGAGCGGGCTGTGCGTGGTCGCGAAGATCTGGAGCTTCGGGAACTGGGCTCGCAGCCGTGGGATCGCCTGGAGCTGCATCGACGGGTGGAGGTGTTGCTCGACCTCGTCGAGCAGGAGGATGCCGTTGATGTCGCCCTCGTCGTCAATCGCCTCGGCACGCATCGCCCAAGCGTACATGTCCATGATCCACGCGAGCGTGAGCCGGTAGCCATCGGCCCACGCCTCAAGCGGGATGTCGGCGCCGATCGTCGGCCCCGAAACGGCGACGCCGCCGCCCCTCGGGAGCGAGATCGTGTCATCGGGCGTGAGGCCGATCGCGGCAGAGAGCTTGCGGAGGGTCGCGTCGTACCAGGCTTCGTCGCGATAGTCGCGCAGACGGCGGAGCGTGAGCTCGGAGTTCGCAAGGGCCGTCGTATAGTCAAAGAGCGCGCGCACCGAGTCGTAGACCCGGTAAGAGCCAAACGACGTTTCACGCATCGTGCCGACCTGCGTCCGGCCCGAGCCGTATGCGGCGACAAAGAGACGTTCCCAGAACCTCCTCCTGGTCACATCATCGTTAGCCCGATGGGACTCCGCGAACGAACCAGGTATCTCGCCGTCGGGATCGCGTCGGAAGCTCGCCCACATTCTCGCTCCCGCCCCTAGCTGGAGTTCGACCACCCCGATGGCCGCGCCAGCATCCGATTCCGCCCTGAGGTAGGAGCCGTTGGGCTGCCGAACGAGCTCGAATGCCTCCTCCCCTCGGACAAGTGGCAGCGCAATCGCCCGAAGGAGCGTGCTCTTCCCCGTCCCGTTCTTGCCGATGATCACCGTGCAAGGCGCCGTCGCCTCCGGCATCGGGACCTCGAACTCCAGCTCGCGGAAACCCCGAATATTCTCCAGGCGGACGCGCGTTATCCAATCCGGCATGACGCCATCCTACGCTCGCCCAGCCCCCGATGGGAACGCAACCGAGTGCCGTCGGTGTATCCTGGGGACGTGACAACCCGCGAGTCGCT
>JBJXFX010000016.1:0-10810 GCA_046152925.1 Dehalococcoidia bacterium
GGCGTCCTGGACCTCGTCGATTGGTACCCGGAGTCGATCTCCCAGCGCGAGCGCTATCAACAGGTCATCGACCTCGCGGTCGTGGCGGAGGAGCTCGGCTTCGACACCTATTGGGTCGGCGAGCACCACTTTTCGCGGTACATCAGCCCGCACCCGGCGGTGCTCCTCGCGGCGATCGCGGCGAAGACCTCGCGCATCAGGATTGGGACGAGCGTCGTCCTCGCCGCGCACCACAACCCCATGCGCCTCGCCGAAGACTACGCGATGGTCGACCTGATCAGCGGCGGCCGCCTGGACCTCGTCGTCGGCCGCGGGCTCTTCCTCGACGGGTACCGCGGGTACGGCATCCCGTATGGCGAGGTGCGGCCGCGCGTGGAGGAAGCCATCCTTGCGATGCGACAGATCTGGACGGAGGGCCGCGTGGCGGTTGCGGCGGGCGAGCCCTTGCTCGAGCTACAGCCCAAGCCCGTACAGCGTCCTCATCCGCCGATTTGGGTCGGTGGCGGGCGGGCGCCGCAGTCGGTCGAGTTCGCCGCGCGCCAGGGCCTGCACCTCGCGCTCCCGCAGATCAACGGCCCGGCGGAGCTGTTCCAACCCGCCGCGGAGCTCTACCGCGCCAAAGTCCGCGAGTATGGTCACGACCCGGCGTCGCTACGCGTCTCCGTCGGCGCCCACACCTGGGTCAGCGGTTCGCGACCCGCGGCTGAGGCCGAGTGGCGCGAGAGCTACACGCGCTACTTCCGGATGGTCGCCGCCGAGATGCCAGCCGAGCGCTACGCAGGCACCGAGCTGGAGGAAGCGGCCAGCCGCACGCGCTATGCCGCCACCTTGCCCATCGAAAAGGTCTTGGCGAACGCGCGGATTGGCGGCCCGGATGAAGTCGCCGAGCGCATTGTCGAGTCCTGGCGGGTCCTCGGGATGGATCATTGTTGGGCCGCCTTTAATCTCGGCGGCCTGGAAACGCCCGCGCTGCGCCGCGCGATGGGGCGGTTCGCAAGGGACGTTATCCCGGCGGTGGTGAAGGCTCTCCCCTAAACGGGCGTTTCTTGGGCTGCTATCCTGTTGGTATGGCATTCGAGGAGAAGTCGGACCCGACCTGGCGTGTCGGCGAGACGCGCTTCCTTGGCCTGCGCCCGAGGGCCGCGCTGATCGTCGCGGCCGTGGTGCTGGCCGGTGTCGCAGCCGGCGTTTGGGCCTTCTTCGCGGTTGCCGGGGCGGCTGTCTTTGTCGGCGTGGCGCTTGTCGTCGTGGTACTGGCGGCGTTGCCGGGCTCGTTCCTCGCGTTCCTCATCCGTTCTCTGAATCACCGCGACCCAGTCGGCCAGGTTGGCGAGCGCGTCGATATGGAGTCGCGGCTCTGGCCCCGCCGCCGACGGTGGGGACAACGTACCAGCCCAGTGCGCCTTAACCAGCCGCAGGCCGAGGACGTTCGATCAGCGCCGACTCCTCGACTGGCAACTCGAGCCTGACCGTGGCGGGCAACAGGCAGTCGCTCTCCGTGCAGGCCTGATAGGTGATATCCACGCCGATTTCGAGCGGTCCAGCGTCGACCACCATGAAGCTGACGGGGACCTCCACGCGTATCGGCCCGTCGTACACCGGGAGCACCTCGCCGATGCTCGCCACCGCGAGGTCGCGCGTCGCGGGCCAAGCGGGCTCACCTGCGACGACCCGTTCCGGCAGCCGGAGCGCAATGGCGAGCGGCTGGTAACCCTCGGGGACGGCCGGTCCGTTGAGGTGGATTCCGGCAGCCGGGGTCAGCTCGACCGTCAACCACAGGCGCTGGCCCCAGGCGTAGGTCTCGCGGTCGAACCTCGCGCGGACGGTGACCCCCTCACCGATGGCAATCCTTTCCGGGCCGGCCGGTGGCGTCGCGATGCCGAGCACGTGGTTCAGTAGGCCGCTGCCGGTGTCGCGCTCCCGGTAGCTCGCGTAGAACCGCTTCGTGACCACCAGGCCGTCGCCGTCCAAGACGAACACGCCCGGATGCGGGATGCCCGCTACCTGTGGCGCCGCCTCCTCGTTCAGGATGCCGAGCGCGCGGATGACGGCGCTCTCGGGGTCGCTGAGCAGTGGGTAGGTGATCCCATGCTTGGCCGCGAAGGCAGCGAGCGAGTCCGCGGGGTCGTAGCTAATCGCGTACAGGGCGTACCCCTCGGCTTGGAGCGCCGGCCAGGCCTGTTGCAGCTCAACGAGCTGTGTCTTGCAGAACGGTCACCAGCGGGCGCTGCGATGGAAGACCACCACCGCGGGCCGGCCCGCGCGGTCGCGGTCGAGGTCAAAGGCCGCGCCCCGCGCGTCGAGCAACTGGCTCGCCGGGAAGCATTCGCCAGCCGCCGGCCCAAGTTGCGTGAAGTCCACGGCCATGGGGGCCCTCCTCGCGACAGTATGGCCGAAACGGCCACAGAGGGTGCGCACGCTACCAGGAATAACGGCGTTTCGGCACGGGTAACGTCCGTTAAAGCGTCAGCCAGCCCCCGTCCACCGGCAGGTAGGCGCCCGTGACGAAGTTGGCCATTGGCGAGGCGAGAAAGAGGCACGCCTGGCCGATCTCAATCGGGTCGCCCCAGCGGCCGATGGGGATGCGCGAAATCCGGTCGGCCACTGTGTCCGCGAGGGCGTCGCCGGTGCGCGCCGGGGTCTGCGCCGCGAGCGGCGGCTTCGGCGCGTCGACCACCCAGGTCGGACCTGGGGCGACGGCGTTCACCGTGATCTGGTCCTTGCCCAACTCCAGCGCCAGCGCCCGCGTGATCTGGACGACTGCGGCCTTCGACCCGTCGTAGGTCACCCCGACGCCCGGCGAGACAGCCTGCGTGGAGGCGATGTTGATGATCCGGCCACCGCGGCCCTGCGCCTGCATGATCCTCGCGGCGGCGCGGCAGCAATAGAACACCCCGTCGACGTTGACCGCCCAAAGCGTGCGCCACATGTCGTCGGTGATGCTCGTCACCGGGCCGCCGAATCCGCGGTACACGCCCGCGTTGTTGACGACGACGTCGAGGCTGCCGTGCTCCTGCGCCACCCGGTCGAAGGTCGCCTCGACCGCCGTCTTGTCGGTGACGTCGAGCGGCAGGTTCGGGGCCCCGAGCCGAGCCGCGGTCTTCGCCGCCGCGTCGGCCGTGATGTCGCTCACGATCACGGTCGCGTTGGCGGCTTTCAACGCCTCCGCGATCCCGGCGCCAATCCCATGCCCCGACCCCGTCACGAATGCGACCTTGCCCGTCAGGTCGAGCCAGCCTTCAGTGCTCATGGTGTCTCCTGCCAGCGTTTGCGTGGCGCGGATTGTAAAGGACGTTGGGGTTCGGCGGAGTGGCGGCTAGCCGGGTGGGATGGTCGCACCTGGATGCGCGTCGTATTCCGGGAGGTAGGGCTTGATGTCGAGCACCGGTGTGCGGTCGATCGCGTCGAGCCCTTTGACCCGGATGTTCCGGCCTTCGACGCCGAGCAAGGGCACCGCCGAAACGCCGAGGTGGTTCGGCCGCAACTGGCTCCGGCTCGCCAGGATCCCGACCCGGCGGCCGCTCTTGAGGTCGATCTCTGCGGGCTTCTCCGGTGCATCCTCGGCCAGGTCCATATAGAAGAGGACAAGGACATGGCTGTAGCGCTCAAGACCGCGCGCCCGCGGAAGGTGTTCGGGGAGCAGCTCGATCCGGGTCTCGACGCTCTCCCACCCTTTCGGGCGCGGCTTCTGCACGTCGTTGTGGACGAAGCCGATCGCCGCCAGGGTCACCCGCGCTGGGGGGAGCGGCCGCTCGAAGGCCTCGTCTTTCGCGAATAGATCCCAGAATCGCTTCACGCCCTCCACCGTGCAGGAGCGGAGGGGGTCACGCAAGGGCTCAGCGGGGCGCGTATGAGAGAGCCATGACGCAGACCGGGATCCGGCGCATCACCATCGACGAGTTTCTCGCGTTGCCCGAGGAGCGGCCGTGGAAGGAATACCTCCGGGGCGAAGTGACCGAGAAGCCGATGCCGAACGATACCCATGGCACGCTCGTAATGGAGATAGGTGGCGAAATCCGGTCCCACCTCAAGCGGACCGGCCAGGGCTACGTCTCAACGGAGGTTCGCCACGCGGATCGGACACAGGACTGGGTCTATCTTCCGGACATCAAAGTCCACCTCTACGGCGATGGCCCAAAAGGCCCCCACCCGCATGGCCCCGTCGCTGTGCCGCCTGACTTTGCCATCGAGATCCTGTCGCCGAGTGATCGGGTCGTGCACTGGCTTGAACGGGTCCAGTTGTACATGGCGGCCGGCACCCGGCTCCTGTGGATCGTCGACCCGGAGGAAGAGAGCATCCGCGCGTTCCGGCCTGGGGGTCCGACGACCATCCACCGCCCGGGTGACATCATCGACGCTGAGCCGGTGCTTCACGGGTTCCAGCTCGATGTGCGAGCCGTTTTGGAACTGAGCCGGAGGTAACCTACTTCCATCTCACCATGGTTGGTTCCCCAGGATTCGGCGACGTGGGTCGGCGAGGATCCCTTCCCAGTCCCTCCGCAGCGCTGGGACGCCGAAGTCGCGAATCAACATGCCCACGACCTCCTGGATGGCGACCAAACCGCTCGGTAGATGGGGCCGATCCCGGAGTTCCTCCCGCAGATCGCCTGCGCCAGCCTTGAGGTGGAGGTGAGGAAAGGTCACGCCCTTCTGGCTGTGGAGGTGGTACGACAGGATCTCGCTTCCTTGGTCGGCTGTGACCTCGTAGAGATATTCGGTCGGAGATACCCGAAACCGCGCAGCAGCGGGCCCGTCGTCCCGCACGGTAAACCGCTGGAGCATGCGAAACTGGATCCGGCGGTACCGTCCGCGGAGTGCTATCGGTCGGCCGGCGGCCAGTCGCAGCTGCCAGTTGGCCGTAGCGAAGTCGTCGGCCCTGAAGTCCGATTCCAGCACACTGCTGGTAATGCAGGCAATCGCACGATTGATGCCCTTGGTGTAGTCCTCGAATGCAGACCGTGGCGTCTGGCGGGGCATGCGCTCAGGCCTGAGGCTTGGCCGCCCGGATCATCCTCAAGGCGACCGCTTTGGAGTGGCGGCTATCCTGGAAGTCACCCCTATCCCAGGCGGCCTCAAACGATTCAACAGACATCCCGAATCGAGCCCAGGCTTCCCGTTCGTAGCGATCCCAGGCGCTTGATGCGGAAAGAAGTCGAACTGGCGACAGCTTCCGGCGTGGCGCCCGATTTGAATCGGCGCGAAGGCCCGCGACCCGAGCGTGAAGTTCCCGTCGACCATCCATACAACGAAGCATAGCCCCCCTTGCCGTGGCCCGTCATCCCCCGCGCGTGACCCTGCGCCACCCTTGCCGCTACCCTGACCGGCATGCAACTCGGGATTATCGGCCTCGCCCGGTCGGGCAAGACCACTGTCTTCAACGCCGTCACGCGTGGCAGCGCCCAAGTCGGCGCCTATAGCCAGTCCAACCAGCCGAACGTCGGCGTCGTCAACGTCCCGGATGACCGGGTCGATGCCCTCGCCAAGCTCTACAAGCCCAAGAAGGTGACCTACGCCACCATCCAGTACGTCGATTTCCCGGCCGCCGGGGAGTCGTTCGGCAAGGGCGAAGGGCCAGCCGGCAAGTTCATCAACGACCTCGGCCGCCTGGATGCCATGATCCACGTCGTCCGTGCCTTCGCCGATGAGACGGTTCCCCACCCTGAAGCCTCGGTCGATGTCGCGCGGGACATCGTGACGATGGACCTGGAGCTCGCCTTTGCCGACCTCGCGATGATCGAGCGTCGCATCGGCCGCCTCGACACGGAGATCCGCTCGATGAAGGCCGGTGAGCGCGAAGGGCCCCAGCGCACGAAGGACGTCCTCTTGCGGCTCAAGGCGGGCCTCGAAGCCGACGTCCCCATTCGGGCGCAAGAGGTTTCGGCCGAGGAGTGGAAGCTGCTCGAAGGGACGCAGTTCCTGACAGCGAAGCCACTGCTCGTTGTGGTCAACGTCGGCGAAGAGGACTTGCCGCGTCGCGCCGAGCTCGAGGCGGCCTACCGCGAGAAGTACCAGGGCACGGGCCGCGAGACCGCCGTGTTCTCGGGCAAGTTCGAAATGGAGTTGAACGACCTGAGCGACGACGAGGCCGCTGAGTTTCGCGCCTCCGCCGGCGTCACCGAGTCTGGCATGGCAGGCGCCATCCGCTTGAGCTACGGCCTGCTCGGCCTGATTAGCTTCCTGACGGCTGGGCCTGACGAGTGCCGGGCCTGGACGGTCCGCGCGGGCGCCCCAGCGCCCGAAGCGGCGGGCAAGATCCACAGCGACCTCCAGCGCGGCTTCATCCGCGCCGAGGTGATCCGCTACGACGACCTGATCGCCTGCGGCTCCGAGGCCGAGGCGAAGCGCAAAGGGATGCTGCGGACCGAGGGGAAGCAGTACATCGTGAAGGACGGCGACGTGCTCAACATCTTGTTTAACGTGTAGGGGTCGAGCTGGCCCACCGCGTTGTCACTGCGGAGCAGGACAGCTGGTGGCGCGCGGATCCTGTGGCTGGAATTGCTCCCGCCCGTCTGCGATGAGCATCCCCGACCAATAGGCGGGGTGCGCTGCGTCGAGCCCGCCGTCGTCGCGCCGGTATACGACGAACTCGCTCAGGTACACGGTGCCGTCCGGCCGGGGGCCGCAGACCGTCAGGATCCAGCCGGGCCGGACGATCCCGCTTGTCTCGGTGTACCGCGAGCCGATGATCTCCGGGCGCCCGGGCGGGGGCACTCCGTGACTCAGCAGGAGGTTGGCGCAGATCGGCGGATCCTTCCCCGCGAGCTCCTTGCAACGGGTCACGAGGCTGCCCAATCGGGCAGCCTCGTAGACCTGTTCAAGCCGGATCCGAGCCTCCGACTCGGTGACCGGGGCCCAGGTTGGCTCCGAATCGCGACAACCGACGAGCGCGGCACCAAGTCCAATAGGCCCGATTACCCCGATCTGGAGACGCATGCAAAGCCCCCCTAACAGATCTCACACGGGAGCCGGCCATCGCACCCCGTGGGAGCCCGCGCGTACCCCTCACCGTGGCGCCTGTGTGGCGAGCTCGAGGAAGTCGGACGCCGCCCAGCCTTCCGCGCGCCCGCCCGGCGGCGCAACGCGCCACCACGTCCGACCGCTGGCATCGACTCTCGTCTCACCGCGGGATTCCATGAGCACGCGGTCGGCGTAGCAGCCGCTGACGGGCGCGTCGGCCCGCGGCTCGTCGCGGACGTTGAGGCAGTCGCCGGCGCCGGTGACTTGGACGAACGTCCCCTGGAGCACCCCGATCGGCACCGGGCCGCCGGCCTTGCCCGGCGCGAACTGCATGAATTCGACGATCGGTGAGACGGTCCCAGTCGTGAGGTCGAAGATCGCGGGGAGTCCCGTCGTCCAGTTCGGGTCTTCCGCCCCAACGCGGGAGCGCTGGAACGACCCGCTTCCGAGCACCTGCGTCGGGCTCAGCCAAGCCGCGGGCCAGAACCCGTCGATGCCCGACTCCTTCGTGAACCGGTACGCCCGCTCGTTCGCCGGGTTCCAGACCTCCGTGACGGTGAGCCTGCCGGCAAACTCGCCCTCGTGCGTCGTCGCGAAGAGGAACAAACCGTCGCCCTTGCCAGCGAGCGCTTGAACGTACGTCTCCCCGGTCATACCGGTGGGCTTGACGGTCGCGTACGGCTTTCCGTCGACGTGCCGGAACACGGCGGCGGCGCCTGCCCGCCTGTAGATGACGAACCCATCGGGAGTGTCGACGGCACGGAACCAATCCTGGCGCCAGTCGGACGGGACATCCACCGGCGTCGAGGTCTCCCCGCGGAGCAGGAGTCCTTCCAGGACTGCCGAGCCGTTGGAACGGCCGACCAGGACCGCTTCGGTCGAAACCGCGTCCACCCACCCGGTCGGCTCCAAGGTGGAGATGGTGGACCACGTGATGCCGCCGTCAAACGAATGGGCGATCGTGACCGGGGAGATGTCGGCGTAACAGTAGCCATGGCACAGGCCCACCGCGAGGTGGCGGCCGTCCTGGGACATCGCCGCTGAGGTGATGCCACGGATCTTGGCCGGGTCGGCGTTGCCCAGGAGTTCGGACTCGCGGAGCACTTCGGTGATCAAATCCCCCGTGGGGGACGTGTAATAGCGGCGAAGCGCCAGCGTGGGGCCCTCCCACCGGCCGTCGAACGCGACTACCACCAGCCCGCGCGGCAGGGGAACGGGGTCGCCGATCCTCAGGAGGGTCGCATCTGGCGCGGCCGTCCTCGTCGCGGTCGAAGTCACCGTCGCAGTTGTTGGCGTCGCCTCGACGGAACTCGCCGCTGTCGACGTCTTGTCCGGAGAGGGCGTTGCTGGCGGCCGCGAGGAGCCCCCGCCGCCGCAGGCCGCCAACAACGTAGCCAGGCCGGCCGCCATGACTACCAGGATGCCGGTCTGCATACCGGAAACAACGTCAGCGCCGGCCGAATGGTTCCACGCCGGGGCCTATTCGTCTTCGTCGTCTTCGATGACGTGGGCCAAGCCGGCCTCCATCGTCGCGCGCTCGGCGATCAGCCGCCGGTAGTCGTTGAGTTCGCGCGGCATGTTGAACCCGACGGCGGCGACAAGCCTGCCCTGCCGCCCATAAAGCGCGACTAACTCGCCGGTCTCGAGCGAGCCGTGCTTCACCGCGACCTCGTCGTGGCCTGCCGTGTAGCCGACCGTCTGGATGCTGAGGTCGTATTGGTCGCTCCAGACGTAGGGCACGGCGGCGTACGGCCGCGCCGCGCCGGGGCCCGCGACGATGTTGCGGGCCGCCGCCATCCCCTGCTCGACCGCGTTCGTCCAATGTTCGAGGCGCATCTCCTGCTCGAAGAGCTGGTTGTACCAGCGGCAGAGGTCGCCAACCGCGTAGACGCCCGGGACGCCTGCGTTCAGCGTCGCATCGCAGACCACGCCATCGCGGAGGGTGAGCCCCGAGTCTTCCAGCCAGCCCGTCTCGGGGACCACGCCGATCCCGACGACCACAAGGTCGGCGGCGATGCGGTCGCCGTTCTCGAGCACGACGCGTTCGACGCGCCCGGACCCTTCGAAGCCGGCGACGCCGACGCCGAGCCGGAGGTCGACGCCATGGTCGCGGTGCACTTTGGCCGCGGCGGCGCCAATGCGGGCCCCGAGGGCGCGCTCCAGGGGTTGCGAAAAGACCTCGACGACGGTCGTTTCGAGGCCGCGTTCGCGGGCGGCGGCGGCCACTTCGGCGCCGATGAAGCCCGCGCCGACGACCGCGACGCGGGCGCCCTGCTCCATCGCGGCGCGGATGGCCAGCGCGTCCTCCATCGTGCGGAGCGTGTGGATGCCGCCGAGGCCTTCCGGGGTGCCACGCAGCTTTCGCGGGCTGGCGCCGGTCGCGATGATGATGGCGTCGTAGGGGACGCGCTCGCCGCCTTCGAGGACGACGGCCTTGCCCGCGGTATCGAGGGCGGTGGCGCGGACCCCGAGCTTGAGGTCGATGCGCTGTTTCTCGAAATCGGCCGGTGCGGAAAGCGCAGCCTTTTCGGGCGCCCACTTGCCGACGAGGATCTGCTTCGAGAGCGGCGGGCGGTCGTAGGGCAGGTGCGGTTCTGCACCGATGAGGGTGATTTCGCCATCGAATTTGGCGCGGCGGAGGGCGCCGGCGGCACGTAAGCCGGCGAGCGACGCCCCAACGATGACAACGCGGGAGATCTCGGGCATGCCTCGGATTCTGGGATCGGGGCGTGGCTGGGGCAACCGCGGGTGGTCACGCCGTGGTTCGGCTTCTCACGAGCATGACAATCAGCATGAGGTCGGCCTCGGGCGACAGCCGGACGGCCTTCCAGAATGAGGCGGCCTCGGTTGCGAGGGAGACCGCTTCGATAGCTTGTTGCCTCGTGAGACGCGCCGAGGTGTCGTAATCGGCCGTCGCCCGGAGTGCTTGGAGCGTGACAAAGCGCTCAGCGACTTCCCGCAGTTCTTCTGATGGCGCCACTCCGGCATCACGGAGCCACTGCGGTGGCTGCCTGGTGTTCAGCACTTGGGAGGCTACTTCTTTCATGCGTTCGTGGCCCATCGCACGGCTAATGTAGAGCCGGTGATAGTCACGAGATGCTCCCCTTACAAAGGTCCGCCCCGCTTCCTCTGTGAGGAGGTGAAAGAGTGAGTAGTACGCGGCCGAGATCGCTCGTCGAAGGCTGGCTTGGCGGGGCCGTTTGGGCTCGTTGTAGGCGAGCTGGAAGGCTTGTTCCCGCAAGTCGGACGATAGACTCACGGCTGGCGCCGCGATTCGCGGGGTTCTGGGTCAATGTCGGGCGACTCGCTTTGGAACCATACATAGGGAAAGCGTTCCGGCAACAACTCTCGGAGCTTCTCCGAAATCGAGCGGCCGTACTTGCGGCGATGCGGCCAGGCCCGCCGAAGGTCAGCATCCTTGATGATGACGGTGACCTCGGTCGCCGGGTCACCGGCCCAATCATCCCGAATCTGGACATCCCAGCGGGCGACGGTACCCGCGAACTCTGGCGGGGGAGCGATCTTGCGGAGCTCCTGTTCGAGTTCTGCCTCGGTCATAAGCGCGGCCATGGAATCTAGCCTACGGGGTTGCCGGGCCGTTTGGAAGGTCGACGCTGGCATGCTTTCGCGCCCTTCAGGAATGGGGATCGAGCCGGTGGGCTATCCCAGGACTGGTGTTGACGGGGCCCTTCGAGCCCGAGTAGGGTGCGGCCAGTCCATGAAAGGGGCGAAAAGGACTGATGACTGAAGCGAAAGAGGTTGAACGAAGAGTAGGCCGGCGTCGGCTCCTCGGCGGCGGCGCGGCGCTGGCGGCGGGCGGGGCGGCCCTGCTCGCGGGCGGCGGCGTGGCCGG
>JBJXFX010000017.1:0-19263 GCA_046152925.1 Dehalococcoidia bacterium
ATGTAGGTGAAGCCGAGGGCACGGGCATGCCCGGGGTCGAGGACGTTGCGCGCATCGACGATCAGCCGACCCCGCATCAGGGCCTTCACGCCGGCGAGATCGAGTCCGCGGAACTCGTTCCACTCGGTCATGATGACGATCGCGTCGGCGTCCGCGACGGCGTGCTCGACGCTGGCGGCAAACACCAGGTGCGCGGCGATGTCCGCGAGCGCGGCCGCGGCCGGGGCGGAGGCGACCGGGTCGAAGGCCCGCACGTGGGCTCCGCCCGTCACGAGGGCGCGGCACACGTAGAGGGCCGGCGACTCCCGCACGTCGTCGGTGTTGGGCTTGAACGCCAGCCCCAGGACCGCCACCTCCCGCCCCTGCACGCCGTCGAGGGCGGCGGCGAGCCGGTCGACCACGAGCTGACGCTGCCGCAGATTGACGTCGATCGCGGCGGTCACGATGCGCTGGGGGGCCTGGTGTTCGTCGCCGAGCGCGGCCAGGGCCCGTGTGTCCTTCGGGAAGCACGATCCGCCGTAGCCGGGGCCCGGGTGCAGGAACTTCGAGCCGATCCGCTTGTCGAGGCCCATGCCCTTGGCGACGACGTGCACGTCGGCGCCGACGCCGTCGCAGAGGTTCGCGATCTCGTTCATGAAGCCGATCTTGACGGCGAGGAACGCGTTCGACGCGTACTTGATCATCTCGGCCGTCCGCACGTCGACGCGGAGCACCGGGGCTTCGATGCCTGCGTAGAGGGCCGCGACCCGGTCGAGCGCATCGGCGGAATCCGAGCCAAGGACGATCCGGTCGGGCAAGAGAAAGTCCGAAATCGCCGACCCTTCACGGAGAAACTCCGGATTGGAGACGACGGCGATCCCGTGGTTCCCGGCGCGATGCGCCATGCCTGCGACGAGCTCGGCCGTGCCGATCGGGACGGTGCTCTTGTTGACGATGATGGAGCCTGGCGAAAGCCGCGGCGCGACCATCGAGACGGCGTCGCGCACGGCCCGAATGTCGGCCGCGCCCTCCTGCGACTCCGGCGTATTGACCGCGATGAAGACGATTTGCGCGTCGATCCGGTCGGGATAGCTGGCCCGGAACGAGAGGCGGCCAGCGGCGATGCCTCCTGCGAGCAGCTCTTCGAGCCCGGGCTCATGGATCGGGCTGCGTCCGCCCTGAAGCAGCCGCACCCGCTGCGGGTCGAGGTCAATGCACTCGACGTCATGGCCCAGCTTGGCGAAACAGGCAGCCGAGACGGCTCCGACGTAGCCACAACCAAGGACGGCAATCCGAGTCATATGCGAGGCCCTCCGGGCGGGTCTTCTGGATGTGCCCACGGTGCCGCACATCCGTTGATCGACAGTTGAGGGTGGGTAACGCGCCGGTAGACGCGGTGACCATCGCGTGGAGAACGCGTGGAGTTCGTTAGCGCGCGACCGCTATCCGAGCCCGCAGCGCTTCGACTCCCGGCGCGGAGCGGGGCCGCCGGAGAGCCCGCAGGAGGCACGCTGGCGCCAACCGGACCAGCACAGGAAGGTCGTCCACCAGGTAGCGGCGCCAGAGGCGCCCGGGTTCTTGCGCGAGCCGGACGGCCCACTCGGCGCCGAGCCGCTGGACGAGGCGCGGCGCGCGGGCTCGCTTGCCGGCGTAAAAGTCGAACGTCCCGCCGATCCCGAGCCAGAGCGCGCTCGGGATGCGCTCGAACTGCTCGGCGATAAAGCGCTCCTGGCGCGGGCAGCCGAGGGCGACCAACACGAGGTCCGGCTGGGCGCCAACGAGCCGCGAGACGCCAGCGTCGAGCTCGGCCGGCGTCAGCGCGCGAAACGGCGGGCACTCGATGGCCACAACCTCAGTCCCCGGATAGCGCCCTTCGAGGGCGGCCGCTGCTGCGCGGGCGGTCCCTTCGGTCGAGCCGTACATCGCGACGCGCATCCCGCCCCGCGCCTGTGCTCGCCCGCAGAGCCCGCCGACGAGGTCGACGCCGGGCACCCGGCTGACGCGTCCCCCGCCGAGCAGGCGGGCGAGCCAGACGACCGGCGCGCCATCCGCGACACAGATGGACGATCCCGCGAGGTCGTCGCGAAGCTGCGGGTCCCGCCGGGCGCGCGCGAGGAAGTCGAGGTTCGCCGTCGCCACCCGGAGGCCTATCCCGGCGTCGAGGGCGGCGACGCAGAAGTCAACGGTGTCTGCCATTGAACCGTTGAACACGGGCACGTTGCCCACGCGGACATGCCCAGGAGGGACCTCCACCGAGCCGGACCCATTCGTCTCCATACTGGCCACCTGCGTGTCGAAGTGGTGACCACTGTGTGCACGGACGGTGGACTCTGAGTGGAGCGACGGTAGCCGCCCGCGCCAACGCCAACCGCAGCCAGCGACGGCGGCCTCAGGACTAGGGACTACGGACTCGGGACTGGGGACTCGTGACTAACTCGCTCGCTGCTCTTGCCCCTGCATTAAGCGAAGCGAATAGCCGACCGTCTGATGCGACGTGATCTCGAACGGCGCGCCGCCCGCGTCACGTAGCTTCCGGCGCAGGTGCGAGATGTGCGTCTTCAGCAGGCCCGCATCCGGGTCATCGAGCGATTCCCAGCCGAACGCGAGCAGCCGGTCGATGGTCGCGACGTTCGGGTGATGCTGACAGAGGCAGTAGAGGAGCCGGCGCTCGAGCTTGGTGAGGGTCAGTTGCTGGCCGTTCTTGCTGGCCGAATACGCGGTCAGGTCGACTTCGAGGTCGGCAATCCGGATGCCGCCCGCGGCATCGGAGTGCCCCTTGGTCGCGACCCACTTCTCGGCGCGAAGGATCACCTCAAACGGGTTGTAGGGGCTCGAAAGGACGTCTGAGGCGCCGGCGCGGAGCGCGGCGATGGGCGCGAGCGTCGTCGCTCGCTCGACCGTGAGCAACAGGACAAGGTCGGGGAAGCGCTTCAGGAGGCTCCCGATGTCCTCGACGACGCCGTTGTCGATGTCCGGGACGGCAGCAATGGCCGCCGCCGGTTCGAAGGGCAAGCGCTCCAACAACCGCGCGAGCGCGGGGACAGTCAGCGGCTGATGGCCGCGCCGCTGAGCGGCGAAGGCAAGGAGGTCGGCTGCCGCCGGCTCGGGTTCAACGATCGCGAGTCGCATGCTGGACTACCCCTCGTGGGCCGGGCCTAGACCGGCGTGTAGCTATACCCCACGCCGTGGACGGTGTGGATCATCTCCTCATCGCCGCCGGACTTCTTCACTTTGGCGCGCAGCGAGCTGACGTGGCCCTTCAGCAGCGTCGCATCGTGCACGTTCTTGTACCCCCAGATTTGCTCCGACAGGAACGCGTGGCTGAGCACCTGGCCGGGATACTTCACGAGCTGTTCCAGGACCTCGAACTCGAGGCGGGTACAGTGAAGGTTGATGCCGTCGAGGTAGGCCGACTGGTTGCCAGTGTCGAGCTCCAGCCCGTGCGCCGAGATCCGCGATGGCTGCGGCCGTTCGACCACCGTGACGCCAGCCGACCGCCGGCCAAGCGCCCGCACACGCGCGAGCAACTCGCTCGGGTGGAACGGCTTGGTGAGGTAATCATCGCCGCCGCCGTTGAGGCCGGCGACAACATCGGCCGCCCGGTCCAGCGAGGAGAGGAAAATCACCGGGAGCGAGGGCTGGCCCTCCCGCAGGCGGCGGCAGAGGTCGAACCCCGACCCATCTGGGAGCATCACGTCGAGGACCGCCATATCGGGCGGCTTTTGCCCGGCGAAACGGACGGCTCCAGCGGCAGAGCTCGCCACGACCACATCGTGCGAGTCGCGGCGCAGCGTCTGCGAAATGATTTCGGCGTAGTCCTCGTCGTCGTCGACGACCAGCATCAGCATGACTTCGTTCCTTTCTCAGGCAGACGCCCGTGTGCCATCGGTGCTCTCGAATGCTTCGGCGATGCCGAGGCCGCGAGCACGGGCCAATAACTTGGTGCGGCTCGAGGCATCGAGCTTGGTCGCCAAGGTGTGGAGGTGCGTGCGCACCGTGTTCACCGAGATGAGGAGCGCGGCCGCGATCTCCCCGTTGGTCATCCCGCGCGCTACGAGCGCCAACACTTCGCGCTCGCGGGCGGTCAGCACCTGCGGAGGCTTGGGCGCGCCGCCGGCGGCCGGCGGCCCTCCGGACCGCGCAATCCACCGGGCGAGGTCGATCGGGACAAACCCTGGGCGTTCACCGAGGAGCGCCTCCACGGCTCGAACAAGGTCGCCAGCTTCAGATTCGAGCCCCACGACGGAGGCGGCGCCATCCGCGAGGGCCTGGGCCGCTGCCTGCCCGAGCCCCACTTCTGGCACGACCGCAACCCAGTCAGCCTCACGGCCGGCCCGCACTTCCACGCGGCCGGCGTCATGGACGGCCGGTCGTTCTTGAACATCAGCGACCAAGCCCGCGTCTCGGAGCCGCGAAGCGACGAGCGAGCGCAAGAGCCCAGTCCGCCCAGAAACGACGATCGTCATCAGCCCGCACGCCTCGCCTGGTGGTCCGTCACAACGACCCTCCCGCAGTTGCTAATCGGCTGCTCCACCGCCGTCGCCAGAGAGCGCTGCGTCGTCCACTCGCCTGCAACCGATTGCCACCCGAACCGCCACCAGGATGAAACCGTCCCTCAACCGTGGCGGCCTACCGTGCGGTCGAGCGTTATGAGAACAGCTGCCACCGCGACAACCACGAGTTCAGCCCGAACGTCACCGGCCTTAACCGCGCTGGTGGTCTACTTGCGCCCGGCCGGGCGCCAGGAGATCGTCTCCCACCTGCTGGATCTGGGCATCATGGTCGTCGAACACCAGGGCGCGGCCGGGAGCATCGCCGTCGGCCGGACGGTGGGGGCAGACCTGGCGGTGATCGTCACCGACCACCCACCGGAACCTTCGCTCGTAGAAGCCGTCGAGCGTGAAATCACGCCGTTCGTCGTCATCCACTGCCCACCAGGAGCGTATGGAGCGAGCGGCGGAGGTGGTGACGCCGCAGGACTCGCCGGACGCATCCAGCAGGCGGCGACCGCCGCGCGGGCAGCCCGCCAGCAGCGGCTTCCGGCCACGCTCGACCGCATCTTCGGCGACGTCGTCTTCGACCGGGGCATCCCAGCGCTCCAGCGCGGCGTGTTGGCCGTCACCCTGTCGCGGTCGGAGTGCGATGTCTTGAGCAGGCTCACAGCCGCGGAGGGGCGTCCAGTGACCCCGGCGGACCTCGAACGGACGCTCGGTGGCGCCTCACGCGGGGGGATGGTGAAAGCCGTGGTCCTTCGTCTACGCCGAAAGGTGGAATCGATCGGCGGAAACCCCGGGCTCCTTCGGACGGTCCGGGGCGTCGGCTACGTCCTCGTGGACCAGCACCGATAGCAGCGGGATCTCCACGACGGTGAGGTATTCGGCGCCCGTTGGCCCGGCCCGGACGGCAGCCCCAATCGCGGCCGCCAGCTCGCGGACAACCTCGAAGCCGATGCCGTGGCCATCGTGGCCCGAGTCGTCGCAAGAGACATTGCTCACGGTCACCCAGTAGCGGGCCGCTCGGACGCCGTCGGAAACCGTGATCGGCGTCTCGGGCACGGCGTGCTCAATCGCGTTGTTCAGGATGCTTTGGAGGAGCGCCTCGAATTGGGCTCGCCCAGCGCCGACCGCGAATCGCGCAGCCTCCGGCATGAGGTCGAGGACGACGGGGGCGCCGAGCGCCCGGAGCTCTTCGACCACGGCCCGGACGACGGGTTGCGGGACAACGCGCGACCGGGTCCGGCCGACGCCGCACCCTCCTTCAAGGTGGAGCGATCCCGTCCGGAGCATCCGTTCGGCCGCCCTGGCGATGGTCGCGAACGTCCGGGCTGCCTCTGGGTCGTTGCTGGTTTCGATGCCGGCCCGCGCAGCGGTGGCGATCAGGCCGAGCGGCGCGCGCAGTTCATGGTAGGCGCGGCGGAGGGCCTCCTCCGTTTCCGGAGGAAGATGCTTCGCTGCGGAGCGGTGGCCGCCCATAGGGGGATGGTAGCGGCGGACAACCACCGTCAGAATCGTGCGAGCAGACGGTCATGCGTCCATCACGGGCTACGGCGCTCGGACTAGTCATCCCTGCGCAGGGATTACCGCCGGCCTGCGACGCGGTAGATCCGGACCGGTTCCGGGATGCCCTTGAGGACCGCCGGCCCGATTTCCGCGACATCGAGGCCCGCCTCCGCGGAGGGCGCGGCCCGGAGCGTCGCCTCCGAGATGAGGAACTCGCTCGGCGCGGCCATCCCGCAGATGCGCGAGGCGAGGTTCACGTCGTGGCCGACAATATCGTCTCGCGTCCGCAACTGTGCCCCGGTGTGCGCGCCAATCCGCACCCAAAGCGGGTCCCCCGTCTCGAACGCGTAATCGTCGAAGCGTTGCTGAAGGCGGGCCATCGTGCAGAGGGCCACGGATGCCTCGGGGAACCAAAAGAGCAAGCCGTCGCCCATCGTCTTCACCAGCCAAGCGCTCGACGGTAGCTCCTCCTGGACCAGCGCCTCCTGTTTGGCGAGCAAGGCGAGCGCTTCGTGGTCGCCCTTTACGGCCGTGAACTCGGTGAACCCCGCGATGTCCGTAAACACCACGGTGCCGCGCAATGTCTCGGCTGGTGGCGCGGCGCTCACGGGAGGGGCGCCAATTCGACGCGCCCGCTCACGCTGGAAACCGCGATGGCAACGCCATCGCCTTCAGGGATTCGGACCAATGCGCGGCCGGCCACGGTCCGGAGGCGCGGGTTCGGCCGTGCGTCCCTGGGCAGCCGGACCGTCACCCCGCCCGAGACGGTGTGGATCGAGACCGCCTCACGCCCAGCACTCGATACCTCCACCGTGCCGCTGACACTCCGGGCGCGCACCGCGCCGGTGACATCTTCGAGGCGGACGCTGCCGGACATCGTCGCGACGTCTGCCCGCCCGGCGTGCGTCGCCGAAGTCGCGCCTGAGCCGCACTTCGCCCGGAACTCGCCAGCGACACGTCCGGCGCTTATCCGTCCCGACATCGACCGCAAGTCCGTGGACAACGCCTCGTCGACCGAAATACTCCCTGAGGTGGTCGAGACAACGACGGAGCCCGCACGCCCCATCACCGTCACCGACCCCGAAAGCGTCCCGACGACGACGTCCGTGCCGGCCGGACAGCGGAGCGAGACGGACCGGCTGCCACCCCGGACGCGCACTTCGCGCCCTTCGATGGTCACCGCCGGGCCCTTGCCTGGCGCTCCGTCGAAGGCGAGGTCTGACCTCGCCTCACAGACGACCTCGACTTTGCCCGAGCGGCTGTCCACCCGGACCTGCACATGGCCGTGAAGCGGGATGCGCGTCTCGTCTGCCATACGTCACGTCCTCCCGCCTGAATCCTAGTGCTTCGCGCGGTTGCGGTGTGTGACCCAACCCACAGAAGGTGCGGCTCGTCTCGGGGGACGGTACCCTGCAAGCACCTGTTACATCTGACGAGGGGCCTGTGCGCGAACTCTCCGCCTCCGCAATCACCGATGCCGTGGCGCAGCTTGCCGTCGACGCCACGCACAACCTTCCCGAGGACGTCGAATCCGCCATCCGGGCAGCGAGGGCGACCGAGCGCTCGCCGCTCGCGGTCCAGATCATCGACGAAATCTTGGAAAACGCCGAAATCGCGCGGACCAAGATGCTGCCGCTCTGCCAGGACACCGGTACCGCGGTCGTGATGCTGGAGATCGGCCAGGACGTGCACATCAGCGGCGGCTGGGTGATCGACGCCGTCAACGAAGGCATCCGGCGCGGCTATGGCGACGGTTACCTGCGCAAGTCCATCGCGGCGCGGCCCTTCAGCGCGCGGGCGAACACCGGCGACAACACGCCCGGCGTCATCCACACAGAGATCGTCGCGGGCGACAAAGTGCACATCGCCTTCATGCCCAAGGGCGGGGGCTGCGAAAACATGTCGCGCTACCAAAACTTTCTCCCGGGCATGGGCAAGAAGGCGGTCATCGACTTCGTCTGCGAGACCGTGGACATGTCGGGCGGAAACCCGTGCCCGCCGCTGGTGATCGGCGTTGGCATCGGTGGGACGGCCGAAAAGGCCATGACCATCGCCAAACAAACCCTCTTCCGCAAGATCGGCTCCCGCCATGCAGACGCCGAGGTCGCGGCCTTGGAAGACGAACTGCTCGAAGCGGTCAACGCACTCGGGGTGGGGCCTCAAGCAGTCGGCGGGTCGACCACCGCGCTGGACGTGTTCGTCGACACCTACCCGACCCACATCACCGCCCTGCCCGTGGCCGTCAACATCCAGTGCCACAGCGCGCGGACCAAGTCCATCACGCTCTAGGAGGCGGCCGATGAGCACCCTCACGTTCGAGCTGACGCCCGTCTCAGCGATCGACGCCGCCGAGGTCGCGACCTTGGTCAACCTCGCCTTTGCCCGCTACGAGATCCTCAATGGCGACCGCACCGACGTTGCCGGGCTCCTGGAAGAGGCTGGCACGTCAGGCGAATTCCTCGAACGGCGTGACGCGGCTGGCGCCCTGATCGCCACCGCCATGATCCGGCCCGCCGCCGACTACTACGCCGCCGCCGGCCTTCCCCCAGGCATCAGTGCGGCCTCGGCGATGTACTTCGGGCTCGCGGCCATCCATCCCCGCGAAATGAATGGCGGCCTCGGCGGCCAGATCCTAGCGGAGGCTGAAGCACTCGCGGCCCGTCGTGGCTTCTCCTCGATCGTCTTGTCGACGGTGCGGGAGTTCGGACTCGTCGAGTACTACGCGCGTAAGGGGTACATCGTCGTCGCGCACCAGGATTACGCGGCCGGACACTGGGACATCGCCGTGCCGCACCGGACCTGCGACATGGTGAAAGGGCTCTAGGGCGAAGCTCCGATGCGCTTGGAAGCGGCGACGATCGAGGATGTCACGGCGTTGACCGCTTTGATCAACCTTGCCTATCGCAAGGAGGACTTCTTCAAGATCGGCGACCGAACCGACGAGGACGACGTCCGCGCCCACTTCGCGACGGGCTGGTTCATCGCCGCCCGGGATGACGATGGTCGGCTCGCCGGCTCGGTTTATGTCGAACAACGTGGCGACGCGGGCTACTTTGGGATGCTCTCGGTCGACCCCACGCTCCAAAACGCCGGGCTCGGGAAACGGTTGGTCGCGGAAGCCGAAGCGCAAAGCCGCGCGCGCGGCTGCACAGCGATGGAGCTCGAAGTCGTCGACCTCCGCGAAGAGCTCATCCCCTGGTATGGCCGGCTCGGCTACCGCGAAACCGGCCGGGCGCCGTTCGTCCCCGGAAAGTCCCGCATCCCCTGCGAGTTCATCATCATGCGCCGCCCCCTCGGCGACGCCGAAGGAGCACCATCGTGACCACCAAGAACCTCAAAACACCGCTCACGGACGAGACGATCAGCGGCCTCCGCATCGGCGACCACGTCACCTTCACCGGCGTGATCTATACAGCCCGCGATGCGGCCCACAAGCGGCTGATCGAACTGCACCAGAAGGGCGAGCCGCTCCCGATCGAGCTTGAAGGCCAGGTCATCTACTACGTGGGGCCAACGCCCCCGCGCCCCGGCGCCGTTATCGGGTCGGCGGGCCCAACCACGGCGATGCGCATGGACCCGTACACGCCAGCCATGCTCCAGATGGGCATCAAGGGCGTCATCGGGAAAGGCGGGCGTGGGCCAGCCGTCCGCGAGGCTTTCCGCGCGCACCACGCGGTCTACTGCATCGCCGTCGGGGGCACTGGGGCGCTCCTCAACCGCCACATCAAAAAGGTCGATATCGTCGCGTTTGAGGACCTCGGCACGGAGGCCATCCGCAGGCTCGAAGTCGAAAACTTCCCGGCGATCGTCGTGAACGACTCGGCCGGCGGCGACCTGCTCGAGGAAGGGAAGCGCACCTACCGGACGAGCGAACGGCCGATCCCCGCGGTGCAATCGCTCGGAGGCTAAGTCGCGCTCAGGGGCCAGCACGCAAGAGGCTCATGGTGAGCCGCAGCTCACCGACGTGGACAGCCGTGTGCCGGAGCGCATGCGTGATGCACTCCCGCCGCGAGACGACCCACAGGTCGCCCGTGCCCCAAAGCTTCCGCTCCGGCGCGACCATCTGCCCGAGCGCGGACGGCGGCAGGTACGCCAGGGCATTGGTCATTTGGCCCGCCAGCTCGCCGAGGTCGGCAAGGGCCTCCGCGACGGAACGGTACTCCGCTTGGAACTCCGCAGGGCGGTCGCGGTCGACCATGTAGCCAGAGCCGAGCCCGAGGACATAGACATGCCCAACCGCGGCGGCGTGCGCCACGATGGCGGCCGGCGAGTTCGCCTCGGGTACGGTGGGCCGCCGGTTCAGGACCTCGTCGCCGCCTTCGCGTAACACCTGGGCCAGGGCATGCAGCGCCCAGCGCAACTCCTTCGCCAGGACTTCGACCTCCGACACGCGACCCTCCTCGCCACCTGGCAGTCTCGACCCGATGCTGGCAGACTCAAGAGGCAAATCATGACACGGCTTACCGACTTACGGGCCTGCTGCTGGTCCACGATCTCTGCCACGCACGAGGCGATCGCCGAAGTCCAGGGGCGCTCTGCAGCCTGGCACGGCGAAGGCGCGTCGGTGGTGAGCTGTCAGCGCACGGAGGCGTACGGCTTCGGCCCCTGCGACTGCCCGGCGCCGCTCCACCTGCACGGTGCGGAAGCCCTCTTCCACTTGGCGGAGGTCGCGGCGGGGCTTCACGCCGTCGTCCTTGGGGAGGCGCAAATTCTCGGCCAGGTCCGCGCCGGGTTCGCCAGCGCGACCGCCGGCCTCCGCCGCTATGCGGATGTCGCCCTCCGCGCGGCACGAGAGCTCCGGCGCGAGACCGACTTCAACAGCCACGCTGGCGCGCTGCTGGACCGCGGCCTGAGGCTCGCACCGCATGTCGGACGAGAGACGGTGTGTGTGCTCGGCGCAGGGCCGATGGGGCACCTGATCGCGAAGCGTGCCCAACACCTCGGATTCCGGCGCATCGTCGTAGCGAGCCGCACGCCGCCCGCCTGGGCCGCCGGGATGGAGTGCGTCTCGCTCACTCGCGTCGCACAAGCCGGTGCGGTGGACGTCGTCGCTGGCTGTCTTGGTTCGGCGGCGGGCGTCCGCGCTGAGAATCAGCTGCCCCTGGCCGCGTTGTACCTCGACCTCGGCACGCCGCGGAACTTCAATTTGGGGCCGCAGGCGACGCTCGTCACCCTCGCCGACCTCTTCGGTGACGAGGAGCGCCGTCCGCACGCGGTCAAGCGACGCCGGCAGCTCCGCGCCGTGGTCCGGCGTACGGTGCAGACGCGCCTCGCCGCGCTTCGCGATGAGGACGACCCGGTGCGCCATTTCCGGCGAGAAGTCGACCGCGTCCGCCAGGTCGAACTCGCCCGGGCGCTCCGCCTCCACCCAGATCTCAACACCGAGGCCGCCGAGCGGCTTTCGCGAGCCCTCACCAACAAGTTGCTTCACGAGACGACGGCGGCGCTTCGCGCCGACCCGCGGCTCGCAGAGACGCTCGCCGGCCTGCTGCCGGGTTTGGAACGCGCCCCGGCTCAGGACGCCGTGTGGCCGCCATCGACGACCAAGATCGCCCCGTTGGTGTAGCTCGCTTCGTCCGAGGCGAGGTAGAGCAGCGCCCTCGCCATCTCCTCGGCCGTCCCGACGCGTCCCAGTGGCGCGATCATCCCGGCGGTCGCCGGGTCCTGGAGCAGCGCGTTAATGTCCCCCATCCGCGGCGCGATCATCGGGGTGTCGATGCCGCCTGGGGCCAGGCAGTTGGTCCGTATCTTCTCCGGACCGTACGTGATCGCCATCGACCGCGTGAGGTTGACGCCGCCGCCCTTCGCGGCCGAGTAGGCGTGGGCGTCGGCCATACCGGCGATGCCGCCGATGGATGGCGACGTTCACGATCGCGCCGCCGCCCGCCTTGCGCAGCTCCGGGATGGCGAGCCGGGACATGAGGTAGACACTCTTGAGGTTGATCCGGATGACATCGTCCCAGTCGGCCTCCGGCGTATCGGCGAGCGCGTCCATCGAACCGCTGTAGGAGTAGCCGACCGAGGCGTTGTTAATCAGGATGTCGAGCCGGCCCAAGCGCTCGACGGTCGCGTGGACGGCCCGCTCCGCATCGGCGGCCAAGCCGACATCACCCGCGACGAAGATAGCGTCGCCGCCTTCTGCCTCGACCAACCGTACGGATTCGTCGCCGTTCGCCTGCGTCCGGGAGATCCCGGCAACCTTGGCGCCTTCGCGAGCGAAGAGCACCATCGCGGCCCGGCCCACGCCCGTCCCCGCGCCCGTGATGAGCGCGACCTTGCCCTGCAAGCGCATCCTCTTCTCCTTCAGCTGGCGCGCCGTTTGCGCCGCGAGGCCGTACAGTAGCGGCACTTTACCTGTGGGGCAGCGACTCATGAGCGACCTTTACTCCGACCTCCGCCAACTCGTCGAGCGCTATGCCGACGCCGTCTGCCAGCGCGACGCGGACCTTTGGGGTTCGACCTGGGCGCCCGACGGCGTCTGGGACCTCGGCCGCGGCAAGGCGGAAGGGCGCGAGAACATCGTCGCCTTCTGGAAGCAGGCGATGGCCAACTACCCGCAGGCGATCCAGATCATCCACGGCGGCAACGTCCTCGAAGAAACCGCCACCACGGCGCGCGCCCGCTGGTACTTGAGCGAGTACCTGTTCGTCGCCGATGGCTCACGGCGTCTCGGGATCGGCGTCTACCACGACGATTACGTCAAACTCGACGGCAAGTGGCACTTCAAGCTTCGCAAGTACGGCCTCCTCTACAGCGGCACGCCCGACCTTGCTGGCGACCCGCTGGGCTTCCCGTTTCAAAACGCCTAAGCACCGCTACCTGCCAAAACGGCCAGCCAGCTGAAGACGTGCGTAACAACTCCGCCCTAAGTCGCACGAACACGGGACTCAACTGAGTTAGGCTACCCTGATGCGTCCCGCGTCTGCCCATGCGAACCGCAACCTCCGGCTCCTCCAGGCGTTCTGGTTCTTTCGGGATGCCCAGATCTGGATCCCGGTTTGGATAGTGTTCCTCACCCTGGAACAGGGGTTCACCCTCACCCAAGTCTTGACGACCGAGGGCATCTACCTGCTTGCGGTGGTCCTGCTCGAAGTGCCGACCGGGGCGGTGGCGGACCGTTGGGGCCGTTCGAAGTCCCTCGGGTTGGGGGCCATCTGCCTCGGAGTCGCCGTCCTCGCCTTCGCCTTTGCGACGACGTATCCCATCCTCCTCGGGTCCTTCCTCCTCTGGGCGCTCGGCACCACGCTGATGTCCGGCGCCGACCTCGCGCTCCTCTTCGACACGCTCAAGGATGCTGGCCGCGAACACGAGTACGAGCAGTGGGCCGGCCGGGGGGCGTCGCTCAACTGGGGTGGCGCGGCCGTGGCCACGCTGCTCGGCGGGCCGATCGCCGGTATCACCAGCACCGAGATGACGATTTACATCGGCGCGGCGACCTGTCTCCTCGTCGCCGTGGCCGTCTTCGCGATCGACGAGCCACCCCATCGCGCAGCCGAACATCACGAGCCCTACTTCACGACCATCAAGTCCGCCTTCCGCGACGTCAGCGCCGACCGCCAGGTGCGCTCCGTGATCCTCCTGGTGGGGCTCGCGACGGCCGCGACCACGGGCGTCCACTACCTCACACAGCCGTTTCTCATCGACCGCGGCCTGGAGGTCGGCCTTCTCTTTTCGTGGCTCCAGGTGCCGCTGCTCGCCTCGGGCGTCGTTGGCGGCCTGCTCGCCGGCCGATTCGCGAACCGGTACGGCATCCGCCTGCTCGTAACGCTGCCCCTGCTCGCAGCGGCCGGGCTCGTCGTGGTTGCGGCGACGCCGGGCTTCTATGCGTTCGCACTCATGCCCCTGATCGGAGGGCTCGAGTCGCTCATCACCCCAGTTGGCGACGGGTTCGTCAACCGCCGAATCCCATCTGAGCGGCGCGCGACAGTGCTTTCGATGAAGGGCATGGTCCACAGCGTGGTGATGGCGGCGCTCGCCTCAAGCCTGGGCTGGCTGACGGATAATCCAGGGCTCGCGTGGGCGTATGTCGCCTGCGCAGCACTGGCGCTCGCCGCGGTCGTCTTCGTGGGCATCCCGGCGATGGCCCGCCGGGATCCCCCTCCGTCCCCGGCGGCGGCGTCAGCGTCCTGAGCTGCTCGGACCGCGCCTCCCACGCGGGAGCGAATTGCGCCGCGCGACGGGGAGCACCGATTGACCTTCGACGATGGGCTGGCACTTCGGGCACCAGGCCGTGTGACGGACATCGATGCCCTGCGGCGACGACTCGAGCCGGCTGAAGCACCGCCGGCAGGGCTGTCCGCCGCGCATGTAGGCGTACATCGTGGGCCGGTGGTTCAGGTTCAGCGCGTTCGGCTTACCAACGCTCGCCCGGAGCAGCGACTGGGCCATCCGGATCAGCCCGAGCATGTCGTCATCGAGGAGCTCGTCCAAACGGCGCCAGGGGTTGACGCCGCAACGAAACAGCGTCTCGTTCTTCCAGATGTTCCCGATCCCAGCGAGCGCCTTCTGGTCCATCAGCGCATCGCCGATGGTTAACGCGGAGCGCTCTTCGGTGCGCAGGCGGCGAAGCGCCTCGACTTCGTCAAAGGCGTCGTCGAGCAGGTCTGGGCCGAGTCCGGCGATCGGCGCATGGTGCTCCAGCGCCCGTTCTTCGATGAGCTCGATCACGGGCGCGCTGAAGTTCACGCAAACGGCGCCGTCGACCTCGAGGACGAGCCGCGCTTCGCGCTCGGGCATCCGCCACGGCGCGCCGGGGGCGTAGACGTGCCAGGAGCCGTTCATCCGAAGGTGGCTCCGCAGCGCCAGGCCGTTGTCGAAACTGATGATCACGTTTTTGCCCTGCGAGCGGACGCCCGTGCAGGTCGCCCCGACGACGCGCGCCACTTGGGGGACCGCCCCTGGCCCGTGGGCGCGCGCCGCCCGCAACACCTGCCCTTCGAGCGGACGGCGCAGCAGGGCCGCGAACCTGAAGAGGCTATCTCCCTCCGGCATGTGCCTGCGCCCTTCGAGCCCGGTAGGTGAGCCCTTTGAAGCCATGTTCGAAGCCGGCCTCGATCAGCGCTCCGGCACGCGGCGATTGCGACGGCGGCTGGCCATCGAACCGCTCGATCGCCAGGGGCCGCCCGCCCGGCTCCGCGGTCGCGACGATCGCCTCGCAGGCCAACGCGGCGAGTTCCGGGTCGTCCCAGGCCGGGAGGGTCATGAGCCCATGGCCGCCGCGGTCGAGGTAGGCCACAGGCACGCCGTCGACCAGGACCACGCGCGCACCCGGGACACGCGGGAGCAATCGCCGCTCGTCGTCTTCGCGCTTCGGGAAGGGCAGTGCCGCGCCCCACGGGTTCGCGGGGTCGGTCGCGGCGAGGACGCGGACTTCGTGCTCCGTGCGGGCGTCTCGTTCGGAGCGGAGCCGATCCACCGCCCCTGGAAGCGCGAATTGGGCAGCGCCGAAGCCTTCCACGAAGTAGCCCCGCCGCACGCGTCCGGACTCTTCCATAGCCTTGAACACCGGATAGACGGCCGAAAACCCGCCGGCGACACCCTCTGCCGCGACCGCCTCGCGCGTCACGACACCGTAGCGGTCGAGCAGCATCGTGGCCACGGCATGGACGCGGCTCGTCGGCGTCGCGCCTTCGACAGGTCCAGCGGGCAGCGCCGCCCAGCGCCCAGCGGCCTCCGGCGGGACCGACGCGCCGGCCCGGCGCGGGCTCGCTGCTCCGCGCCTACCCCACGTGAGGGCGCGGACCGGGGCAAGCGTGTCGTTGGTCACCAAACCGGCCCAGACGAGCTCCCAAAGGGCCTCCAAGACCTCGCGGGGGTGTGCGGCGAGCTGGCGGACGAACTCGGCGTAGAACTGTGCGCCGCGTTCCCGGAGGGCCCCCAACACGCGCCCCGCGAGCTCGCCTTCAGCGGCCCCGGCCGGGCGGATCAGGTCTGGCAGGCGCTCCCGGCGGAAGAGCACAACGCGACCGTCATCCTTGCCGAGGCCCCCGTTGCCGGACCAGGCGAGCTCCCCTGAAGCGCCAAGCTCGTCCAACAGGCGTGGCTGGTAGCCATCGACCCGCGCGGGCAGCACGTCGCGCTCCAGGACCGACGCCGCCAAGGGGTACCCTTCGAGTTGCGCGAGCACGTCACGCGCGCGGTCCAGGCCCCCGCGCTCGACGCCGATGCCCTGCCAGCGCAAGAGAAAGCGCGCGTAAGTAGCGTGGTCGACCGGCTCAACCTCTTTGCGAAGGCGGGCGAGCGAGCGGCGGCGCAGTTGGCGGAGGACATCGGCATCGCACCACTCGCGTTCGGCTCCGCCGGGACGGAAGTCCCCGTGGACGACCGCCCCTTCGGCATCGAGGCGGGCCAGCACATCGAGCACGACCCGCTCCGGGAGGGCCCAGCGCTCGGCGACTTCGCGCGCGAGAAATGGGGCGTGGGTCCGCGCATACCGGCGGACCAGGTGGTCCAAGGCGTCGTTCGTGGGCTTGAGAAACACCTCCGGGACGCCAAGCGGTGGGCTGACGCCGAGCCCATCCCGGTATCGCCCCGCGTCTTCGACCGGGATCCAACGTAGCTCGCCGCCAACCCGGATCGCGCAGGCCCGCCGCGTCGCGACGACCGTTTCGAGCCATCCCGCGAGTTCACTGGGCGTTGCGACGCGGGCGCTCAGCTCCACCTCACTGAGATCGCCGAGCCGCCGCAGCAAGTCGTGAAGCTGGTCCGCGTTTCGCGCTTTGCGACCATCGATGAGGCACTGGAGTTCGAACTCGACGCTGTCCAGCGCATCCGGGTCCAGTAGTTCGCGCAGCTCCGCCTCGCCAAGCAGGTCGCGGAGCAGGTTGCGGTCGAGCGTCAGCGCCTGGGCGCGCCGCTCGGCGAGCGGGGCGTCGCCTTCGTACATGTACGCGGCGATGTAGTCGAACAGCAGCGATCGCGCGAACGGCGAGGCGTCGTTCGTTTCGGCCTCGTGGACGCGGATTTCGCGGCTGCGGACGGCGCGAAGGACCTCGACGAGGCCGGGCATGTCGAAGACATCGCGCAGACACTCGCGATACGTCTCCAGCACGATCGGGAACGAGCCGTAGCGGCTCGCGACAGCGAGCAAGTTCGCTGAGCGCTGGCGCTGCAGCCAGAGCGGTGACCGGGCGCCGGGACGACGCTTCGGCAAGAGCAGGGCGCGGCCAGCGTTCTCGCGGAAGTGCGCCGCGAAGAGCGGAGTGTCGGCCAATCGCGACACGACAAGTTCCTCGACTTCTTCGGGCGAAGGCAGCAGCTCCGCGGTCGGCGGCGGCTCTTCGCCCCCTTGGAATCGGACAGCGATGCCGTCGTCGCTCCAGAGTGTCTGGACGTCGAAGCCGCCCCGGGCTGCGAGGTGCCCTTCGATTGCCTGCGCCCACGGCGCATGAACGCGCCCCCCGAACGGCGTCAGCAGCACGACCCGCCAATCGCCAAGCTCGTCGCGAAACCGCTCGACGACCACGCAACGGTCGGTCGGCAAGGCGCCCGTCGCCTCGCGCTCGTCGTCGAGGTAGGCGATCAGGTTCCGCGCGGCGAGCTCGTCGAGGTCGTGCTGCTCCACGAGGCGACGCACCGCCTTCTCCTCGTCGCGCTGCGCGAGCTCGCCGATTTCGCGGGTGAACTCGCCAACGGCGCGGCCGAACTCGAGCGGACGGCCGATGCCGTCGCCCTTCCAGAAGGGCATTTTGCCCGGCTCGCCCGGCGCTGGCGCCACGACCACACGGTCCCGCGTGATCTGCTCGATCCGCCAGGTCGTCGCGCCGAGCATGAAGGTCTCACCTGCGCGGCTCTCGTAGACCATCTCCTCGTCGAGCTCGCCGACGCGCGGCCCGCCTTCCCCGAGAAAGACGCCGTAGAGGCCGCGGTCCGGGATCGTGCCCGCGTTGACCACCGCGAGCGAACGCGCATCCCGCCGTCCCGAGACGACGCCGCTCTCCGGGTCCCAAATCAGCCGGGGTCGAAGGTCGGCGAACTCGTCGGACGGATAGTGGCCGGCGAGCATCCCGAGAACGCTCTCCAGCGCTTCGCGGCTGAGGGCCGCGAACGAGTAGGCCCGCCGCACCAGCTTCTCGAGGTCGTCGACCGCCCAGTCGTCCATCCCGCAGAGCGCGACGATTTGCTGCGCGAGGACATCGACGGGGTTCTTCGGGATTTCGGTGCGCTCGATCAGCCCCTTCCGCATCCGCTCGGTGACGACCGCGCACTCGAGCAGGTCGCCGCGGAACTTGGGGAAGATGCGCCCAACGCTCGGCGCCCCGACCTGGTGCCCGGCCCGCCCGACACGTTGCAAGCCCCGTGCAACCGACTTCGGGCTCTCGATTTGGATCACGAGGTCGACCGCGCCCATGTCGATGCCGAGTTCCAGCGAACTCGTGCAGACAATGCCAGGGATGAGGCCCGCCTTCAGCCGGTCCTCGATCTCGACACGCTGCTCACGCGAAACCGACCCGTGGTGCGCGCGCAACAACTCCTCGCCAGCAATTTCGTTGATCCGCAACGCGATCCGCTCGGCGAGCCGCCGGTTGTTCACGAAGATCAGCGTCGACGTGTGGGAACGGACCAGTGCCAGGATCTCGGGGTAGATCGCGGGCCAGAGGGATGTCCCACCTTCGAACCCGGTCCCGGAGATGGCGCCTGCCGCCTGGGTGTAGCCGCTCAGGTCCGGCTTCGCCATGTCTTCGACCGGGACCACGACCTTGAGGTCGAGCTCCTTGCGCGCCCCAGCATCGGCGATGCGCACCGGCCGGTCGCCGCCGAGGTACTTCGCGACCTCTTCCAACGGCCGCTGGGTCGCCGAAAGGCCGACGCGCTGCACCGGGTGACCCGCAAAGTGTTCGAGGCGTTCGAGCGACAGCGCGAGGTGGGCCCCGCGCTTGGTAGCGGCCATCGTGTGGATCTCGTCGATGATTACGGTGCGCACGCTCTTCAAGACGTCCCGGGAGCGCGAGGTGAGCATTAGGAAGAGCGACTCGGGCGTCGTGATCAGGATGTCCGGCGGGTCCTTGCGGATGTCCTCGCGTTCGGCCGTGGGGGTGTCGCCGGTGCGGGTCGCGACGGTGATGTCGGGCTCCGGCAGGCCCTGGCGCAAGGCGGCGATACGGAGCCCGGCCAGTGGCGCCCGGAGGTTGCGCTGGACGTCGTACGAGAGCGCCTTCAAGGGCGAGACGTAGAGCACCGAGATGCCCGCGCGCCGCCTCCGCCCGCGCCGATCGAGGTACGTGCGCTCTTCGACCGGCTGGACGACGAGCTGGTCGAGCGCCCAGAGGAAGGCGGCGAGCGTCTT
>JBJXFX010000024.1:0-29801 GCA_046152925.1 Dehalococcoidia bacterium
TCAAGTTCATGATGGATCAGGCCATCACTGACGGGTCGTGGGCCAACGCTTGGCAGCCGGTGATCCTTGACGTGAGGCGGGCGGAGATTCTTCCCCCGGTGCCAATCCCCCGTGATCTAAGGCGCGCCCTGGAGGGGCAAGCCGGGGCGTTCCTACAGATCTGGGGCGGCCTAGATGAGGCGGAGGCCGGACCCAATGCAGCGAGGTAGGGAACCTGTTTTGTGGTACGGTTTAGCAATGCCAGAGCGCTCAAGCAGGCCCAAGCGGCCAACCGACATGAACCAACTCGCCGCCGCTATCGTTCAGGCGGCCACTGAGGGCGAGCCAGAGCAGCCGGAAGACACGCGCGACCCGGCTGCCGTTGCGCTCGGTCGCAAGGGTGGGTTAAAGGGCGGCAAGGTGCGGGCCGAAAAGCTCACCCCCGAGCGGCGTCGCGAGATAGCAAAGCGAGCTGCGGATCTTCGGTGGTCGCGTCGTCCCCAGTAACCCAAGTAAATCGGTTGCCTCCCAGCTTCTGTCGCGAACTGGCGTCGATAATTTGCGAGGGTCAGATAACGATATCGGGCTCCCGTCAACGCCAGCGGCGGCTGAGTAGCTTCCAACGCCGCTGGGCTTCAAAGAAGGGAGGTGGCCCCTATGGACGGGGTCGGTCAACAGCCCGCGAATATCGGGCGGCCGCCGCGCCGTCTCCTGAGGAGGTTCGGCCGACGGTAAGGGTTGGAACCGTGACTCGGGACGCACAGGGTGAGCGGCCAATGGTCCGGCGGTTCCGCAAAAGAGGGGGGTCGTGACAGCGACCCTCCTCTTTTCTTACTTCGACAACCACGATCTTCTCTCCACATAACACTATGATCAAGGATTCATCACTTCGTCATGATGCGTCAACATCTTAGCCTTTTCTGTTCCTGACCGGTCAAGCACAATGAACAGTATGAACCGACTGAGCCGAGACCAACGTTGCGCCGTGGTGCGAGCCCTTGTGGAAGGGAACTCCATCCGTTCGACTTGCCGCATCACGGGCGTTGCCAAGGGCACGGTCCTTACCCTTCTGCGCGACCTGGGGCGCGTGTGCGCGGCCTACCAAGATGACACCTTGGTCAACCTGCCCGCGACAAAGGTTCAGGCAGACGAGATATGGGCCTTCGTCGGCTCCAAGGAGAAGAACACGACCCCGGAGCAGAAAGCCGAAGGCCGGGGCGACGTGTGGACGTGGGTCGCAATCGACGCCCCCACCAAGCTGTGCGTCTACTGGACGATCGGCGACCGGAGCCTCGATACGGCGATGTGGTTCATGGAGGGCGTCGCGAGCCGGATTCAGGGCCGCGTCCAACTCACGACCGATGGGCACAAGGCGTACCTCACGGCCGTCCAGTCGGCATTCCGGGGCGAAGTGGACTACGGCCAGCTTGTGAAGCTCTACGGCTCGCCAGAGGACGCTGAGAAGCGCTACAGCCCCGCCGTGTGCACTGGCTCAGAGAAGCACGCGCGCATCGGCAACCCGGACCCGGCCCACATCAGCACGAGCTACGTCGAGCGGTCGAACCTCACCATCCGCATGTCGTCGCGGCGGTTTACTCGGCTCACCAACGCTTTCAGCAAGAAGGCGGAGAACCTGGCCTATGCCGTCGCGCTGCACTGGACGTACTACAACTGGGCACGGCCGCACATGTCGCTCAAAGGGAAGACGCCCGCGATGGCCATGGGGATCGCGGATCACGTGTGGGGAATCGACGAAATTGTGGCCCTGCTCGAAGCGTCCGAAGCCCAGGAATCTTCACAAAAGCCAAATTGACCCACTACCCACAATCGAGTTCGCCCCGTACATTCCGAAGATGCCCCAGTTTGGCCCTCCGGGTGAGCGCATCGGCTATGTCGTCCACCCTCATGACGATGGGGCGCCGCCGCTCTTTCTGATCCACGGCTTCACGGCGAGTTCGGCCAGCTTCATGAGCAACCTGGCCGACCTCCAGGAGCACTTCGCCGTCGTCACGATGGACCTGCTCGGCCATGGCACATCCGATTCGCCCGAGGACGCGACGCTCTATGAGCCCGAGCCGACGATGCGCCGGATCGTCAACCTGATGGAGCAGCTCGGGTTTCAGCGAGCGTTCTTTTGCGGCCATTCGCTGGGCGGCGCCGTCGCTTTGCGTTTGGCGCTCGACTACCCGGAGCGGGTCAGCGGCCTCTGCATCATCAACTCGAACTCGGCAGCGGGGACGCCCCGCTGGCGCGACGAGGTCCAGCCGCGCCTGGTCGAGATGGCCCAGCGCGTGCGGACGGAGGGGACGAACTTCCTCCGTGAGTCCCGGCTCTACCCGGCCCGTTCGAGCCGCTTGCCGGCCGACGCCCGCGAGATGCTCGTACGCGACTTCGATCGGCTGTTGCCGGCGGGCGTCGCAGGCACGGCGGAGGGCCTCGTCGGCAAGATCAACGCCTTCGAACGGCTGCCGGAGCTGACGGCCCCGACGCTCGTGATCGTCGGCGACCGCGACAGCGACTTCGTCCAGAACGCGCCGCGGCTCGTGGCGAACATGCGCAACAACGTCGTCCAGATGGTGACGATCGAAGAGGCGGGCCACGCGGCGAACCTCGAACAGCCCGAGCTCTTCGTGGAGGCGCTCGTTAGCTTCGCCGAGGAGACTGGCTTCTTGCCGACAACGGTGCGCCAAGGACCGCGCCGGGTGTTGCTGCTCGGTGGCGGGCTCGTCGCGATTGCGGCCGCGGCGCTCGCTGGCGGCGTCTTGTTGACGCGCGGTGGCGACGACACGCCGACGGCCCCGACCCGGCCCGCTGCGGCCTCGCGCACGCCGGGCATCCCCGGCGCTGCCACCACGACGGCGGCCGCGACCACAGCGGCAACGACACAAGCCGCCGCCACCACGCCAGCAGGCACGCCCGCCGGCCCCACGGGCACACCGACCGCATTGGTCAGCCTCGGGCCGTTCCCGACAGCGGGCCCGCTTGTGACGGTTTCGGCCCAGCAGGGGACGCCGACGCGCGCCGGGACCGCGACCCGCACGCCCGCCAATACGCCCACTCCGCGACCGACGAACACCCCGCGCCCGACGACGACACCGCCGCCAACGGCGACGCCCACCGCCCCGCGCCCGACCCCGACCAGCGGGCCGACGAACACTGCGACGGCTACCGCCACCACCAGTCCGACATCGAGCCCGACGGCAACGACGACCGCCACGACAACCGCGACAACGACGACCACCCCCACCGCGACGCCGACCACCGTCGTCCCCACGCCGACGCCGACTCCGACCAGGACGGCCACGCCGACCGGCAACGCCATCTCGATCCTCGGGCCGACCTCTGCCGGCGGGTCCGCGGGGTATGGGGTGTCGGTCGTGAGCGGCGCGACGCCCATCACCTATAACTGGTCGGCGAGCGGCGGCGCGACCGCCGCGCCGGCGAGCGGTTCGGCCAGCACGGTGATCACTTTCCCCGGCCAGGGTTGCTACACCGTCACGGTGACCGCGATCTACGCCGACGGCACGACGCGCTCGGCCAGCACCACGGTCTCCGTGCTCGGCGGGACCTGTTAGGGCGTGTTTTCCCTTGCTTTCGACGGCGTCGCGCCTGTCGCCTAGGATCGAGGTACGACGATGGCTGACCTCTCGATCTACCTCTTCTGGGCCGGACTGGTGGCCGCGGCGATGGCCTCGGTGGCGTATTGGGCATCGACCTTCGCGCCCGTCGCCGTTGTGCGGGCCCGCGCCGCGACGAGCGCGGGCACCATGACGGTCACGACCCCGCTGGCCCGCTCGGCGAGCCCTGGGCCGAGCCTGGCGGCCTGCATGCTTGGCTGGTGTGCGGCTGCGGCCTTGGCCGGGGCCGTGTTGGCGCGCTGGCAGGCCGTCCACCATGCGCCCTACTCCAACCTCTACGAATTCACCGTGGCCTTCGCGATGGGGATCGCGCTGAGCTACGTCGGGTTCGAAGTGATTACGCGGCAGCGGCGGGTGGGCTTGGTGGCCTGGCCGATCGTCCTCGGGATGTTGCTGATCGCGACCCAGTTCCCTTCGCACATTGTGCCGCTCGTCCCGGCGCTCCAGAACGGGCCGCTGCTGACAATCCACGTCGCCGTGATGATGCTGAGCTACGCGGTGCTCACGGTGGCGTTTTCCTGCGCCGTGATCTACTTGGTCCAGGGCGGGGAAGGAAAGCGGCGCTTTGCCTCGCTCCCCCGCGCGACGACGGCCGGCGACCTCGCGCACAAGTCCGTGATGGTGGGCTTCCCGCTGCTGGGCCTGGGTATTGCCCTCGGCGCCTGGTGGGCGAACAGCGCCTGGGGCCGCTACTGGGGCTGGGACCCGAAAGAGACGAGCGCGCTTGTCACCTGGCTCAGTATCGCGGCCTATTTCCACGCGCGGGCGGGGACGGGCTCCGTCACGGGCGCCTCGGGGATCCGGAAGCTCGTGCCTGCGCGAGTCCGCCGCGGCTGGCGGCCAGACCCGATGTGGTGGCTGGTTGGGATGTGGGCGCTGGTGATGTTCACCTATTTCGGCGTCAACCTTTGGATTAGCGGCCTCCATAGCTACGCCGGCGTATAGCACGTCGTAGATCCACGGGGGGACTAGGCGCAGATCGTGGTGGCCGGCGACGTACGGGCGGAGCGCCGCGGGGGAAAACGAGCCCGCTAGCCGCCTCCGCAGTTCGCTCTGTCTCCCAGGGTCACCTTCATGTCGCCGAGATCGTGTGAGCGCCTTAGATTGTTGTCATGACCGCCCCAATGAGAGAGTTGCTCGTCCGGGTTCCAGAAGACGTCGCCGCGGAGGCCGAACGTGAGGGTCTACTTGCCCAAGACGAACTGGCCGCGCTCCTCCGGCGGGCAGCCGCCGGTCGCGCCTTGCGCCGGATTTGGGCCGAACTCGACAAGGACCCGCTTCCGCCAATGAGCGAGACGAAGTCCAGTCTGTGATCAACGAGGTGCGGGCTGACCGACGGCGCCAGGCCCCGGACTAGAGCCTGGCGGCGCCCCCCTCTTAGTTCTTCCGCACTCCCAGGGTCACCTTTAGGTCGCCGAGGTCGTGCTCGGCGGTGTGGGCGCCCGCGGGCGGCGCGGCCGCGACGAGCTCCGTCGAGAGCGTCTCCGCTTTCACGTAGCCGCCGAGGTTCGCGAGCACGCGAGCCAGCTCCGCGGGGCCGTCGAACCAGGTGGTGATCCGGTCGGCGAGGTCGAAGCCCGCTTCGCGACGCATGTCCTGGAGCCGCCGGACGACCTCGCGGGCGAGGCCTTCGTCCTCTAGCTCGGGCGTCAGCGTCGTCGTGATCGCCACCGTGACACCGGCCTCTGCGGCGGTCGCATAGCCGGCGGTGTCGATCGCCTGAAGCAGGATGTCGTCGGGCTCGAGCTCGACGTCGCCGACGGTCACGTTCTTGCCGCGGCGGACCGCTTCTGCGATCTCAGCGGGGACCATCGCGGCGAGGCCGGCGCGGATCGCCGCCACCCCAGCGGCATACTTGCGCCCGAGGACCGGCAGGTTCGGCTTCACGTCATAACGGACGACGCCCCCCTCGTCCTCCATCAAGGAGAGCGACTTCGCGTTCAGCTCGTCGAGGATCAGCGCCTCGTTGCGGCGGAGGGCCTCCGCCTCGGCTGCCGTCCGGCCCTTCGCGAGCACTTCGAGGACGGGCTGGCGCACCTTGATTTGCGCCTTCGCGCGGGCGGCCCGGCCCAGCGAGCAAACGCGCTTCACGAGCTGCGTTTCGCCGTTGAGGCGCTCGTCGATCGCAGCCGCGTCGGCCTCTGGCCAGGCCGCGAGGTGGACGCTCTCCGGGGCTGCGCTATCGAGCGAGCGGACGAGGTTCTGCCAAAGCTCCTCGGCGACGAACGGGGTGAACGGCGCGAGCAGCTTCGAAAGCGTCACGAGTGCCGTGTAGAGCGTGTAGTACGCGCTCTGCTTGTCGGCGTCATTCGCGCTCACGCCGCGCCAGAAGCGCCGCCGGTTGCGCCGGACGTACCAATTCGAAAGGTCGTCGACGAATTCCTGGATCGCGCGGGCGCCGTCCGTCGGGTCGTACTTCTCGAGCTCGTCGGTCACCTTCTGGACGAGCGCGTTGAGCTCGCTGAGCAGCCAGCGGTCGATTTCGGGGAGCTCGCCGGCGGGCCGGGTCCGCGGGTCGACCCCGTCGATCTTCGCGTAGCTCACGAAGAAGCTGTAGGTGTTCCAGAGCGTGAGCAGGAACTGGCGGAGGCCCTCTTCGACGAGGCGCGCGCTGAACCGCCGCGGCGAACCCGCGGGCGAGGCGGCATACATATACCAACGTGTCGCGTCGGCCCCGTGGAGGTCGAGCACATCCCAGGGCCGGACGACGTTGCCGATGTGCTTCGACATCTTGCGGCCTTGTTCATCGAGGATATGGCCGAGGCAGATCACGTTCTTGAAGCTGATGCTGTCGGGGACCGCCTCGGCGGCGGCGAGCGTCGTCGCCTCCGCGTGGAGCGTATAAAACCAGCCGCGGGTCTGGTCGATCGCCTCGCAGATGTAGTCCGCGGGGAACGATGCGTGGAACTCCGCCTCGTTCTCGAACGGGAAGTGCCACTGTGCGTACGGCATCGCGCCGGAGTCGAACCAGGCGTCGGCGACTTCGGGGACACGGCTCGCCGCGCCGCCGCAGGCCTCGCAGCGGAGCTTGATCGCGTCGATGTAGGGCCGGTGGAAGTCCGTCAGCGCTTCGGCGGCCGCCCGGTCGACGGCGCGTTCGATCATCTCGGCGTGCGAGCCGACGCACATCTGCTCGCCGCAGCTCTCGCACTTCCAGAAGGGCAGCGGCGTACCCCAGTAGCGCTCGCGGCTGAAGGCCCAGTCGATGTTGTTCTCGAGCCAGTTCCCGAAGCGGCCGTTCTTGATGTGTTCGGGATACCAATTGATCCGCTGGTTGCCAGCAAGAAGGGATTCCTTCTGCTTCGTGGTGCGGATGTACCAGCTCGGCTTCGCGTAGTAGAGCAGCGGGTCGTGGCAGCGCCAGCAGAACGGGTACGTGTGCTTAATCGTCCCGCGCTTGAGCAGGAGGCCACGGTCGGCGAGGTCGCGCATGACGTCTTCGTCCGCCTTCTTGGCGAACTTGCCGGCGCCCGGCAACCCCTCCGCCATGATCCCACGGAGGTCGATCGGCTGCGTGAAGAGCATGCGCTCGTGCTTGCCCTCTTCGAAGTCTTCGCCACCGAAGGCAGGGGCGATGTGGACGATGCCCGAGCCGTCTTCGAGCGAGACGTAGTCCGCGGCGATCACGCGGCGCAGCCCGTCCGTTTCCGCGATTTCGGTGACGCGCTGGAGGCGCCCCTCCTCGTCGAAGCGGCGCACGTCGTGGCCCAGCAGCTCCGGGCGATAGAGCGGCTCATACGGCAGCCCGATCAGGAAGTCGGCCGGGATCTCCATGAGCTGCGGCGAGGCATCGCCGACCACTTTGGCCGCAAGTTCGCTCGCGATGACGAGCAGGTCGCCGGTCTCCTCCTGGCGGTAGATGCCGTATTTCGCGCCAGGTTTCACGGCGAGGCCGGTGTTCCCGGGGAGGGTCCACGGCGTCGTCGTCCAGGCGACGATGTGCATCTTGTCCCCGAAGGGCATGCGGCGGGGATGGCCGCGGTTGAACAGCGCGTCGTCCGTCACCTGGAACTTTACGAAGACGCTGGGGTCCGGGACGTTATCTTCGTACCCCTGGGCGACTTCGTGGTCGCTCAGGCTGGTGCCGCAACGGGCGCAGTGGGGCGTGCTGCGGTAGTCCTGGTAGACAAGCCCGGCATCCCAGAGGGACTTGAAGATCCACCAGCAGCTTTCGATGTAGTCGTTCGAATAGGTGACGTAGGGCTTGTCGTAGTCGGCCCAGAAGGCGATCCGCTCGCTCATCTGCGTCCATTCCTCGACGTAGCGGAGGACGCTCTCCTTGCACTTGTGGTTGAACTCGGCGATGCCGTAGGCCTCGATCTCTTGTTTGTTCTTGAGCCCGAGCTCTTTTTCGATTTCGAGCTCGACGGGGAGGCCGTGCGTATCCCAGCCGCCGCGACGGGGGACCCGGTAGCCGCGCATCGTCTTGTAACGCGGGATCAGGTCCTTGAAGACGCGACTGAGGACGTGGTGGATGCCGGGGCGTCCGTTTGCGGTCGGCGGCCCTTCATAGAAGACATAGAGCGGGGCATCGGGCCGGCCGTCGACCGTTTTCTTGAAAATCTCGTGCGTCTTCCAGAATTCGAGGATGCGCGTCTCGAGTAGGGGGAACGAAACCTTTGGGTCGACGGCGGTGAACATGATTGCAGGCCCTCCGGGCGCGTGGTTGGATGGATTGGGGACAACCGGCAACGGGGGCTGGTCGTACCGAAGGATGATGATGGCCGCACTGCTTCGATTCGGGGCGAAAAAAAGCACGCCCGTCCACGATTCAGGGACGAGCGTGCGAGCCCGCGGTACCACCCTGCTTCCCGCCGGAAACGGCGGGCGCTTCGCGGGGCCACGATGGGCCCCTGCCCCACATAACGGGGGGCGGCCGTCCGGGTCTAGTTGCGGCCTGCAGCCGCGTTCGGCCGGAAGCTCGGGAGGGATCTTCGCGCCGCCGCCTCGTGCCCCCTCACACCATCTGGGGCTCGCTGACCGGGCGGGCCGACGGTACTCGTCTCCGTCATCGCCTGTGCGTATGAGTGAAGCAGCGTGGAGGGCAAGGTGTCAATGCGCCGCCTCGTAGCCCTTCTCTCTTCGCTGCTGATCGTGGCCGCGTTCGCGGGTTGCGGCGACGGCGACGTCGACCCTGGCCGCACCTGGCCGGCGACGCCGACGCCCGTCGCCGTCAGCCAGACGCCGGCCCTCGGCTATGAGCCGTCGCCGGAACCGCCGAAGGAGTTGCGGGTCGCGTTCATCAACCTGTTGAGCCCGCTTTCGGCCGACGCGACGAGCACGGTCGCGGCGGAGACGTTCGAGGCTCGTCTGGCGATCATCATCGAGCAGCTCCGGGAATTCCGGCCGGACGTGGTCGGGTTCAACGAGGCCTCGATCACCAAGCAGCACGGCAGCGCGGTCACGAAGCTCGCGAAGGTGCTCAAGATGGAGCCGCAATACTTCCGGGCAAATCCCTGGCTGCCAGGACAATCGAAGGAACAGAGCGACGAGCTCGTCAAACAGGTGGGGTTCGAGGAGGGCGAGCTGCTGCTCGTGCGAAGCGACCGCTTCCCGATCAAGCAGGCCGAGAGCTATGTGCTCAACCCCCGCAGCTCAGAGTCCGGCGAACGCCGGATCGCGATCCACGCGGTCCTGATCGGGCCGGACGGGGTGGGCGACATCGATGTCTTCATCACCCACCTGACGGGCGGCTCAGACCGGATTATTCGCGCCCAGGCGTATGACTTCGCGACAATGGTCGCGAAGCAGCGCGGGTTCGGCCCGACGATCGCGATGGTTGGCCAAAGCGACCCGACCGCGGCCTCGACCTACGAGTTCTACAAGGCGATCGCCCTCCACGACGTGGCGGGGAAGGAACCGATCGTGACCTGTTGCCGGGAATCGGTGCGCGGCCCGCAACCAGACCTCACGGCGCGGTCCGACTACCTGATGGGCGGGCGCTGGCCGGCGGTGACGTACCGGGTCTTCGGGGACGTCCCTGCGGTGCAAGACGACGCGACGCTGCTCTACGCGAGCGACCACAACGGGATCATCGCCGTGTTTTCGTTCCCGGAGCCGCGCGTGACGTCGGGGGAGTAGGGCGGGGTCGAGCGAAGAGGGCTTTGCAAGCCCGGGACGTTGGCGTAGGGTAGGACCATCACTCCGGAGGAGGCGACCATGCAAACACAAGCGCCTGTCGCAGTCCGTACCCCGTCGTGCCTCCGGTCGTCCCGCTAGCCAAACAGCCGCTGTTTGCTCCTTTGGGCCGCCGGGAGGCGGCCTTTCGCGTGGCCAGGCCTTCGCCTTGCGTCACGCCGAGTCTTTGGAGCATCCACCTTGGCAGCTACACAGGAAGCCCTCGATGAGGCGCTTCAACCCTTCATCGACGAGGGCATGATTTCCGAGGTCGTCGCCACACTGAAGAGTGGCAAAGAGGCGACCGCCTATCTCTGCCGGGCGCGGCCGTCGCTCGGCGTCAAGTACGCGGTCGCGAAGGTCCACCACGACCGCCAGCGCCGCAATTTCGACGCGACCGCGAGTTACACCGACGGACGCCTCATCCTGAACGGCCAGGTCCGCCGTGCGGTGGCCGCGAGGACCGAGTTCGGGCTCGAAGCCGAAGCCGGTATCTGGGTCGACTACGAGTTCGAGCACCTCTCGACGCTCGCGGACGCAGGGGCGGATGTCCCCGCGCCGTTCGCCTGTGAGAGGACCGTGCTCCTGATGGAGTTCGTCGGCAAGGGGACGTCCCCCGCGCCGCAACTCCAGCATGCTGAGTTGGGACGGGCCGATGCGGCGCCGCTCCTCGAGCGCATCCTCTGGAATGTCGAGACGTTCCTCGCGGCGCACCTCGTCCACGCGGACCTCTCGCCGTTCAACATCCTGGTCCACGAAGGGCGGCCCTGGGTGATCGACTTGCCCCAAGCGGTCGACGTGCGCTTCAACCGGAACGCACGCGACCTGCTCGAACGCGACCTTCGCAACGTGAGCAAGTTCTTCACGCGCTTCGGGATCGAACTCGACGCGGCCCGCGAGGCAACCCTCCTCTGGGAACGCTACCGCTTCGCTGAGATCGGTTGAGCGGTCACGGCTCCCAATCGCCCACGTAGCCCCGGACAAGCACGTCCGGGGCTACGTGTTCGATCCGTGGTGAACGCAAGCGCCAGGCGTCGGACATCAAGAGGGCGCCATCGCCTCCAATCGCCGGGTAGCCGCCCCCGCCGATGATCAGCGGTGCGAGGAAGGCCCAGACCTCGTCGACATGGCCGCCGTCGAAGAGCGACCCGAGCAGCGTGCCGCCGCCCTCGGCCCAAAGCGTGAGCATGCCCCGCTGTCCCAGGGTCGCGAGCAACTGGTGGAGGTTGAGGCCGACTTCATCGGGCTCGCAGATGATGATCTGCCCGCCCTTGGCCGCGACTGCGGCCCGCCAGGCGGGGTCGGAGGCGGGCGTCGTCGCGATGACCACCGGTCCGAGGCCATCGAACAGCTTGGCGTCGAGCGGCGTCCTGCCGGCGGAGTCGACGACGACCCGCGCCGGCTGACGCAGGGCGAGCACGCCGCACGGGCGCGCCGTCAGCGATGGGTCGTCGGCGAGCACGGTCCCAATCCCCGCCAAGACGGCGTCCACCCAGGCGCGCTGCTGGTGACCGAGGTCGCGGGCAGCTTCGCCGGTGATCCACTGGGACTCGCCCGAGCGGGCCGCGGTCTTGCCGTCGAGGCTGGCGGCGAACTTCGCGATGACGTAGGGCCGGCCGGTCTGGCGATGCTTCAGGTAGGGGCGCAGCTGCTCGGCCGCTTCGGCAGCGCCGTCACCCACGGTGACGTCGACCCCGGCGGCGCGAAGCAACGCGAGGCCGCGCCCGCGGACGTTGGGGTCCGGGTCTTCGAGTGCGACGACGACTCGCGCCACGCCCGCTTCGATGATCCGCTCGGCGCAAGGCCGCGTCCGCTTGCCCTCGAAGGGGGCGCACGGCTCGAGCGTGACGTAGAGCTCGGCGCCACCGGCGTCGACGCCGTCGAGCGCGGCGGCTTCCGCGTGGGCCCCGCCCGGCGGCTGGGTGGCGCCCGTCCGGATGACCGCGCCGTTGCGGACCAGGGCGGCGCCGACCCAGGGGTTGGGGCTCGTCGCCCCGCGCACGGCGCTGGCGGCCTGGAGGGCGGCTTGCATGGCTGGTGAAATGGTCATGATGTTGCCTCGTCGATGGGGATGCGGGCGTCCCATGTCCGAGGCTCGACGATGAGGGTGCCCTCGGTCGGGTCTGCGACGGTGAGCCAGCGACTCAGTACGTCTCGTCCTAGTCGGGAGGGTTCGTCTGATGGCGATGCGCCCTCGGTCGCTATCAGCAAATCCACGTAGTACACAAACCAGAAGGTCTCGTCTCGGACGGTAACAAGTGCCGCGACCTCCCATGCGCGACCCTCATGTCCGGGGAGGCGGCAGGTCGCAAGTGCTGGGAGGTCTAGCAATGCGTCCAGCGGTCGAGACTGCAGCCAGTCACCGCTGGTAACCGTCGTTCGTTCCGACGTCGGGTCGAGCAAAACTGACAGGGAGAGGCGCGTCGAGAATTGCGGGATGGATACTTGCACGCGGACACTCCAACCACCATCGCTCTCGACCTGCCCGTCCACGAATGTTATCGAGCCGGGCGGGCGGTGTGACGGAGCTGAGTCACCCCATCGATCAGGTCTGGGATCGCCCTGAGCGCTGCGACGACGCCGGCACGTGTCGAAGACGACGCGACGACACGGCAGCCGTAGAGCGCCACCCACTGGTCGGGGTATGCGGTCGTGATTTCGCGCCAATGTGACCGTGCGTGATCCATCGTGAGATCGGCCAGGCGCGTCGCCTCGCGGAGCTCGGCTGGGTCGCCGAGCGCCTCGCGGATCATCTCCTCGGTCAGCGGCGGGAACTTCGTCGCGCCTCGCCCTTCGGTACCCACGCGTCCCATCTTACGCTACCGGGGCTGCCCCGCGAGCCAGAGGTTCCGCGTCAGCCCCGCGTGGCCGGCGTGTTCGCGGACGTGGCCGATGGAGTGAATCAGCAGCTCCGCGCCATCAGGGGTGCCGCCGTCGGGCCATTGCCAGGTCGCTTTGGCGGCGAGGCTTGCGTCGCTCACCTTCGCCAAGAGCGCCGGGAGCTCTCCCCGGAAGGCACTGATCGCGCTCAACAGCCCGGCCGCCCCGGTCCCGGCGGTCCGGAAGGCGTCGGCGCGTTCGCCGGCCATGTAGGCGGCGCGGTCCGGCGCGGATCCGGCCGCCCAGCCGACAAGGAAGCGGCAGGCGCTGAGGCTGTGGTGCACAAGGACGGTGATGCTGTTTTCGTCCTCGGCGGGGCGCCAGTCGAGCGCTTCGGTCGGCAGATCTTGGGCCGCGTTGACGAGGTCATCGAGGGCGCGGCCCAGGACGGCGTGGGCGGAGTCGGCGAACGGGTGCATGGCGATCACTCGGAAAGAAGTGGGGTGAGTGTAGGCGGGCCGCCCGCTACGCGTGCTTTCCCGGCTCCCACCCGGCGGGGGCGAGGTGCTGGCTCGCGAACGCGACCGGTTCGTCTTCGAGGGTCGTCGCCATGGTGTCGTTCCAGCGGTTGAGGAAGCCGAAGAACGAGATGACCGCGACGATTTCGACGATTTGGGCGTCGTCGAAGTAGGGCCGGAGGGCGACGAAGTGTCCCGGCGTAGTCGCGTTCGGGACGAGGCCGGCGTCCCGAGCGAGGCGAAGGGCGGCGCGCTCGGCTTCGCTGAACTGCGGGTCCGTCTCAAAGGCGTAGACCGCTTCGAGCTTCGCCTCCGGCGTCCCGGCGCGGACGGCGTTTCCCGACGTGTGGGCCTGGCAATAGCGGCAGCCCGCCGACGTGCTCGCCATCAGCGCCACGAGCTGCTTCAGCGCGGGCGAAACCGTGCCCGTGCCGAGGACAGCGCCGCCGAGCGCCTGAAACCCGCGGAGGACTTCTGGCCGCCGCGCCATCGTGAACATGGAGTTCGGCACGAAGCCCATGAACCGTTCGACGCCCGTGAAGATCGGCTCGAACTCCGGTATGTCTGCGCGCGCCAATGGCTCGACGTTCGCCAACGCTGTGCACCCCTCTCATGTGTTGGGCAGCATCCTACAGCGCGCTCACCTGGCCGCGAGGATGGCGCGCACCCGGTCGAACACCTCGTCCTCGACGCCCTGACTTCGGAGATATCGCTCCGCTCCGCCATGTTCGGCCTGGAGCAACTCCAGGAACCCGGCCATGCGGTCGGCCGGGGTCGCGAGGCGCGCCGCTATCTCCTCGCGCGTGCCCTCAAGCTGGCGGCCCGTCGACTCAAGGTACGCAATCAACCGCGGGATGCTCGCGTCGCTCAGCCCATACTCGTGGGCGTTGTCTTCGGGCGAAACGCCGATCACTTCGAGCACCATCCCGAGCAGGACGCCGGTGCGGTCTTTCCCGGCGGTGCAATGCGTCAGGATGGGGTAGTTGCCTTCGTCGCCGAACAGCCGGAAGGCGGCCGCGAACTGCGGCCCGCCGACCTGGAGATAGTGCATGTAGCGGCGCGGCGTCGGCCCGGTGCCATAGAGGCCGTTGAGCTCCGCGATGAGGTCCGCTTGGCTTTTGCCGTCGGGGAAGATCGAGATGTGCTGGACGCGGCTCTGGAGCGGGTGCGAGTGCCCCGCCGGGAACTCATCGGGATGGCGCAAGTCGAGCACCGTCCAGATCCCGGCCTCGTCATCGAGGAACTCGTAGTCGGAGTCGGTCATCAGCTCCAGGGCGCCGGCGCGGAACAGCTGGCCCCCGCGCAGCCGCCCCCCGCCGGCAAGGGCATAGCCGGCCACGGGCCGGTAGTTGTGGACGCCTTCGAGGTCACGGACGAAATGGTCGTTCATGGAGAGGAAGCGTACAGGAGGAGCGTGAACGGCTCCTCTTCGCCCGTCCTTGGTGCGCCAAGATAGCGGCGCCCCGGCCTGTCTCGTAGACTCCGCCTGCCTATGGCCGAAAAGCCCTACCCGATGCCCGACGATGTTTCGCGGCCTTACTGGGAGGCCGCAAACGAAGGCCGCCTCGCGATCCAGCGCTGCGCTGCCTGTGCCCGCTGGGTCCACACGCCAGAGGCGGTCTGCCCCGGCTGCGGGAGCTCCGCACTCGCGTTTCAGGATGTCTCCGGGAAGGGGCGCGTCTACTCGTTCACCGTCGTGCGCGACAACGTGACGAAGGGCTTCGAGGACCAGGTGCCCTACGTCGTCGGGCTGATCGAGCTTGCGGAGCAGCCGCGGCTGATCGTCGTCACCAACGTGGTGGGGTGCGACCCCGAACGCGTCCGCGTCGGGATGCCCGTCGAGGTCACCTTCGAGCCGATCACGGCTGCCCAACAGATCCCCCAGTTCCGGCCAGCAAGGTCACTGCCGTGACCGGCTGGAAGCGCAACCAGGTCGCGATCGTCGGTGCGGGCTATTCGACGCTCGAACGGCGGAGCTCCCGGACCCTCGCCGACCTCACCCTCGAAGCCTGCCGCAACGCGATCGCGGATTCCGGCCTGACGCTGGCCGACATCAACGGCGTCGGCACCGTCCCGACGATGCCCGCCTACGGCAACGCGGGCTCGCTCGATGGCATCGACATCATCTCGGTGGGCTTGTTGCTGCGGATGTTGGGGATCGGCGAACAGGTCCGCTGGTATTGCCAGACGCCCGGGCTCATCCCCACGACCGTGATCGACGTCTCCAACGCGATCGCGGCTGGCGCCTGCGATGTCGCGCTGATCTGGCGCGCGGTGCACATGCCGCAGGGCCGCTACAGCAACTTTTCGCGCCCCTACGCCACCGGCGACGACCAATTCCGCGCACCCTACGGCTGGAACCAGCCTGCCGCCTGGCAAGCGATGGCCTACACGAAATACTTCGCCGACCACGGCGCTGGCCGCGCAGATATGGGCCGCTTTGTCGTCGCCAACCGGGAAAAGGCGGCCAAGAACCCGCGCTCGGCCTTCTTCGGCAAGCCGCTGACGCTCGATGGCTATCTCACTTCCCGGATGATCTCCGAGCCGCTCTGCATTTATGACTGCGACCTGCCGGTCGATGGCTGCGCCGCGATCGTGCTCGCGCGGGCGGACCTGGCGCACGACCTCGCCAAGCCCGCGGCCTACATCACCGGGATTGCGCAGACGACCGCGCCTTCCACAGGCGGGTTCACCGACCCGGAAAACATGTGGGCTGGCGGGACGACCATGGCGAAGAAGCTCTGGGCCTCGGCCGGCCTGGGCCCCGAAGATATGGACATCGCCGAGGTCTACGATGGCTTCAGCATCTTCGTCTGGATGTGGCTGGAGTCGTTGGGCTTCTGCAAGCGTGGCGAGGCGGCCCAATTTGCCGGCGGAGGAGCGGGCAAGCTCGCGATCAACTCGCTGGGGGCGAGCCTTGGCGAGGGACGCCTGCACGGCATGGCCCACATCACCTCTGCCTTCTTCCAATTGACGGGCCGAGCTGGTGCGAATCAAGTCCCCGGGGCGAAACACGCCGTGGTCACCGTCGGTCCCGGGAGTTGGGTGAGCGGCGGCCTCGTCCTCAGCTCGGAACTCTAATTCGACCACTGGAGGTCCCGATGACCGCGAATCCTGGCGGGCGCCGCCCGCTTGAAGACATCCGCATCCTCGACCTGACCAGGCACCTCGCCGGTGCTGGCTCAACGCGGATCATGGCGCTGCTCGGGGCGGAGGTGCTCCGGGTCGAGTGGCCCCACCTGCCGGCGCTCGACTTCCTGCGCCTTTCGGGGCCCAACGCCGATGGCATCCCCGGGATGAACCGGAGCGGCTTCTTCGCCCAAATCAATGTCCACAAGAAGAGCATCGCGATCGACCTTTCGACGCCGCGCGGGCAGGCGCTCCTCCGGGAGTTCGTGCCCAAGTGCGACATCGTCGTCGAAAGCTTCACCCCCGGCGTGATGAAAAAGTGGGGCCTCGACTATGCGGGCCTCAAGCAGCTGCGCGAGGACATCATCTACGTCGCCGCGAGCGGTTTTGGCCACACCGGCCCGTATCGTGATTACCGCTCCGTTGGGCCGACCGCACAGGCCTTCGCCGGGCTCACGGCCATGGTCGGGATGCCCGGCCAGGAGCCGGCGGGCTGGGGCTTCAGCTACATGGACCACATGGGCGCGACTATGAACGCCGCCGCGATGCTCATGGCGCTCGAAAAGCGGCGGGCGACCGGCCGCGGCGAGTTCATCGATGGCGGCCAATCGCAACACGGCGCCGCGCTCATGGGCCCGATGCTGCTCGATGCCAAGCTCAACGGCGCGAAGCTCGAACCGCAAGGCAACCGCGACCTCTATCGCAACTTTTCTCCCGCGAACACGTACCGCTGCCAGGGCGAGGACCGCTGGGTCGCGATCACGGTGCGCGACGAGGACGACTGGCTCGCTCTCTGCCGGGTCATGAACCTCGGCGCCTTCGCGGCCCGCGAGGAGCTGCGGACGCTGCCCGGCCGGCTCGCCGCACAGGACGAGATCGACGCCGCGATCGCCGCTTGGACCGCAAAACGCGACCGCTTCGCCGCGATGCACGCCCTCCAAGAAGCTGGTGTGCCCGCTGGCGTCACGCAGCACGCCGACGACAAGAGCGAGCGCGACCTTCAGCTCGCGTCGCGCTCCTTTTACGCCACAGTGCCCGACGCCGTCCTCGGGACGAAGCGATACGAGGGCATCCCGGTCGTCTCCGATGAGTTCGATACGTCGGTCCACACGCCGTCACCATGGATGGGCGAACACACGCGGCCCGTGCTCCGCGAGGTGCTCGGGTACGAGGACGCCGCGGTCGACACATTGATCGCCGAGAAGACGATCTGGGAGACGGACCTGGTCCGGGAAGTGGGTGCGGCGTGAAGCTCCTCGAACATTTGACGGTCGTCGAGCTCGCCGACGTGCATACGGAGTGGTGCGGGCGGCTGTTCGCCCAAGCCGGGGCGCGCGTCATCCTGATCGAGCCCACCACCGGCGCCGCGACCAGGGCGATGGCGCCCTACCTCGCCGGCCACCAGGGCGACCCGGAGTTCAGCCTCCATTTCTGGCACTACAACACCGACAAAGAAAGCGTCACCGTCGACCTCACGACGACCGCCGGCCGGATGCAACTCGATGCCCTCCTATCGGGGGCCGATGTCCTCCTCGATGCCGGCGACGAAGCAGCCGAGGGCTTGGCCGCGAAGCATCCGCAGCTCGTCCGCGTCTCGGTGACGCCGTTCGGGCCCGACGGTCCCTGGGCTGGCTACGCCGGGTCGGACCTGGTCCACCTCGCGCTCGGCGGCCAGATGATGATCTGCGGCTACGACGACATCGCGAACACGCCGCCCTTGGCCCCGACGGGCGAGCAGGCCTATCACATGGCCGGCACCTGGGCGTTCATCGCCGCGTTGGCCCGGCTGCATGCGCGTGACGCCTGGGGCGGCGGCGAGCTTGGCATCTCGGTCCACGAGGCTTGCGCGGCGATGACCGAGAACGCCTTCCCGACCTGGGACTACACGGGCAAGCTCTCGACCCGCCGCACCGGGCGCCACGCCAGCCCCGGCCCGACCCCGCCCTGGCAGCACCGTGCGAAGGACGGCCGCTACATCAACGCTCAGCTCGTCAACGTCCCGCCCCCGGCCTGGATGAACCTCGTCGCCTGGATGGAAGAGTCGGGCATGGCCGAAGACCTCACCGACCCGAAGTACTTCGTCCCGGAAACCTTCCGGGACGAGGCGGGCCACATCTCCGAGGTGCTCAGCCGGTTCATCGGGACCAAGACCGCGAGCGAGTTCTTCCACGGGGCGCAGGCGCGGGGTTTGATCATCTCGGAGGTCAACTACCCGCAAGACCTGGTGGATAACGACCACCTCGCCGCGCGGATGTTCTGGCGCGAGGTCGACATGGGCGACGGCACGACCCTGCCGTTCGCGGCCTCGACCTTCCTCTGCGCCGAGGCCGAGACCGGCCCCTGGCGTCGTGCCCCGCTCCTCGGCGAGCACGCCTAGAGCCCAATAGAACCGCGACTCTAAGGGGCGGGTATCGTGGCCACGCTGGCGGCGTCCACGTTGAGTCTCAGGACGGAGCCGCCTGAGAGTGCGAGCGCCTCGCGATGAGCGCCACACCCGCTCCCTGCAGTCGCGGTTCTGACCGGTGATCGAGGCGACCGTCCTACGCCTGGTTAATGCCCAGCTCGTTGCGGATCAGCTCGCAGATCTCGAAGGTCGGCCCGTCGGCCGTGAGCGTCGTGAGCATCTTATTGATCGTGACCGCGATGCTGAGCCCCACCTCGGGGTCGGCAAACGCGATTGAGCCGCCCGCACCGGGGTGCCCGAAGCAGCTTTCGCGAGGGCCCTGCGCCCCCCACATGCCGTTCACCGGGCCGCCGAGGAAGAAACCGATCCCCTTGCGGATCGGCATCATGATCACGCGGTCCGGTGTTGCGACCAGGCAGCGGTGCATCTCCGGGATCCGCCCCGGCGAAACGATCCGGACGCCGTCGACCTCCCCGCCGTTCGCCAGCGCGGCATACATCCGGGCCAGGGCGCGGGCACTGAAGTGCCCATTCGCCGAAGGGAGACAGGCTTTGCGCACCCGCATGTCGTTGTAGTCGATCCGTGGGCCGTCCATCGGCATCGCCTTGAACATGTCGTGGTCGGGCGGCAACGGGATAGGCTGGCGAGAGGCTGGGTCGGGCGTTTGGAGCGACGCGAGCCGCGCCTCGAGCCCGTCCGGGATGCCCACGAACATCGAATCGGCGACCCCAAGCGGCTCAGCGATCTCCTCGCGGATGACGTCGCGGATGTGCCGGCCAGAGGCGTACTGCACGATTCCACCCACGACCCATGCGTAGGTCATCGCGTGGTAGCCCGTCGCCGTGCCCGGCTCCCAGGCCGGCGTGCCTTCTTCGATCCACCGCAGCCCGGCGTCCCAGTCCGCGAGGAATTCGACCGTTTGCGGCTTCGGGACCGCGTGGAGGCCGGCCTGGTGGCTCATCGCCTGCGCGACGGTGATTGCGCCCTTGCCGTTTTGGGCGAATGCCGGCCAGTACGTCGCGACCGGCGCGTCGTAATCGATAACGCCGCGGTCGGCGAGGATGTGCAGCGCGGTCGCGGCCACGCCCTTCGTGGTCGAAAAGCAGCTGAAGAGCGAGTCCGCCTGGACCGGCCGGCTGTCCTCGGGGCCCAACTCGCCCGCCCAAGTGTCAACGATGACCTCGCCGTGGCGGTAGGCGCAGACCTGCGTGCCAAGCTGCGTGCCGCGCCGGATTTGGTCTTGGAGCAGCGCCTGCACCTTGTCGTTGAGCTGTGTCTCCACTGAGCGCCCCCGCGTACATATATGTATGGAGACGGAGCCTACCGCCGCCGGGCCAACGCGAAACGGTGCGGAGGCCAGCCTTTACGGGTGCGCGCGCACGGAGCGCGCTCGCTTACCGCGTCCAGCGTGCTTTGATCGCGGCGGCGCCCTGGCCCGGGTCGGCCCCGAAGAAGCCCAGCATCTCCAACGCCAGCGAGTAGTCGAATGAGGCGAGCCCACCGAGCCGCAGCCACTGGTTCAGCGCGCGCTTCGTGAACCGGGCCGCGAACTGCGGGCCGGCGGCGAGCCCGCGCGCGATCGTCAGCGCCTCGTCGAGCACCTGCTCTTTGGCGACGGCCTTGCTCACGAGGCCGATGCGCTCGGCCTCGCGGCCGTCGATGAAGTCAGCCGTCAGCAAGTAGTATTTCGCCTTCGCCATGCCGCAGAGCAGCGGCCAGATCATGGCCGCGTGGTCCCCGGCGGCGACGCCGAGGCGGGCGTGGCCGTCGGTCAGCCGTGCGTCCTCGGCAATGACCGAAATGTCGGCCATCAGCGCGACCGCGAGGCCGGCCCCGACGGCGACACCGTTGATCGCCGAGACGATCACCTTCTCCGCGTTGACGATATTGTAGACGAGGTCGTGCGCCTCCTTCATCAGCGCGACGATCGCCTCGAAGCGCTCCTCGGCGGGCAGCTCGGCGCGCCGGATGAGGTCATCGAGGTCGCCGCCCGCGCTGAAGGCGCGCCCGGCGCCGGTGACCACAGACACCTTCACGGCGGGGTCGCGGTCGAGGTCGCCCCAGATCTGGGTGAGCTCCCAGTGGAGGCGGTCGTTCGTCGCGTTGAGCACCTCGGGCCGGTCGATGGTGACCAGCGCGACGCCGTCATCGCCGGTCGCGACGCGGAGGAACTGATACTCGGAGTACTGCATGGCGGCCTCCCGGTGGCGGTGCGGGAGAGGATACGCTGCGTTGGCGGGAAGGCGTCACCGCGTGGACGTGCGACCGCTTGTCTCCTCACTCGGGGCTTGGGACTCCGGCGGAAGGGCTTCGCCGCGCTCGTCGCACTCCTCCAGGATCATGTCGAAGACGTTTTGGAGCTCATCGCGCGCCGCTTCCGGTGTCGCGCCGAGTGCGTGACAGCCCTCAATCGCAGGCGCATAGGCGAGGAACAGCGCTCCGTTTGGCGTGACGACCGTGGTGTACTGCGAGAGACGCCTCATCCCGCCGATCCTACCGCAACTCGCCGCCTTGTTGGCGGTGCTGGAGAGGACACCCGCCGCTCATGGCTCATTCCGCATGCCTCGTTCCTCATGCCTCGTCAGCTGGGATGGATGCCCAATCACCGCCTGACCCGTAGGATGCGGAACCGTGACCGAGATGACGCCCGATGAAGTCCTCGCCTATGGCCACCAGCTTGCCTTGGGCCAGCCTGGCGGCACCCTGGCGACCACCCACGCCGAAGACGGCACGCCCTACGTGACCTACGTGCTCTTCCACCTCTGCCCCGACGGCACCGTCCTTTTCGGCAGCGGCCTCACGCCGCAGCACACGCGCAACCTCTTGGCGACGCCCGAGGCCTCGTTCCTGATCGACAACCGCGAAACCGTCCACACGGACTGGAACGCGTTCGACCGGCTGGTCGTCGTCGGGATGACGGAGCCGATCCGCAAGGACTCATCCGATTACGCTCCGCTCCTCGAAGCCATTCGGGCGAAGAGTGAGACTGCCGCCACCTTCACCGAGCGCGGCCAACTCTTCGCGCTTCGGCCGCGGCGGGTCGTCTTGATGCGCGGGCTGGAGCCACACCGCCACATCGTGGAATTGTTCAGCCTCTGAGCTTTGCATCGAGCCCGGCCGGTCGGGTGTAATCGACGGATGGATTACGGCGAAGCGATCCAATACCTGCTTTCGTTCTCGGATATGGAGCGCGGCGTCCAGCGCTCGGCGGACCCGCACATGGGCGTCGCCTCCATGCGGTCGTTGCTTTCGCGGCTCAACGACCCTCATCTCGGGCGCCACACCGTCCACGTCACGGGTTCAAAAGGCAAGGGCAGCACCTCGACGATGGTTGCGAGCATCCTCGACCGCGCTGGCTTCCGCACGGGCCTCTACACGAGCCCCCACCTCCACGAGTACACCGAGCGCATCGCCCTTGATGGCGGCCAGATCTCGCCCGAGGAGTTCGCCGCCGGCCTGAGCGCGATCAAGCACGCTGTCGACGCCGAGCAAGAGAGCGTGCATGGCGCGGTCAGCACTTTCGGCGTGCTCACCGCGCTGTACTTCTGGCTGATGCGTGCCCAGGTGCCGCGCGTCGATTGGCAGGTCGTGGAGGTCGGGCTAGGTGGCACGTTCGACGCGACGAACGTCTTCGTGGCGCCCGACGTCGCAGTGATTACGCCCATTTCGCTCGAACACACGCAGATCCTCGGGTCGACGACGACCGAGATCGCCCGCGACAAGTCTGGCATCGTGAAAGCCGGCGCCACCTGTGTGCTGGCGCCCCAGCGCGACCCCGCTGTCGTCGACGTCGTGCGCGCGCGCTGCGAGGCGGTCGGCGCCGAACTGGTCGAAGTCGCCGCCAGCTACCAGGTGGAGCCTCTGGAGCACTTCCCTTTCGGGCAGTCGTTCCGGCTGCACACGCCGGAGGGGGAGCTCGACTTGCGGACGCGGATGCTCGGCCATCACCAGCTGGACAACGCCGCGACGGCAGTCGCGGTGGCCCACGCCCTGCGCCGGCGCGGTCATACGCTGAGCGACGCGGCGATCCGCGAAGGGCTCGTCCATGCCCACATCGCAGGGCGGTTGGAGGTCATGGGCCAGAAGCCGCTGGTCGTGGCCGACGGCGCGCACAACGGCGAGAGCGCCGCCGCCCTCGCCACGGCGCTGCGGGAGTACTTCGACTTCAAGCGTGCGTTCTTCGTGATCGGCACGATGCGCGACAAAGACGTGCGCTCGATGGGCCTCCAGCTCGCGAAAATGGCCGAGCTCATCGTCTGCACGAGCTTCGCGAGCCCGCGGGCGATGGACCCCTACGTGATGATCCAGGAGGTCGGCTTCCTCGGTCCGATGGCGGTCGCCGAACAATCGGTGCCGGCCGCCCTCGACACCGCCCTCGCCTATGCGAAGGAGGACGACCTCGTCTGCATCACGGGCTCGCTCTACGTCGTCGCCGAGGCGCGCCGCCATCTGCTCGGGGAGGCAGCGACGGGTTGATCCGGCGGTCTGGCCGATAGGCCGGGCCTATCGGCTCGGTTCTACATATTGCGTTCACGGCCGAACGTGTGAAGAATCCTCCACGACGGGGCGCTCGTACCGAGTGGAAGACACGTGACGCTCCGAAGGGGGACTCGATGGCTTCGAATTACTGGAATCGCTGGTGGACCCGGCCGGCTAGCCGGCGGCGCGTCCTCACCTCTGGGGGCGCGGCCGCAGCTGGCCTCGCGGGCTTTGCCCTTGTCGGCTGCGGCGATGACGACGACGAGCCGGCCGGCACCGCCTCCCCGGCCGGGACCGGCACCGCTGCGGCAACGGCTTCGGCCACCGCGCAGACAGCGAAGCCCGTCGCCGGCGGCACCTACCGCTACATCGGCGGCCCGATCGGTGGGCTCTTGGACCCGCACCGCACGAACACCCCGTTCGAGTCCGGCGTCATCTGGCACTGGGCGGGCAACTTCCTCGTCCGTTTCAACATCGATACAGGCCTCCCCGAGCCGGACCTGGCGCAGGCGATGCCCGAAGTGGCGAGCGATGGCACGGACCTGACCTTCAAGATCCGGCCTGACGCGAAATTCCAGAACAAGGCGCCCGTCAACGGCCGCACCGTGAGCGCGGAAGACGTGAAGCTCACCTTCGAGCGGATCAAGGGCCTTGGCGCGAAGTCGCCGCGTTCCGGCAACTACGCGAACGTCGACACGATTACCGCGGTCGACGCGACGACCCTCAAGTTCAAGCTCAAGGCGCCGCAGGCCGACCTCCTCAACGTGATGAGCGATCAGTACGAGCTCGTCCTCCCCAAGGAGATCTCCTCCCGCGGGGAAGAAGCCGTCCAGAAGCCCGAGGACGTGGTCGGTTCCGGCCCCTACGAGCTCGTCAGCTACCAGGCCGGCGCCGGCTTCGAAATGAAGAAGCGAGCCGACGGTTACTGGAAGAAGGACGTCGCCTGGGTGGACGGGAACAAGTACACCCACCAGCCCGACAACCAGGCGAAGGCGAACGCCCTCAAGGCCGGCGAAGTCGACGCCACGGACCTCCCGGTCGACCTCGTCAAGCAGTTCGACAAGGACCCGAAGTATACGATCGTCTCGGCGCCGAACCCGACGCGCGAGTGCCTGTTGATCAACCACACGAAGGAACGCTACAAGGACCCCCGCATCCGCCAGGCGATCTGGCGGGCGATCGACCGCAAGCAGGTTTACGACAAGGTGTTCGCGGGCGCCGGGATCCCCGGAGGGCCGATGAGCCCGGCCGCCAAAAGCTGGGTGCTCCCCGAAGCTGAGCTCGCGAAGATGCCGGGCTTCGGCACGCGCGCCCAGGAACTCGCCGAGGCGAAGAAGCTGCTCGCGGCCGCCGGCGTCCCGGACGGCTTCGAAGAGACGATCACGACCGTGACCGCCTTCCAGGCCGACCTCCTGAACGACGTGTTCGTCGGCAACCTCGCCGAAATCGGGATCAAGCTCAAGACGGAGAACATCGGCAACGACTTCTCGGTCTTCCTCCAGCGCGAGATCCGCGGCGAGTACAACCTCGCCTCGACGCTCTTCCTTTCCGGCCCCTACCCGGACGCGCAGCTGCTGATCTACCACCACACAACCAAGGGCAGCCGCAACTATGGCAAGTTCGGGTCGGCCGAGCTCGACGCGAAGCTTGAAAAGCAGGCGACCCTCTACGACACGAAGGCGCGCCAGGCCCTCGTCTTCGAGATCCAGCGCGACATCATCAACAACCCCGGTCCCGCCTGGGCTGGCTCGCGGATCGGGTTCGGCGTCGCCTCATCGACGCTCCAGAACGTCAAGGCCTCGCCGTTCGCGGCGGGCTACAACCCGGCCGAGAACTACTGGTTCAAGAAGGCCTAAGCGCTCCGTGATCGCCGTAGAGGGCCGCCTTCACGATGGCGGCCCTCTACGGCTTGCAAGGCGGCCTCGCTATGTGGAAGTTCGCAGCCCGGCGCATCGTCCTCTCACTCCCCACGCTCTTCATTGTCTCCTTCCTCGCCTTCGGCATGATCCGGATCAATCCGGATGCCGTGGTCACGGCGCGGCTCGGCGAGTCGTTCACGGAGGAAGCGGCGAAGGAGGTGCGAGCCGAATACGGCCTCGATAACCCGTTCTACGTGGAGTACTTCAAGTGGATCGGGAACGTATTGACCGGCGACCTCGGGTCGTCGGCGCTCTCGTTCGAGCCCGTATCCGCGGAGCTCGGCCCCAAGATCGCCGTGACCTTGCAGCTGGCGCTCTTCGCGATCCTCTTCGCGATCGTGATCGGTGTGCCGATCGGCGTGTATTCGGCGATGCGGCAGGATCGGTGGCCCGATTACTTCTTGCGTTCGTTCGCGATCGCGGGGCTCTCCGTGCCCGGCTTCTACGTCGCCACCCTGGTGCTCACCCTGTTCGCGATCCAATTCAGCTGGATCCCGCCGCTCGACAAGACTCAGTTCTGGTCGGACCCCATGGAGAACCTCCAGCAGTACGCTCTGCCCGCGTTCATCCTCTCGCTCGCGACCTCCGCCTCGGTCATGCGCTACGCCCGGACGATGATGCTCGACGTCTTGCGCCAGGACTACATCCGCACCGCGTGGGCGAAGGGCATGCGCGAGCGGATGGTGATTAGCCGGCACGCGCTGCGCAACGCGATGCTCCCCGTGATCACGATCCTCGGCCTCGCCATGGCGAACCTGATCGGCGGGACCGTGATCTTTGAGAGCCTCTTCACGCTCCAGGGTGTCGGCAGCTACCTGGTTTACTCGGTCGCCCAGCGCGACTTCGCCCCGGTCCAGGCCGTGACGCTCTTCTTCGCGGTCGCCGTCATCCTGATCAACCTTCTGGTCGACGTGAGCTACACGCTGCTCGACCCACGGGCGAAGGTGTAACCGCCATGGCCAACGCAGCCGCCGTCCCCATCCCATCCCAGCTCGAACGGCCCGCGCCAGGCTTCGCGAGCCGGGTCTTCGGTTTCCTGGCGACGCTAGCCCGGCGTAAGCCGATGGGCTTCGCCGGCCTCCTCGTGATCGTCGTGATGGTGGCGATCGCCATCGCGCCGCAACTCTTCGACAAGCATGACCCCGGCAAGATCGTGGGCGACCGCCATGCGAGCTACTGCTTCGGCCCGCAGGACAGCTTCCTCTGCCCCGTGAAGACGGAGGCGGGGCTGACCGTCGCGGGGGTCGAGGTCACCAAAGGCCAAACGCTGACCGGCTCGACTTCGACGCCGCTCGGCACCGACACGCTCGGGCGCGACGTCTACAGCCGCCTGATCTGGGGGACGCGCGTCGCCGTCCAGGTCGGGTTCGGCGCGGTCGTCCTCAGCTCGTTCGTCGCGCTGGCGATCGGCGTCTCCAGCGGCTACTTCCGTGGCATGTTCGATTCGGTCGTGCAGCGCTTCGTCGACGCCGTGATGGCCTTCCCGCCGCTCGTCGTGCTGCTCGCGCTGCCGAACATGATCGGTGGGGCGACCGTCTGGAAGCTCGTGATGATCCTGGGGATCCTCGGCGGGGTCGGCGGGTCGCGCGTGATCCGCGCGGCCGTCCTCGGCATGAGCAGCGCCCAGTTCATCGAAGCCGCGCGCACGATCGGTGCGACCGATCTCCGGATCATGGCCCGCCACGTCGTGCCGAACATCTTCGGGCCGTTGATGGTGCAGGCGACCATCGGCCTTGGCGGGACGATCCTCGCGGAGTCGGCCCTGAGCTTCTTGGGCCTCGGGATCACGCAGAACGACCGCCCGACCTGGGGATACATGCTGAACCTCGGGCAGCGTGTCGCGATCGACCACCCCTGGCAGGCGATCTGGCCCGGCCTGGCGATCGCGATCGCGGTCTTCAGCTTCAACATGTTCGGCGACGCGCTGCGCGACCTGCTCGACCCGCGCCTGCGCGGGGCGCGCGGAAGCTTCGCCTAACCGCGGGGGCTCGACCGGCAGCGGCCGACGCGCGACGCTACAGCAACGATGGACTTCTGGGGACCTTCTGGGCCGGGACAGCTGGCAGTGGCGCTTGAGATCACGCCGCCGCAGCGCTCGCTGCCGCACGTCCTGGTGCGCCGTGCGGCCCTCCTGGGGCGCTTGGCCGGCGCCGTCGACGTCATCCAGCGGCCTGGCCGCCAGTCGAGCCTGGAAGCGGCGGCGGAGCTCGCTGCCGCGGGGTTCGCCCCGATCTGGCACCTGGTCACCCACGGCCGGACGCGAGACCAGGTCGAAGCGGAGGTCCTCCGCGCCGCCGCCCTTGGGCTCCACGACCTGCTCGCCTTGAAGGGTGACCACGACTCGGAAGGGCCAGGCCTGCCGATCCGTGAGGCGGTGGCGATCGCCCGCGACCTGCTGCCCGGCGCGCGCCTCGGGGCGACCTTGAATCAGTACGCACGCGACACCGGCGCGGCGCGCCGCAACCTCTTCGGCAAGCTGGCCGCCGGGGCGACCTACGTCGAGACGCAGCCGGTCTTCGCGCACGCGGACGTTCGTCCGTCAGCGGAGGCGGTGAAAGAGCGGTTTCCCGGCGCGCGCGTCGTCGCGATGGTGATGCCGCTGCCCTCGGCAGATGCGGGGCGCAAGCTTGCCGCGCGTCTCGGGATCCCGGAGCCGGCCGGGCCTCCGTTCGAAGAGCTGATCGCCGAACTCGCGGCGTCGCCGCTGATCGATGGCATCGCCGTCATGACCTTCGAGATGGACCCGGGCCCCGAGGCCGGCGAGCGCATCGCCGGCGCCCTGGCGGCCGCAGGGGTCGCGACGGACGCCGCCAGCGGCTAGGATGCGGCAAATGGGCATGAAGGTCACCGTCATCTCCGACTACATCTGACCCTGGTGCTACGTGGCGGCCCGTCGGGTCGACGAGTTCTCGCGCCAGTTCGAGGTCGACGTCACCTGGTGGCCGTTCGAGCTCCACCCGGAGACGCCCAAGGAAGGGCGCAGCTTGGAGGCGGTGATCGCGCGCCGCGGCCCGGCGTATGGCGAGCACCTCAAGTCCTACGCAGCCGAGGCGGGGATCACACTTGGTTCCGTCCGCTGGCTTTCGAACTCCCACCGGGCCCTGGAGCTGACCGAGTTCGCCCGCGACCGCGGCGCCTTCCAGGCGGTGCATGCGGCGCTCTTCGAGGCGTACTTCTCGGGCGGCCGGGACATCGGCGACCTTGCGGTGCTCGATGGCATCGCCGCGGGCGCTGGCCTCGACCCCGAGGAGTTCCGCTTCGAGGCGCTGGTTGGGCGGTACGCGGGCCTCGTCGACCGCTGCACGGAGATCGCCCGCGCGAAGGGCGTCGCGAGCACGCCGGCGATGATCTTCGACGACCGTTTCCTGTTGACCGGCGCCCAGGACCTCCAGGTCTACCAGGACGTCCTCCGCCGGATGGGCGCGGAACCGAGGCATCCCGGAATCGTCTAGCGCGGGGCCTGGGGTGTGTCTGAACACCTTGGGGAGGTCTTGACGCGGCGAGCAGCGCGTCGAAGCGACAATGGGGTGCGACGCGCCCGCCCTCACCCGAACCATCCCTCTCCGCCAAGGCCCGCGACTGCGTGGGGCGCATCCGCGTGCCGCCCGACGGGCTCCTGAAAGGCGATTGTCATAATCAAGAGAAATAAATCCCCCTCTCCCTCGCGGGGAAAGGGTCTCCACTCTGGGCGCCTCCCGCCGAGAGCTTCGTTGTCTGGGCGTGGCCAGACGCGTGGGCTGATCCGCGGCACGCAGTCCCTCCCTCTCCCCCGCGGGGGAGGGATCAAGGTGAGGGGGCGGTTGCACGAAGTCCCCGACGCGGCGCTTGCGCGCGGCCACGCCTTCCGGTTCACTCCGCCCATGAGATTCATCATTTATGGCGCGGGCGCTGTCGGCGGAGTGGCCGGCGCGCGGCTCTTTCAAGCAGGCCACGAGGTCGTCCTCATCGCGCGCGGCGCGCACCTGGCGGCGATCCGCAAGGACGGGCTCGGGCTCCAAGATGTCAACGGCCTCGTCCGCCTCCCCATCCCGGCGGTGGGCGACCCCAGCGAGATAGCCTTCCGCGAGGGCGATGTCGTCCTCCTTTGTATGAAGTCCCAAGACACGGCGGGCGCCGTCGAGGCGCTTCGCGCCGCGGCGGGCGACCTCCCCGCGGTCGTCTGTGTCCAGAACGGGGTCGAAAGCGAGCGCCTCTGCCTGCGCCGCTTTTCGAAGGTCTACGCCGCCCCGGTGCGGATGCCCGCATCGCACCTCGAGCCCGGCGTCGTCATCGCCGACTCCTACCCGGTCTCCGGGATCCTCGATATCGGGCGCTACCCGGCGGGCGTCGACGCGACCGCGGAAGCGATCTCGGCCGCGCTGGCGGGGGCGACCTTCAGCAGCAACCCGATCCCGAACGTGATGGCCCACAAGTACACGAAGCTCTGGCTGGTGAACCTGACGAACGCGGTTGAGGCGATCTGTGGCTCCGGGCAGGGGTCGCGCGCGATCGCCCATGCGGCGCGGGACGAAGCCGAGGCGTGCTACAAAGCCGCCGGGATCGCCTACATCAGCGCCGCCGAGGACCGCGCGCGCCGCGGCGAGCTGCTGACGATGAACCCGCTGACCGGCAACTTCCGCCCCGGCGGCTCGACCTGGCAGAGCCTCCAGCGCGGCAAGCGCGATGTGGAGGCGGACTACCTGAACGGCGAAATCGTCCTCCTTGGCCGCCTGCACGGTGTGCCCACCCCGGTGAACGAGGGCCTGATGCGGGTCGCGAACGATTGCGCCGCGCGGGGCCTCGGGCCGGGGTCGATGAC